>JANLTI010000075.1:0-61383 GCA_031362845.1 Gemmatimonadaceae bacterium | reverse complement strand
GCGCGAAGAGGATCAGCCGGCAGCTCGAGGTGCGCGTGAAGATCACGAGCTTCAGGTCGCTCGTCGACACGTCCTTCGCCCCATCGAACGTCAGCGATGCGACATCGATGGAGTCCCGCCGGTCAGCGGCGGCCGGGCGGGACTGGCCATGCGCGACGAACGGCGTCGCGAGAAGCAGCGACGCCGCGAGGAAGGCGCGGAGAACGGAGGTCAGTACGGTCACGAATCACGGTTGGGCCCCGGCGGGGCGGACTGGGCCGTAAATGCGAAAACCGGGCCGAAAACGGCGGTAGGTGAGTAGGTGAGTAGGTGGGTAGGTGAGTAGGTGGGAAACGGCGAGGGGCACACCGGACTGATTCCGATGTGCCCCTACCGACCTACCGACCAACCGACCTACCGACCTACCTAGTACCGGTAATGCTCCGGCTTGTAGGGGCCGTCCACCGGCACGCCGATGTAGTCGGCCTGGTCCTTGGAGAGCTTCGTCAGCTTCACGCCGAGCTTGTCGAGATGCAGGCGCGCGACCTTCTCGTCCAGATGCTTCGGCAGCGTGTAGACCTTCTTCTCCAGCTTGTCCGCGTTCTGGTGCAGCTCGAGCTGCGCCATCACCTGGTTGGTGAACGACGCCGACATCACGAAGCTCGGATGACCCGTGGCGCAGCCGAGGTTCAACAGGCGGCCCTCGGCGAGAATCATGACCGAGTGGCCATCGGGGAAGACGAACTCGTCGTACTGCGGCTTGATGTTGATCCGCTCGATCCCCTTCTTCTTGAGACCAGCCATGTCGATCTCGTTGTCGAAGTGGCCGATGTTTCCGACGATGGCCTTGTCCTTCATCTTCGCCATGTCCTCCACCGTGATGATGTGCTTGTTGCCGGTGGCGGTGATGAAGATGTCGGCCGTCTTCACGACCTCCTCGAGCGTCGTGACCTGGTAGCCTTCCATCGCCGCCTGCAGCGCGCAGATGGGATCGATCTCGGTGATGATGACGCGCGCACCCTGGCCGCGCAGCGACTGGGCACAGCCCTTCCCCACATCCCCGTAACCAAAGATCACCGCGACCTTGCCGGCGAGCATCACGTCGCTCGCGCGCAGGATGCCGTCGGTGAGCGAGTGCCGGCAGCCGTACAGGTTGTCGAACTTGCTCTTCGTCACCGCGTCGTTGACGTTGATCGCCGGGAAGCGGAGCGTGCCGGCGTTCATCATCTCGTACAGGCGATGGACGCCCGTCGTCGTCTCCTCGGACACGCCGCGGATCGCCGCCGCCACCTTCGTCCAGCGCCCGGGATTCTTCGCAGCTTCGCTGCGAAGAAGCTCTAATATTACGCCCCACTCCTCGCTGTCCGTCGCTTCATCGAACGCGGGGATGACGCCCGTCGTCTCGTACTCCGCACCCTTGTGCACGAGCATCGTCGCGTCGCCGCCGTCATCCAGAATCAGGTTCGGACCGGAGCCGTCAGGCCACATGAGCGCCTGCTCCGTGCACCACCAGTACTCCTCCAGCGTCTCGCCCTTCCACGCGAACACGGCGATTCCCTTCGGATTGTCCACCGTGCCATCCTTGCCCACGGCAACTGCCGCCGCGGCATGATCCTGGGTGCTGAAGATGTTGCAGCTCACCCAGCGCACGTCGGCACCGAGGTCGGTGAGCGTCTCGATGAGCACGGCGGTCTGCACGGTCATGTGCAGCGAGCCCATGATCTTCGCGCCAGTGAGCGGCTTCTTGCCCTTGTACTCGTGCCGCAACGCCATGAGACCGGGCATTTCCTGCTCGGCGAGCCGAAGTTCCTTGCGCCCGAACTCGGCGAGCGAGAGATCGGCGACCTTGTAGGCCGGGCGATCGAGGGCGGTATGTGAAGCGGGACGCTGGGTGGTTGCCATGGTATGTGATCGGTGAGCGGTGAAGAGGAGCGCGTGAGACGTGAATCGTGAATCGTGAATCGTGAATCGTGAGACGTGAGACGTGAATCGTGACTGCTGGTCGAGGTACTGTCAGTCCATTAGTCCGCCATTCCGTCTCACCGCGCGGGCAGTGAACAGCCCCGGGCCTTTCGCCTGCGGATCAGGGGAGAGCGGGACGACGCGTACGTCGGCAAAGCCTGCGCGCTCGAGCCACCCCGTGAGCTGCGCGGTATCGAAGCCGAGCCAGAGATGCCCCATCGTCGATCGATATTCCTCACGCTCGTGCGGGACCATGTCCACCACGAGCAGGCGTCCGCCCGGCCGGATCGTGCGCGCCGCCTCGGCGAACACGGCGGATGGATCGACGACGAAATGCAGTACGAGCGAGAGGATCGCCGCATCCAGCTCGGCATCCTCGATGGGAAGATCTTCCAGCCGACCGCTGCGGACGTCGACCTGATCGCGCTCGCCGAGGCGTCGCCGCGCCGCGGCCAGCATCGCACTCGACTCGTCGACGGCGATCACCCGACGGACGAACGGCGCGAGCGCGGCGGACGTCTGGCCCGTGCCGCATCCGAGATCGGCCACGACCCACTCGGGGTCGAGCAGGGCAGCAAAAGGCGTGAGGTCGGCTCGGCTTCCGTACAGTTCCACCCGCACCTTGTCCCACTGTCCGGCGCGCGACGAAAAGAACGCCTGCGACGTCGACCGCCGCTCGAGCAGGAGTTGCTCGACGCGGGTCAGATCGTGGCGGGCGGAGGGCGTGGTGCCCACCTGCTCGCGGACGAGATGCCAGAGCCGACGGGCGCCGGGATCCAGCGCGGCACCAGGCATCGCGTACCGGCGGCTCGTCCCTTCGGCCCGGGCGATCACCCACCCTTCGTCGGCCAGTGTCTTCAGATGGCGGCTCACGGTGCTCTGGGGAAGCTGCAGCGCGCTACACAGCTCGCCCACCGTCAGCTCATGACGGTCGAGCAGCAGGAGCAGCCGACTCCGAATGGGGTCGGCAAGCGCCGAGAGGCGGTCGAAGAAGGGGCGGGCCTGTATCATCCGTATATCCGGATGAAAGGTTGCTTATCAGACGGGGCGTGTCAAGGGCCGCTCCCGTTGGAAAAAGCGGGTCCGGACTGCCTCGGCGTGCTGTCTGGGGGAGCTGCGCCCGCTCGGGATCGCGAACTACAGGGGGAGAGCCGGAAGGTGGGGGCGAGGAGCGGGAAGCAGTGAGCAGTGAGGCAGGAGATACAGCGGTTCACGGTTCACGGTTCACGGTTCACCGTTCCCTGTCCCGGAAGTCCGACGGGCGGGGTGAAATGGGCATCTTCATCGTCGTCAGGCTGGAACTTGGCCTGGCCGGAGGAGCCGCGACGGCCAGCGCGCAGAGGCGCGCGAGATGCTCGGGGGAGAGGGACTCCCAGTCCTCGGGAACCTGGCTGAGGCGCCGCCGATTGCTTCCGTCTTCCTGCTCGAACACGAGCCAGCCGTTCCGGAAGCTCGCATCCATCAGGTGCGCACGCGTCCTGGGCGTCTCGACGTGCCAGACGCGCCAGCGAACGCCACCTCCGTCCCGAAACGTCGTCAAGCTCATGCCCCCCTCCCGTCCATTCCGGCCAGCCCGAAGCGCTGAAACGGGCGACCCGATGCCAACGTTCGAAATTCGAGCAAATTGCAGTCCACCCTTCCCGCACCCTCCTCGTACCCACACGCCCATGCGATGGTTTCCGCGATGCAGTCTGGCTGCCCTGCTCGTCATGCCGCCAGTCGTCCACGCCCAGCAGGATTTCTCCCGAGTGAACGTCACGGTCGTGCCGGTCGTCGCCGGAGTCTACATGCTGCAGGGAGCCGGTGGAAACATCGGATTGTCGGTCGGCCGCGATGATGCGTTCGTGATCGACGACCAGTACGCGCCGCTCACGCCGAAGATCCGCGCGGCCATCGCGACCGTGACGCAGAAGCCGGTGCGCTTCGTGATGAACACGCACTGGCACGGCGACCACACCGGTGGCAACGAGAGCATGGCCAGCAGCGGCTCGATCATCGTCGCGCACGACAACGTCCGCAAGCGGATGAGCGCGCAGCAATTCCTCGCGGCATTCCGCGATACCGTGCCCGCGTCGCCGGTCGGGGCGCTGCCCGTGATCACCTTCTCCGACACCATCACGTTCTTCGTGAACGGAGACACGCTGCGCGCGTCGCACGTGCGCAACGCACACACGGACGGCGACGCCATCATCGTGTTTCGCGCCGCGAATGTCGTGCACATGGGCGACGTCTTCTTCAAGGACACCTATCCATTCATCGACGTGTCCTCCGGAGGCTCTCTCGCCGGCACCATCGCCGCCGTGAATGGAGTGTTGGCCACCACCAACGCCGACACGAAGATCATTCCCGGACACGGAGCGCTCGCCAGTCGCGACGATCTCGTCCGCTATCGCGACATGCTGCTGGAAGTTCGCCGCCGCCTCACGCGTCTGGCCGTGCGTCGCCTCACCGTGGAGCAGGTCGTGGCCGCCAAGCCGTTGGCCGACTTCGATGCGGCCTGGGGCAAGGGCTTCATGAAGCCGGAGCAGTTCGTGACCATCGTCTATACGAGTCTGCGCCGCACGCGCTGAGTCGCGGACCACCATGCGACGCGGGGCCCGGCGACGTTCGCCGCGCCCCGCGTTCGCTGTCCTGCCTCGCTGGCCGCGCGGGGCGACGAGTGCCGCCGCCACGTGCCGCACGCCGCACTACCGCAGCGGCAGCCTCGCCGCTGGTCCAGCGTTGCCCACGCGGTTCACCGCCATCACGCGGACATCGAGCGGTGCCACGCCGCTGCGCGGCGCGAGCACGTGCAGGCGCTCGGTCGCCGGCACGATGCGCGTCGTCCATCCGGCGTCGGTGCGCACCTGCACCACGAACAGCGAGATCGCGCCGGCCCGCGCCGTGTTCACCACCGTATCACCCGGCGCGATGTCGAGCACCCAGTACCCGGACACCGCATCGTCGCGCATTACGATTCGCGGAGCGACAGGCACGAGGTTGCCGAGCCATGGTGATGCCGGCACGAGCGCCGGCTCGGTGTACACCTCGCTCATCAACCGCTCGTCGAGACGATCCGGATTGTCCATGAACACCTTCATGCTGAAGTGCACGTTGCCGGTCGCGCCAGGCTGTGCGCGCGTCAGCCGGATCTGCTCGAGCACCTCGTCGGTCCGCCAGGCAGCCGAGGTCGTGAACGCCACCTTGCCGGTATAGTTGCCCGGCCACATGTGGCGACCCTTCAGGTTCTGCTCGGTCCACCACTTGAGCAGCACCGGATAGCTCTGCTCCGGACGGTTCACCGCCCAGTAGAGCTGCGGGGTGAAGTAGTCCACCCACCCCTCGTGCAGCCACTTCCGCGCATCGGCGTAGAGCTTCGCGTACTGATCGAGTCCGCGCACCGACTCCGGATAGCCCGGCCGCCAGATACCGAACGGGCTCAGGCCGAACCGCACCCATGGCTTCGTGGCGTGAATGCTCTCGTACAACTCCTTGATGAGCACATTCACGTTCTCCCGCCGCCAGTCGTCCCGCGCCAGCGTGCCGCCACCCTGGCGATAGCGCCGGTAGGTGGACTCGTCCGGAAACTCGATTTCGCGGCCGTTGCGCGACTCGGGATACGGATAGAAGTAGTCATCCATGTGCACCGCATCGATGTCGTACCGGCGCACGAGGTCGAGCACGACGTTCGTGGTCCGCGCGCGCACGGCGGGATCACCCGGATCCATCCAGAGAAACGAGCCGTACGTGCGCACGAGCTCCGGGCGGCTGCGACTGACGTGACTGGCCGAGGTCGACTTGCTCGCGGGATGCTTCGCGCGATACGGATTGATCCAGACGTGCATCTCCAATCCGCGCTTGTGCGCTTCCGCCGTGGCGAACGTGAGCGGATCGTAGAACGGATCGGGCGCTCGCCCCATCTCTCCCGTGAGAAAATCCGACCATGGCTCGATCGACGACTGATAGAGCGCATCGGCGGCTGGTCTTACCTGAAGCACGATGGCGTTCATGCGAAGCTGTACCAGCTTGTCGAGCATCGCGATCAGCTCGGACTGCTGCTGCGCGGTGCTCAGGCCCGGCCTGGACGGCCAGTCGATGTTGCTCACCGACGCCACCCACGCCGCGCGAAACTCGCGCGCCACCGGCGGCGGCGCGCTGTCGGCCACAGCGCGCGACGCCGGGGGCACCTGACCACACGCGCTGGCGGGAATCACTGCACACGATGCGAGCACGAACGGCATCGCGAGACGTCGTAGCTGAAGCATGAGAAACTGTCCGGGGTGATGGATCGACGACTACCGCACCGACGCCTGCGTGAGCACGCGGCGGTACACCGTCAGGTACCGCGCGGCGCTCTTCTCCCAGCCGAAGTCGCGCGCCATCGCCTCGCGCATCATCTCCTCCCACGCGTCGGTTTCGCGATACTGATCCACCGCGCGCATGGCGGCGCGCATGAAATCCGCCGGCGTGTAGTCATCGAACAGGAAGCCGGTGACGCCATCCTCGATCGTGTCGGCCAACCCACCGACCCGCCTCGCCACCGGGATGGTGCCGTATCGCTGCGCGCGCATCTGCGTGAGGCCGCACGGCTCGTACTGCGACGGCATCAGGCACATGTCCGCGCCGGCGAGCAACAGGTGCTCGAACTCGTCCGTGAAGTCCAGCTTCACCGCGATCCGGCTCGGCGCCCGCTCAGCCAACTCGGTGAGCATCGCCTCGTAGCGCGCTTCACCGTGGCCGAGGAAGATGTACTGCGCGTCGAATGCGAAGTACCCCGGATCGCCGAGGATCAGGTCGAGCCCCTTTTGTGAGACGAGCCGCGCCGTGAGCGCGAAGATCGGCGCCTGCCACCGGCTCATGCCGGTCGCACGCTGGAGGGCGACGCGACAGCGCTTCTTGCCCTGGAGGTTCTCGGAGGAGAATCGCCGTGGAATGAAAGTGTCGCGCGACGGATCCCATACGTCCTGGTCGATTCCGTTCACGATGCCAACGAGCCGGTCGCGCAGCCCCACGAACACGCCGTCGAGCCCGAACCCTCCCTTCTCCGTGCGAAGCTCGTGCGCGTGTGTCGGGCTCACCGTGATCACCAGGTCGGAGAACACGAGCCCGCCCTTGAGCAGGTTGAGCCGGCCGTACCACTCGAGCTGGCGGTCGTTGTACAGGAGCGGCGACAGCCCGATCTCCGGCATCGTCGATTCCGGAAAGTGGCCCTGATAGCCGGCGTTGTGCACCGAGAGCACGGCCCGGATCCCCTCGTAGTATGAATGCGCCAGGAACTCGGTCTTCAGGTACACACTGGCCAGCGCCGTCTGCCAATCGTGCGCGTGGAGAATGCTCGGCGCCTGCGGCATCACGCGGGGCAACGCCACCAGCACGGCCCGCGTGAAGAGCGCGTAGCGCTGGGCATTGTCCGGGTAATCGCCAGCGTCGTCGCCGTAGAGGCCCGGCCGGTCGAAGTACTTCTCGCTCTCCACGAACAGCACACGGGGTGTTCCGGTCGTCGCCGGTGCCACCGGCTCGAAGATGCGCGCCGTCTCGGTGCGCGGGCCAACGCCCACCTCGAACGACGGCCCCACGGGCTGGATCTCCACGCGCTCCCTGATCACCCCGTACAAGGGCATGAACACAGTGACGGGAATGCCCGATGCAGCTTGATGTTTTGCCAGGCTGGACACCGCTTCGCCCAGACCGCCCGTTCGCGCATAGGGCGAGAGCTCCGGGACAAGGTGCACGACAGGAGCCGGCGAACCATCGGGGCGCACCAGCGGTGCGGATGCATTCGCCGCGAGTGGCGTGGCCTGCACAGCGGTCCTCCGGGTGCGACTGGGACGGCGCGTCGGACCGATGCCTTCCACGGCACCTTCGGCGACGCCACGCGGTGAGTTTGGCGCCACCGTGGCGCCAGCGGGAGCGTTGTGATCGATCGGCACTGGGGTGCCGGTGTCAGAAGGTGTCGAACCTGGAGTCATGGAGTCGTGTGTTGCCGAGAAGTGGAACACACACATGCGCAAAAATACGCCCACTGCCCGGCTCAGGTTGCGTCCGGATTGGCCGGCGTCCAACATGACGAGACGCACCGCCTTCGCAAAGCCCCAGAAAAGCCGCGCGCGCTCATTTCGCGCCGCATTCGCCCAGTGTTGGTTCGATCCGTCGCCTTCCCACCAATGAACCAGAGTCGCAGAGAATTCCTGGCCTCCATCACCGCCAGCGCGACGTCCGCCGCGGCGCTCGCGGCTGGCGGCGCGCTCTCCCCAGCCTCAGCGATGGCCACCGAGCCGGAGGTCCTCCCAACGGCGCGCCGTGCCGCTCCCGGCGCTCCGGCCATGGATCCCGTGGTTCGCGAGCTCCTGCTCGAGGCGCTCGACGCAGCCAGAAGCGGAGGAGCGCAATTCGCCGATGCCCGGTTGTCACGCTATCGCAACAGCTCCGTGAGCACGCGGGAACAGCAGATCGTGAACGTGGCCGAGGGCGACACGATGGGCGTCGGCGTCCGGGTGCTGGTGCAGGGAACGTGGGGGTTCGGCGCGACACGCGACCTCACGAAGGCGGGCGTCGTGGCCGCGGCACGCGAAGCGGTCGCCATCGCGCGCGCCAACCGATTGCCCGAAGCGGATCGGGTACGGCTGTCGCCCGCGCCCGTCGTGCGCGACGGCCGCTGGCAAACGCCGTACACGATCGATCCCTTCGACGTGCCGATCGAGCAGAAGGCCGATCTGCTGCTGCGAACCAACGCGTCGGCCCTCAAGGCGCCGAACGTTCGCTTCGTCACCAGCTCGATGCTCTTCGTGAAGGAGGAGAAGAGCTACGCCAATTCCGAGGGCACGTTCACGCAACAGACAGCGGTCCGGAGCTGGATGCCGTTCACCGCGACCGCTGTGTCCACCGACCGCACCGACTTCCAGTCCCGCGGCGAAGTGATCGCGCCGATGGGACGAGGATACGAATACCTCCTCGAGCAGAAGCCCGTCGAGAACGCCCGCCTCTGGGGCGAACAGGCCTCGGAGAAGCTGAAGGCGAAATCGGTGGACGTCGGCCGGTACGACCTGGTGCTCCACCCCAGTCACCTGTTCCTCACCATTCACGAATCCGTCGCCCACCCCACCGAGCTGGATCGCGCGCTTGGCTACGAAGCCAACTATGCCGGCACCAGCTTCGCCGCGCCGCCCCGCGACGTGCTGGGCACGCTGCAGTTCGGCTCGCCCCTGATGCACATCACCGGAGACCGCGATCAGCCCGGCTCGCTCGCCGCTATCGGATGGGACGACGAAGGCGTGAAGCCAGATCGCTTCGACATCATCCGCCGCGGTGTGCTCGTGGACTATCAGACGACGCGTGAACAAGCCCCGATGCTCGACTGGTGGTACGCGCGGCAGGGAAAACCGGTGGGATCGCACGGCTGCTCGTACGCGCAGCGATCATCCGATGTGCAGTTCCAGCGCATGCCCAATGTCTCCCTCGTGCCCGGCGAGACGGATCTCGGGTGGGATGACCTCATCGCCGCTACCGATCGTGGCATCGCCATTCTGAGCCGAGGCTCGTACTCCATCGACCAGCAGCGCTACAACGCGCAGTTCGGCGGCCAGCTGTACTACGAGATTCGAGGTGGCAAGATCGTCGGGATGCTGAAGGACGTCGCCTACCAGATGCGCACGCCCGAGTTCTGGAAGTCGCTTGACCTCCTGGGCGGCGCGAAGAGCTGGGAGATGGGCGGTACCTTCAACGACGGCAAGGGACAGCCCGGCCAGTCGAACGCGGTGAGCCACGGCTGCCCTCCGAGCCGGTTCCGGAACGTCAACGTAGTGAACACGGGGCGGACCGCGTGAGGCGCGCTCGGGATCCGCACGTCCGGCCCGTCGCGACGGCCATCCCTCAATCGGGCTGGCCCGTGACGCCAACGAAACACGGGGCTCGTGCTGTCGTACAATCGGTGTGTCCGTCATGAACGACCCTTTTCCCCGATGCCCATGACCACAAGGCGTGATTTCCTGAAAACGGGTGCGGCCGCCGGCGCGCTCGCGCTGGGTGCGCCGGCGCTCGCCAGAGCCGATTCGCTCACCCGCGGCACATCGCCCCCGTCCGAACCGCCGGCGATGGATCCGGCCACGAAGGAACTCCTCACCGAAGCGCTGAACGCGGCGACGATGGGTGGGGCCGAGTTCGCCGATGCACGCATCGGGCGATACCGGAACAACTTCGTCATCACGCGTGAGCAGCAGATCGTGAACGTGGTCGACACGGACAACCTCGGGGTCGGCGTCCGGGTGCTCGTGAAGGGGACGTGGGGGTTCGGCGCCTCTCGCGATCTCACGAAGAGCGGCGTGGTGGCGGCGACGAAAGAGGCGCTCGCGATCGCGAAGGCCAATGCGCTGGCGGTGGCGGACCGGGTTCGCCTGGCACCCGCCAGCCCGACGCCGGACGGACGCTACGTCACCCCGCACACGATCGACCCCTTCACCGTCCCGATCGAGCAGAAGGCCGACCTGCTCATCCGCGCGAACGCCGAAGCCATGAAGGTACCGGGCGTGAAGTTCGTGAACAGCAACATGTTCTTCGTGAAGGAAGAGAAGAATTACGCGAACACCGAGGAGACGTTCACGACGCAGACGGTGATTCGCAGCTGGTTGCCGTTCGCCGCCACTGCGGTGAAACCGGATTTCTCCGACTTCCAGACGCGCACCAACGTGATCCAGCCGATGGCGCGCGGCTACGAATACCTCGTCGCCGCCAAGCCGGTGGAGAATGCGCGGCAGTGGGGAGAAGAGGCGGCCGAGAAGCTCAAGGCCAAAGCGGTGGATGTGGGGCGGTATGATCTCATCCTGCATCCCAGCCACCTCTGGCTCACCATTCACGAGAGCATCGCGCACCCCACCGAGCTCGATCGCGCCATGGGCTACGAGGCGAACTACGCTGGCACGAGCTTCCTGGCGCCGCCGCGCGAGAAGCTCGGTTCGTTCCGCTACGGGCCGAGCATGCTGAACATCCAGGGCGATCGCTCGCAGGAAGGCGGATGCTCGACCATCGGCTGGGACGACGATGGCGTGAAGCCGGATGAATTCCTGATCATCAAGGAGGGCGTCGTCAACGATTACCAGACCACGCGCGAACAGGCGCCGATGCTCGATTGGTGGTACACGAGCCAGAAGCGCCCCGTGCGCAGCCACGGCTGCAGCCACGGTGACAACTGGAGCAGTGTGCAGTTCCAGCGCATGCCGAACGTCTCGCAGCTCCCGGGCACGAAGGAGCAGGGCTGGGACGACCTCATCGCCGCGACCGACCGCGGCATCGGCATCGTCGGCGACGGCAGCTTCTCGATCGACCAGCAGCGCTACAACGCGCAGTTCGGTGGGCAGCTGTTCTACGAGATCAAGGGAGGCAAGGTCGTCGGCATGCTGAAGGACGTCGCGTATCAGATACGGACGCCGGAATTCTGGAATGCCCTGGACATGATCGGTGGACGCGCGAGTTACGAGATGGGCGCGAGTTTCTTCGACGGAAAGGGGCAACCCGCGCAATCGAATGCGGTGAGCCATGGCTGCGTGCCGAGTCGCTTCCGCAACATCAACGTCATCAATACGGGGAGAAAGGCATGAGCGCCCCCAGAAGCCTGTTCGGAACGGATAGCCCGCTGTCGCCCAACGACATGATGTCCCGCGCCGAGGCGCAGGCGTTTCTCGAGCGTATCGTGAAGCTGTCGAAGGCTGACACCATCGGAGTGCAGCTCAACGGCGGGTACACCGGCAACATCCGCTTCGCCGCCAACCGCATCTCCACCTCGGGCGGCGTGAGCAATTCGCAGCTCGTGGTACAGAGCGGATATGGGCCCAAGCACGCCGTCGTCACGACGAGCGATTTCTCCGCCGCCGGCGTGGAGCGCGCCGTGCGGCAGAGTGAAGCGATCGCGAAGCTGGCGCCGGATGATCCGGAGAACATGCCGTTGCTGCCCCCGCAGCAGTACGGCGACGTCGATGCCTGGTTCGACTCGACGGCGAACCTCACACCGGCCGATCGAGCGGCGGCCGCTCGTACGGCCATCGACGCGGCGAGGGCGGCCGGAGATCTCGCGGCCGCCGGCTTCATCGTCGCCGGCACGAACTACAACGCCATCGCGTCCAACACCGGGATGTACGCCTACTTTCCGTCCACCAGCGCCAACTACCAGCTCACCGTCCGCACCAGCGACGGCACCGGCTCGGGGTGGGCGGCGGCGGATCATCCGGACTGGCGACAGATCGACTTCAAGGCGGTGAGCGATCGTGCCATCCAGAAGGCGCGCGCCTCGCGCAATCCGGTCGCCGTCGAGCCGGGCCGCTACACGGTGATCCTCGAACCGCAGGCGGTCGGCGACCTCGTCCAGTTGCTGGCATTCTCGCTCGACGCGCGCAGTGCCGACGAAGGGCGGTCGGCATTCGCCAAACAGGGGGGCGGGACGAAGATCGGCGAGAAGATCGTCGACTCCAAGGTCACGCTCTTCTCCGACCCGGCCGATGCGCAGCTGCTCGGCCAACCATGGAACGGGGAGGGACTCCCGCTCGGCAGGGAGGTCTGGATCGAGAACGGCGTGCTCAAGCAGCTCAACTACTCTCGCTTCTGGGCACAGAAGAAGAACGCACGCCCGAACGGCGGGCTCGGATCGGTGAAGATGGTGGGCGGCGACGCGACGACGGAGCAGATGATCGCGTCGACCGCGCGCGGCATCCTCGTCACGAGGCTGTGGTACCTGCGTCAGGTGGATCCGCGTACCGTGTTGTACACCGGTCTCACGCGGGATGGCACCTTTCTCATCGAGAACGGAAAGGTGACGCGATCGGTGAAGAATCTCCGCTTCAACGAAAGCCCGCTGTTCATGCTGAACAACCTGGAGATGATCGGACGCGCGGATCGTGTTGCCGGCACCGAATCGGGAGGGAACGTGGTCTTCCCGACGCTCAAGGTTCGCGACTTCAACTTTACGAGCCTGAGTGATGCGGTCTGATAACTGACCGTGAATCGTGAATCGTGAATGGAAAAGGCACGCCCGATTAGTTCAGGTGTGCCTTTTCCCTTTTTCAGTTCGCAGTCAGGAATGCAGTTGTCAGCTCATAGCTGTCCGCTCACAGCTGGCAGTTCGCCGCACGCCTCTCCCCGCACGCTCGCCGCGCGCGCTAGCGCGCGGCGAAGGTGTCGCACGCCTTCGGGTCGCCCGAATCGAAGCCCTTCTTGAACCAGCTCACCCGCTGCGCCGACGAGCCGTGCGTGAACGACTCCACGTTCGCGGTGCGCCCGCTCCGCGACAGGATGCGGTCGTCGCCGACCGAGGCGGCCGCGTTCATTCCCTCCTCGATGTCGCCCTGGCTGAGATTGTTGCGCTGCTCCGTCGAGCGGCCCCACACGCCGGCGAAGCAGTCGGCCTGAAGCTCGAGCCGCACCGAATACTGGTTCGCCGCGCTCGGGTCGCCCGACTGTGCGCGCCGCACCTGCTGATCCGTGCCCAGGAGATGCTGCACATGATGGCCGATCTCGTGCGCGATCACGTACGCCTGTGCGAAGTCGCCCGATGCGCCGAGCCGGCGCTGTAGCTCGTCGTAGAATCCGAGGTCGATGTAGACCTTCTCGTCCAGCGGACAATAGAACGGGCCCATGGCCGATTGACCGGTCCCGCATCCGGTGGCCGTGGCATCGCGGAACAGCACGAGCTTCGCGTCGCGATACTGCGCGCCGTACTTGGGGAGCAGCGCCGCCCACGTCCGCTGCGCATCGTCGAGTACCTGGCCCACGAACACGACCTGTGGCTCCTCGCGCGCGGAGTCCGCCGCCGACAAGCCACCACTCGATGTCGACGTCACCCCGGGTTGCACCCCGGACTCGCCGATGAAGTCACGCCCGAAGATGAGGCCGAGGACGAGCAGGACGACGGTACCGCCGATTCCCATGCCCGCCCTGCCGCCCAGGCCTCGCTTGTCCTCGACGTTCGAGCTGCGTCCTCCCGTTCCGAAGCGCATCGCAATCCTCTGTGTGCGTAGTGAGAAAAGCGTCCAAAGCAATTTTCCGACCCGTACGCGAGAGGCTCTGTCGCACGCCGTGGCGAGCGCGGCCGTGACAACTCTCCACGTCGACTCGTCTTCCCAATGAGCACTGTCTCGTCGATGGCTCCCGAGTGTCCCGTTCCTCTCTCGCCTCGACCCGGATGAGAATTGCCGAGCTGACATCGCAAGCGCGCGCCATGCGTCTCGAAGTCATCGAGGCGGAGTTGCGTCGACGACTGCGGTCGAGTTGCGCCGACATGCCCGACGACCTGTTCCAGGAGCTCGTCGAGCGGATGGCCGCGCTCCAGCTCAAGTACGAACTGCGGAGCACCGACAGCGACCGCTGACGACGCGCGCGCGCGGTGCACCCCGGAGCGCCCGCACGCTGACGGACGCCTGCGCTATGTTGGTGGAGGTGTACTCGCCCTCCGCTCCACTCCGCCCGTCATGACCGAACAACAGCAGTCCCCCGACGCAGCGCCGGTCCCCAACTGCCCCAAATGCGAGGGACCGATGTGGGACAATCGGGTCGGGAAAAAGAATCCCAAGGCCCCCGACTTCAAGTGCAAGGACCGCGAGTGCGACGGCGTGGTCTGGCCACCGCGCGGCGCAAAACCGGCCGACACCGCACCCGTGCCCGTGTCATCCGGTTCTGTGGCGCCGGGCATGCCCTCCTGCCCGCTCTGCGGCGGACCCATGTGGGACGATCGCTCATCCAAGCGGAATCCGCGCGCGCCCGACTTCAAGTGCCGGAACAAGCCGAAGGAACGCGGCGGGCCGGGCTGTGAAGGCGTGATCTGGCCCTCGCGTGATGGCTCGCCCAGCCCTTATCCCGACTCGGCCCCGAGAAAAGCGACTGGTGGCGGAAAACCGGCGGGCTCCTTCGACAGCGTCCCCTCGTCGATGGACCGGCCCCCATTCGACGACGCGCCGCCACACGACGACGACGACTTGCCGTTCTGAGTCAGACCAGCGCGCGGATCCACCCGCCGTCGACTGGAATGGACGCACCCGTGGTATAGCTCGCGCGCTCGGACGCGAGAAACGCCACCATCGCCGCGAACTCCTCGGGCCGCCCGAGTCGCCCCATGGGAATCTGTCCTTCCCAGACGGCGACCTGCGCATCAGCCGTCGTGCCGCGCAGTGCTGCATTCCGCGCCGCCAGTTCGTCCACGCGCTGCGTGCGTGTATAGCCCGGCATCACGCAGTTCACGGTGATGCCGAACGGGGCCACTTCATTCGCCAGTGTGCGCGCAAAACCCGTGACCGCCGCGCGTACGCTGTTGGACAGGATGAGGTTGTCGACGGGCTGCTTCACGGCAATCGACGTCACGTTGATGATCCGTCCCCAGCGACGCGCCTTCATCCCCGGCAGCACGGCGCGGGTCAGCTCCACGACACTGTCCAGTGTCTGCCGAACCGCTTCGCGCCACGCATCGGCCGAGTGCGATTCGAACGGGCCGGCGGGCGGCCCGCCTCCGTTCGTCACCAGGACGTCGATCCGGCCGAACGCGCGCGTGCCTGATTCGACGATGCGCGCGACGTCTGCAGGATTCCCGACGTCGCCCACGATCGCCTCGACTTCGGCACCGAGCGCCCGGATCGCGTCGGCGGTCTCGCGCAACGCCGCCTCGCCCCGTGCGCACACCACGAGGCGCGCACCCTCGCGCGCGAGCTCCTCCGCCACCGCGCGACCCAGACCGCGACTCGACGCCGCGACGAGTGCGACCTTGCCCCCGAGTCCGAGATCCATCGCTACTTCTTGTGGAAGTAGCTGTCGGTGCCGTCCAGCCAATCCTGCCGCGGCGGGCTGAAAATGTCGACGTCCAGGGTATCCTCCAGCGCGCGCGCCTCGTGCGGCACATTGGAGGGAATGTGCAGCACCTCACCCTCGCGCACGATCACCTCGCGTTCGCGATCGGCCCCGATCCGGAAGTGCAGCGCGCCCGACAGGATGTAGGTGATCTGCTCGTTGTGATGCGAATGCTGCGGGACGAGTGCATCCTTCTTCAGGTACACGTGCGCGATCATCATGTCCGTACCGGTGATGAGCCGGCGCGAGATGAGATCCGTTACGCGTTCTTCCGGAAGATCGGACCAGCGGACGTGACGGACGGACGAAGCGTCTGGCATGAGCGAATGCTGGGTGGGTAGGTGGACGTCGGAGCAGAAACGTCGCCCGGCGACGACGGCACCGCCACCCGTGCACGACGAGTACGTCGTGCGCGTCACCGTCGCCCGACTGGCCAGCACGACTCGAGCGCCATACTGTCCACGTGACACCACCGATCACGATCGCCCGTACGGATGAGCATGATCCAGTCACCCAGTACCCCGCCTCCTGCCCCTGCCCCTGCGGTCGCGCAGGGCGTGACGACTGTTTCCTCGCGGGTGCTCAACGGCGCACCCATGAGCGCGCAGGAGGTGAGCGCGCTCCGGGCTCGGCGAAGCATGCTGTCCGACCAGCTCAACTCCGCCGACGGCAGGAGGAAGGAGCTGTCTCGGCTGGCTCGTGGCGCGACGGGCGCCGACAAGGCGGGCCTGGAACAGCGGATCGGGGTCCTCGACGCCCGCCTCGCGCGGCTCGAGACCGACATCGACGAGACGGGCAGGCTGCTGTCCTCCGCGCCCGCCGCGCTCATCAGCACGCGCGGAACCCCCGACTTCACGCTCGGACCTCGCGGCCGAGACACGATGGACCGCGCCATCCCGATCGTCGGCATGCTCTCGGTCTTCGTGCTGTTTCCCATCGCGATCTCCATCTCGCGGAACATCTGGCGGCGCGGTTCACTGCCTCGCGCGGCGACGTCCGATCGCGAATCGGCACAACGACTCGAGCGCATGGAACAAGCGATGGAAGCCATCGCGATCGAGATCGAGCGGGTGTCGGAAGGCCAGCGATTCGTCACGAGACTGCTCGGCGAGCAGCGCGTTGCCGTTCCGGTGGGGCCCGCTGAACGAACCGTTGCGCGGGCGGCCGAGCTGCCTCATCTCCCCGCGGGCGAGCGGAAGCCGAGCTAGCCGCGCGTCGGACGCATCATGTCCCGTCTCGCTGTCAGGCCTTCCAGCTCAACTCGATGAGATCCTGGATGGAGAGGGAAAACCAATCCACGGGAAAGTCGCGCACCCGGCGCACGGCGGCGTCACTCGCGAAGATCAGGGAGACACCGCGCCGGCGATCGTAATCGGCGAACGGGCGCTCCGACACTTGCCACCGCGTCCCGTCGTCATCGACGAATACGCGTTCGCGAGGGTCGGAATGATCGGGAGGCGCTGGCGCAGCGAGCTCGGAGGAGTCGGGCATGTCGACGAATCTATCGCGGGAATGGTGGCGTGACGACCGATCCGGGCCGGACGACGACGCAAGGTCGCGACCCGGCGTTCACCCGTCAATCGTCGAAGCATACGCCCAGGACGGCGAACCGGTTCCAGCCGCTCGCCACCTCGGTCACATGCCAGGCTTCCGCGATCACTTTGCCTTTGCCGCCACATCGTACGCGGCGCACCGTCCGCACTATCCGGCCGCCCTGTTCGAATGGCTCGCGAGTCACTCGCCCTCCCACGAACGCGCGTGGGACTGCGGCACGGGCAGCGGGCAGGCGGCGGTCGCGCTCGCTGGGTGGTTCGATCAGGTGGTTGCCACGGACGCCAGTGTCGCGCAACTGGCCAGCTCCGCTGGCACACCCGGAGTCGCGTACCTCGCCATGGAAGCCGAGGCGGCATCGCTCGCGGACGAGAGCATGGATCTCGTGACTGTCGCGCAAGCACTGCACTGGTTCGATCGCGAGCGATTCTTCACCGAGGTCGATCGAGTGCTTCGTCCTGAAGGCGCTCTCGCGGTGTGGAGTTACGGGCTCGTCAGCATCGAGCCGTACGTCGACATGATCCTGCGGGCCTTCTACCACGAGACGCTCGGTGACTACTGGCCGACGGAACGGGCCATGGTGGACCGCGGGTATGCGGACATCTCGTTGCCGTATCCGGAAATCCCGGCGCCCGGGTTCATCATGCAAGCGGACTGGTCGCTCGAGCAACTGGGTGGTTTCCTCTCCACCTGGTCGGCGGTCGGCCGCTATCGAATCGCGACACATCACGATCCGCTCCCCGATCTCGCCAAGCGACTTCGAGAAGCCTGGGGGCAACAGGCGCATCGCGTGGTGCGCTGGCCGTTGATCGTTCGGCTCGCCCGCAAACCGTGATCACACCGCCAAGCGTACGCGACTCCCCGAGCTAATGAAGGCGCAACAGCCCGCGGGTGAGACGGGTAGGGCATTTCGCAACTTCTCGGGCGTTCTGCACGATACCAAAAAGACGAAGTATTCGACCATTTAACCGATTGGCTCGGACTTTTCGGCCGATCAGCGTGTACATCGCGCCATGCGCAAGACAGCCTGACCGACGTGATGCATCACACAATCGTGGCCTCACCGTTGCCTTCCCACATCTGCGAATGCAACCGGCCTCCGCAGTGGACCGGGTCAGTCGAGAGGAGAGATTTCCCTCTCCTTTTCGTCCCCTCCCTCGCCCCCTCACGATGCGCTCACGCTCGATCGGCCTGCTGTTGTCGGGCGTCGTCGTCTTGTCGAGCGGATGCTCGATGGACGCGACGTCGCCGTCATCGCTCGTGCCCGGTGTGTCACGGCTCGGGAAGGGACCCGTCGGACCGCAGATCAACGGGAATGCGGGCATCGACCAGTTCGATGGTGGCACCACGACTTCGTATACCGTCACGATCGATCCTCGGCGCCGCAACGTGCTGCACTTCGGTCAGCACACCCTCGACATCCCGTCCAGGGCGATCTGCACCCCGTCATCCGGGTACGGCCTGACGTCGTTCGATCTGGATTGCAAGCGCGAGGGCAGCGCGGTGACGATCACGGCGCTGGTGCGCTCCACCGCGAGCGGCATTCCCCGCATCGACGTCTCGCCGGCGATGCGCTTCAGTCCGACCCGCACGGTCACCCTCTCGCTCTACGTCCCGACGCTCACGCCCGACCCGTCGGCGTGGCGCATCCTGTACTGCGCGACGCAGTCGATGGACGAGTGCATCGACGAGGCGGCGCTTGACCCGACGCTGGCGACGCATCTCGACTACGGCCGCAGGACGCTCTTCCGCCGCATCAAGCACTTCAGCGGATACTACGTGGAGTCGTAGGCCGGTCGGTGCCTCCCTCCTCCGATGGCTCGTCGCAGGCTCGATCCGCGCATCTCCGCCTGGTGGATTCGGAGGACGCGGACACCCCGGCGCGCGCGCTGATCGAGGAAGGGCGTACGCTCGACAAGCTGGGGCAGCGCACCGAGGCGCGCGCGCTGTACGAGCGCGCCCTGCGCAGTCTCGAGACGACATCGGCGTCTGTGGCATCCATGCTGCTTCGTTGGATCGCCAGCACGTACGAAGTCGACGCGGATTACCGTGCCGCGGCCGACTGCGCAGAAGCCGCGGTGGCGACGGCAGAACTGGGAGACGACCGCAACGCGCTCGGTCACGCGCTCAACGTCCTTGCGGCTGCGCGCTGGCATGAGGGCGATCTCGATCTCGCACAGCAGCTCTTCCAGGACGTACTCCAGCGCGGTGCGAGCACCACTGATCCGCGTCTCCACGTGGATGTCACGACCAACCTCGGCTCGCTCGCAAAGATCCGCGGCGATTTTCGAGAGGCGCTCCGGTATTACCAGGATGCGCTGGCCCATGGGCGCCGCCACTCCCTGCTCGACGAGATCGTCGCGACGCTGAACAACCTCGGCATGGCCAACATGGAGCTCGGTCGTCTCGATGCGGCCGAAGACTCCTTCGCCGAAGCGCTGACGATCGCCAACGCGCTCGGTGGGCTGTCGCTGCGGATCGAGCTCGAGTTGAACTGCGCCGTGCTCGCCATCCAGCGCCGGGACTTCGACGAGGCGCGACGCCGTTGCGATCGCGCGGCCTCGCTCGCCGCACATCACGGCGACGCCCGCGCGAACGGGGAGTCGGAAAAGGTGTACGGCATCATCGCGCGGGACACGGGCGATCTGGTCGCGGCCGAGGCACACCTGCAGCGCGCGCGAGAGGCGGGCGCCGGCGTGGGTGACCTCACGCTGGAGGGTGACGCGAGCCGCGAACTGGCCGAGGTGTATGGACGGCTCGGGCGCAATCGCGAAACGATTCAGGCACTGAACCGCGCACACGTCTGCTTCACGATGCTGCGCGCGCGTCACGAACTGGCCGATGTCGCCCGCCGCATGACGAAGCTCGAGGGCGACTTCCTCGATGTCGTCCGCCGGTGGGGCGAGTCGATCGAGTCCAAGGACGTGCTGACCCAGGGGCACTGCGAGCGCGTCGCCGACCTCGCGAGCGCACTCGCGGGAAAGGCCGGGCTCGACGACACCTCGCTGTTCTGGTTTCGCATGGGTGCGTTGCTGCACGACGTCGGGAAGCTGATCGTCCCGGCCGACCTGCTCAATCGTCCCGGACAGCTCACGGACGAGGAGTGGGCGCTCATGCGACGGCATCCGGAGGCGGGCGAGCGGATGCTGGCGGACGTGCAGTTTCCGTGGGATGTCGCGCCGATGGTGCGCAACCACCATGAACGGTGGGACGGCAAGGGATACCCCGATGGTCTCGAGGGCGATGCGACTCCGCTGGCGGCACGCATTCTCTGTATCGCGGACGTCTACGATGCGCTGACGACGGAGCGCAGCTACAAGCGCGCCTACTCGCATCTCGAAGCCATGGAGATCATGCGCCGAGAGGTGGGGCGGCAGTTCGATCCCCAGCTGTTCGTGAAGTTCGAGGACCTCGTGCGGCGTGGCGCAGTGAAGACGCCGGCAGTCGCGCACCTCGCCATCCCGTCGCGCAGCACCGGCGCGATCGGCGCGGTGATGGCGTCGGAAGAGGACGATCTCACCGGCGCGCTGGTGCGCCGCGCGTTCGTGAACGTGACGGCCGCGGTGCTCGCCGAGCGCCGACGCACCGGGGCGCCCGTGTCACTGTTCGTGCTGGACGTCGACCAGTTCAAGGCGGTGAACGACACGTACGGCCATCTCACGGGTGACGATGCGCTGCGACTCGTCTCGGGGGCGATTCGTGACAACCTGCGACCGGGTCAGTACGTGGGGCGGTATGGAGGCGACGAGTTCGTCGTGCTCCTGCCGGGATTCGATGCCCGGGCGGCGCAGGCCTTCGCGAACGAAGTGCGTCACACGATGGCTTCCCTTCCCATCCCCCTCCGGGAATCGAGTGGGCAGACCCTGTCGGTGACCCTCTCCATCGGTGTCGCGACGGCGCCGGTGCACGGCGAGACGTTCGAGGCGCTCTTCACCTCGGCCGACCGGGCGCTATTCGAAGCCAAGCGCGCGGGCCGCGATACGGTGGTCGTGGCCAGCACCGAGCACGATGGCCCTCCACAGCTCGCGTTCAGCAGGTTCGTCGGTCGGGTGCCGGAGCTGCGTGCGCTCGTGAACGCGCTCGACGACAGCGGCCGCGTGGGACCGCAGTGCCGCCTCATCATCGGCGAGGCGGGCGTGGGGAAGTCGACGCTCGTGCGGCAGCTCATGCCCGAAGCGCGCCTGCGTGGCGCGGCGCTCGTGACGGGTCGTGCGCTCGAGAGTGAAAGCCGGCCGCCGTTCGGTCCGTGGGCGGAAGTCGTGCTCGCGTTGCACGGGCTGGGTCTTGCGCCCTCACGGCCCTGGCCGCTGCTGGAACGTCTCGTCCCCACACTGCGTGGGACGCACGATCCCGTCGCGTTGCCGCCGCTCGATCCGAGCCAGGGACACCAGCTCCTCCAGGAGCTGGTCGGCTTTCTCCGGGTGACGAGCGAGGCACGGCCGCTCATGCTCGTGCTCGAGGACATGCACTGGGCCGACACGGCGAGCTGGGACGCCCTCGAGTACGTCCTGTCGCAACTCGCCGTCGAGCGCGTGTTCATTGCGATCACGCTGCGCAGCGAAGAAGCGGCGTACGGTGTCGTGCGCGAACGCCGTCGCCGCCTGTCGCGCGATGAGCGAGTGCGCGAGCTGCACCTAGAGCGTCTCACCGCCACCGAGATGCGCGAGTGGTTGCAGGCTGCACTGCATCGGACTGAACTCGGCGACGACCTCCTGGAGTTCGTCCTTCGCCACACGGAAGGGAACCCCTTCCTCGTCATGCAGCTCCTGCGGACGATGATGGAGGAGCAGGTCTTTACCTATAGCGGCAGCGCGTGGGTGTGGACGATCCCCACGACGCTCGTCCTGCCGGCCGGGATGTCGGACCTCGTGGGTCGACGCCTCTCGCGCCTGCCCAACGACGCGATTCGCATTCTCGTCACCGCGGCGGCCATCGGGCGCACCTTTCGGCTCGACCTGCTCGCCGACGCCGCGGGCGTCTCGATGGACGCCGTCCTCGATGCGGTGGACAGCGGGCTGTCGACCTCCGTGCTCGAACCGGCGCACGAACAGGACGACGATACGTATCAGTTCTCGCACGCGTTGTTGATGGACGCGCTCATGAGATCGGTGAGTCCGGCGCGACAGCGGCTCACGCATCGCCGCGTCGCCGATCTGCTGGCCGTGCGCACGCCGCAGGCGGTCGACCGCGTGGCGTCGCACTACGCGCTCAGCGGTGACGCTGCGCAGGCGTACACCTGGTGCCGCAGTGCCGCCGCGCGCGCGCTGTCGTTGTACGCGCTGGACGAAGCGACGGACTTTCTCACGCTGGCGCTGGCGCACGCCGCCACGGAGCAGCAACGTGTCGCAGCCTACGACGAGCTGGCGCGCGCGGCCGAGCTCGCGGGCCGATGGGCCGACGTCGAACGCTGGTGCGATGCCATGCTCGCTTCCCCGATCCTCGTCGGCGCCTATTCGCGAGCCGTTCCCGCGCAACAGCGACGACTGCAGGCCCGCGTTCGGCTTGGCCTGGGGGCGCGGGAGACGGAGATCGAGTGTCGCGACATGCTCGCCGTGGCCGAACGGCTGGGAAGTCGCTCGGACGTGGTGCAGATCCGGTCGCTTCTCGTGCAGGCGCTCGCCCGCATGGGTCAGACCGAGGACGCGATTCGGATCGCCAGGGAATCGGTGCAGCTGGCGGAGGAAGTGAACGACGAGTCGCTCGCTGGTGAGGCCACCCTCCGGCTCGCCGTCACGCTGAACAACGTGCGGCCGGCGGAAGCCGTGGATCTGTTGCTCCGTCTCGTGGCGGGCGCGCGCACGCGTCGGGATCGTCCGCTCGAAGCGCGTGCCCTGCTCTCGCTCGGTGTGGCGCGCACCCGCACGCGGGACGAACGCTCCGGCTCCGACGCATTCCGGGCCGCCCTCGCCGTGGCGCGCGACGCGCACGCGCTGGACGTCGCGGCGAATGCGTCGATGAACCTGGGGGTCAGCGACATGCGCCGAGGCGACTTCCTCGCGGCGCACGAGGCGTGTCAGGAGGCGCTTCGCCTGTACACGACCCTCCGAAGCAACACCAACCGCCTGATCGCGCTGTACAACCTGGCCAACCTCGAGCGGGAGCGCGGCGATGCCCAGGCGGCGCTGGCGATCTATCAGCAGACCGTCGTGCTGGCGGAGCAGCTCGGGGCCACGGACATCGTGATTGGGGCGCACGCGGGCGTGGGCATCAGCGCCCTGCGCCTGCACGAGATGGCGGTGGCGCGGATGGCGCTGGCCGCCGCGACGCTGGCCCTGGGGTCACGGACCGACTGGTGGTTTCAGGGTCGTGAACTCCTCGAGTCGCTCGAGGTCAGGATGGCCGCGGTCGATGGCGACCTGGCCGGGGCCCGCCGACGGTTTCACTCCGCCGTGACGCGGTTGGAGATGCTGGAGGTCTACCCTGCCGCCTGGATGGTGGCGGACTGTGCCGCGGAGATCGCGGACCGCGACGAGGGAGTCTGGAAGGTCGTCAATCGCTTCGCCGGCCATCCAGCGGTGCACGATTACGTGCCGCTCGCCGCTCGTTTCACCGCCTTGCGGGACCTCGCCGATCGTCCGTCCGCAGGCCGTTCCAGCGGCCCATTTACGAAAATCGACCTCACTGATATATTTCGTGACAGCTCAACAGTGGTAGCAGTACCACTGACCGATTAGTCGTCTGGAAGAGCCCCAAAGCAGCCGCATTTGTGTCGCAGAATACAATTTTCATGGCAGTTTGCACGATCTGGTCGAAAATGACGGTCGGTCAGTAAATCGTTTTCTCGCGGTCAGTTTGTCCTGATCGGGTGGTGTGGCCGCGATGACGAAGACAGTTTGACGGGTGCTGAAGAGCTCATCACATGGCCCCGGCATTGCCAAAGAGCGTATTGCCACGACCCATGAGCTTCACGTGGTGATCACAGCTTCTCCCTCCCTTTTCGAAGAGCTCAGGCTCGAGAGGTCCCGATGCGATTGCCGATGATGGCTCGCTACCCAATTTCACTGCTCTCGGTGCTGGTCCTGGCGAGCACGTTGCTCACGGGCTGCGCCGGTGAGTCGACCGCTCCCAACGCGCCGGCGCTGTCGTCCAGGCTGGCGACGTCGCCCTTCGTGCCGACGGACGCGCAGAAGGCCCTGGTGGGCGCCAGCGATGGTACCTACAGCTTCGCCGTTGATCCGACCCGCGATCAGGTGTTGTCGATCGGGGCCAGTCAGCTGTTCATCCCGGCCAACGCGATCTGCGACCTGGCCACCTCGTCGTACGGCCCGAGTCACTGGAACGAGGACTGCTCGCTCCAGAACGAAGCGCTGACGATCACCGCGGTGGTGAAGAATGCCGCGACCGATCACCCCAGCATCGATTTCCAGCCGGCGATGCGCTTCAGCCCGGACAAGTCCGTCAGTCTGTACATCGTCGCCTCCAACCAGGCGACGGTCGACGCGAGCCGCGTCATGAAGTATTGCGGCGCGACGTCATGCGTGGACGAATCGGTGAGCGACGCGGATCTCAAGTCGTTCGTCGATGTCGAGAACAAGGTGGTTTTCCGTCGGATCAAGCACTTCAGCGGTTACGTGATCGCTCAGCTCACCGAGACGGTCTCAAACGCACTCGATTTCTAACCGCTGTTCCCCCCTCATTGATCCTCAACCACGGGTAGTACGCGAAGACGTGTACTGCCGTACGGGAGCCCACAAATGATTCGTCGCATCGCATTGACGCTCTGCGCTGGCGTCGCCGTGTTGGCCGGAGCAGCGAGCTTGTCGGAGTCGCTGCACCGGAACGGGACCACCGGTTCCGTGCAGAAGAGCACGATGGACGTCGCGGCGCACAGCGCCCGCCGGTCCGGTTACATCGTGGCCTCTAGCTGAGTCTAGAGGGAGATCGCTGGACGGTCCGCCTCGCGCGGGCCGGTCAGTGTCCGGCGGTGCCACGCACTCCGTGGGCCGCCGGACACTGGAGCTTCACCCCCCTCACTTCCCGATCCCGGGCACCCATCCGTGGCATCGACCTCCGATAGTACCGCGCGAGCCGTGCACCTCCGCCTGGTGGATTCTCCGGCGGAGCACCCGTCCACGCGCGCACTGATCGAGGATGCCCGGGCGCTCGACAAGCTCGGCCGGCGCGGCGAGGCCCGCGCGCTCTACGAGCAGGCGCTCCGCAGCATCACGACCCCGTCGCCCTCGCTCGCCTCCATGCTGCTGCGCTGGATCGCGCGCTCCTACGAGGTGGACGCGGACTACCAGGCGGCCGAAGACTGCGCCACCGCCGCCGTGGCCACCGCCGAACTGGGCGACGAGCGCAATGCGCTCGGCCATGCACTCAACGTGCTCGCCGCCGTACGCTGGCGACAGGGCGATCTCGACCACGCCGAGCAGCTCTTCCATGAGGCGCTCGAGCGCGGCACGAGCACCACGGATCCGCGGCTCCAGGTGGACGTGATGACCAACCTCGGAACGCTCGCCAGCATTCGCGGCGATTTCCGGGAGGCGCTCCGCTACTACCAGGACGCACTCGCCCACGGTCGCCTCTACTCGCTCCTCGACAACATTCTCGTCGCCCTCAACAACCTGGGCATGGCGAACATGGCACTCGGCCGGCACGATGCGGCCGAGGAGGCGTTCACCGAGGCCCTGACGATCGCAAACGCCCTCGGCGGGCTTTCCACGCGCATCCAGCTCGAGGTCAACTCGGCGGCGCTCCAGATCGAAAAGCGCGATTTTGCCGAGGCGAAGCGCCGCTGCGACCGCGCGATGGCGCTGGCCGAGCATCTCGACGACGCGCGCGCGAACGGAGAGGCGGAAAAAGTCTACGGGATCATCGCGCGCGAAACGGGCGACCTGTCCGCGGCCGAGGATCATCTCGTGAAGGGGCGGGCCATGGCGGCCGCCGCGAACGACCTCGCGCTCGAGGGCGACACGAATCGCGAGCTCGCAGAGCTCTACGGCCGTCTGGGACGCAATCGCGAGACGCTGCAGGCGCTCAATCGCGCCCACTCCTGTTTCACGCAGCTGCGCGCGCGGCACGAGCTGGCTGACGTGGGCCGGCGCATGGCGCGGCTGGAAGGCGACTTCCTCGACGTCGTCCGCAAGTGGGGCGAGTCGATCGAATCGAAGGACATCCACACGCAGGGTCATTGCGAGCGGGTCGCCGATCTCGCCGGTGCGCTCGCAGCCAAGGCGGGGCTGGACGAGAACTCGCTGTTCTGGTTCCGGATCGGCGCCCTGCTGCACGACGTCGGCAAGCTGATCGTTCCGGCCGAGGTGCTCAACAAGCCAGGCAAGCTCACGGAAGAGGAGTGGGCGCTGGTGCGGAAGCATCCCGAAGCGGGCGAGCAGATGCTGGCCGACGTGCAGTTTCCCTGGGATGTCTCGCCCATGGTGCGCAGCCATCACGAGCGCTGGGACGGGCATGGCTATCCGGACGGCCTCGCGGCCGAGGCGATTCCACTGCCGGCCCGCATCCTCTGCGTGGCCGACGTCTACGATGCCCTGACGACGGAACGCAGCTACAAGCGCGCGTTCTCGCAGCTCGAGGCGATCGAGATCATGCGCCGCGACGTGGGCAAGCAGTTCGACCCGCAGCTCTTCGTGAAGTTCGAGGAGATGGTGCGCCGCGGCACCGTGAATGCGCCGGCGGCGGCACAGCGAGCGATGCCGGTTCGCCGCTCGGGCAAGAACGGCACGGTGACGGTGTCCGAGGAAGACGATCTCACCGGCGCGCTGGTGCGACGCGCCTTCACCAACGTCATCACGGCGGTACTGGCCGAACGACGCCGGACCGGTGCGCCCGTGACGCTGCTCGTCGTCGACGTCGACCAGTTCAAGTCGGTGAACGACACGTTCGGCCACCTCGCGGGTGACGATGCCCTGCGCCTCGTGGTCGGCGTCATTCGCGAGCAGTTGCGACCTGGGCAGTACGTGGGCCGCTACGCGGGCGACGAATTCGTGATTCTCCTGCCGGGGCTCGACGCCGATGGTGGCAAGGCGATCGCCGAGGAGATTCGCCGGACGACAGCCGACCTGCAGATCCCGCTGCGCGACCAACCGGAGCGAGCGATGAGCGTGACGCTCTCGGTGGGCGTGGCGACCGCGCCGCAGCATGGCGAGAACTTCGAGGCGATGTTCTCCGCGGCGGACCGTGCGCTGTTCGAAGCGAAGCGTGAAGGGCGCGACAAGGTCGTCGTGGCCGGGATGGAGAGCCAGGGCGCGCCGCAGCTGGTGCTCAACCGCTTCGTCGGTCGCGCGACCGAGCTGCGATCGCTCGTGACCGCGCTGGACAACAGCGCACACGGCACCCCGCAGGCGCGCCTGGTGATCGGCGAAGCCGGCGTCGGCAAGTCGACGCTCGTGCGCCAGCTGCTTCCGGAGGTGCGACTCCGCGGCGCCGTGATGGTGACGGGTCGCGCGATGGAGAGCGAGAGCCGGCCGCCGTACGGCGTCTGGGCGGAAGCGCTATCGGGCATCTACGAGCTCGGCATCGCCCCAGCCAGGCAGTGGCCCGTCCTCGCCAGGCTGATTACGCCGCTGCGCGCGGGCACGCCGGCCACGTCGATGTCGGCTCAGCTCGACCCGCTGCAGGGACACCGCCTGCTGGAAGAGCTGGTGTCGTTCCTCCGCGGCGCCAGCGAAGCGCGTCCGCTGACGATCGTCCTCGAGGACATGCACTGGGCGGATACGGCGAGCTGGGACGCGCTGGAGTACGTGCTCGCACAGCTCACGACGGAGCGCATCTGCATCGCACTCACGATCCGGAGTGAGGAGGCGGCGTACGGACCGGTGCGCGAGCGACGCCAGCGCCTCTCGCGAGACGAGCGTGTGCGGGAGCTACGGCTCGAGCGGCTCACCGCGACCGAAGTTCGCGAGTGGTTGCAGGGCGCGCTGCACCGCTCCGATCTCGGGGCGGATCTCCTCGACTACGTGCTGCGCCACACGGAAGGCAACCCGTTCCTCGTCACGCAGCTCCTGCGGACGATGGCGGAAGAAGGCGTGTTCAGCTACGTCGGCACGTCGTGGACGTGGACGATTCCGAGCGCCCTCTCGCTCCCGGCCGGCATGACGGATCTCGTCGGGCGTCGACTGTCACGACTGTCGGCCGACGCGATGAAGATTCTCGTCACCGCCGCGGCCATCGGACGGACCTTTCCGCTCGCGCTGCTGTCCGAGGCGGCGGACGTTTCGCTGGAGGCGGTGCTGGACGCGATCGATGCCGGGCTCGCCACATCGGTGATCGAGCCGGCGCGCGAACACGATGACGACACGTACCAGTTTGCGCACGCGCTCCTCATCGATGCGGTGCTGCATTCGGTGAGCCCGGCGCGGCAGCGGGTGAAGCACGAGAAGATCGCCGACGTCCTCGCGCAACGCTCGCCGGACGCGATCGATCGCATCGCGTCGCACTACGCACGCAGCGGAAATTCGGGCAAGGCGTACGAGTGGTGCCGCAAGGCCGCGACGCGCGCGATGACGCTGTACGCGCTGGACGAAGCGGCCGAGTTCCTGCGGCACGCCCTCCAGCACGCCGGCAACGACGACGAGCGCGCCGTGGTGCACGACGAGATTGCGCGCGCGGCGGAGCAGTCGGGGCGGTGGGCAGACGTGGAGCGTTCGTGCGACGCCATTCTCGCGTCGCCGTCGTTCGCCGCCAAGCCCGGACAGGCCGTGCCGGTGGAGCTGCGTCGTCTTCAGGCGAGGGTGCGACTCGGCCAGGGCGCCCGCGAGACGGAAATCGAGTGCCGCGAGCTGCTCGCGACCGCCGAGCGCGTCGGCAGTTGCGCCGACATCGTGCAGACACGGTCGCTCCTCGTGCAGACGCTCGCGCGTACGGGCGAGACGGACGAGGCGATCCGCATCGCCGAGGAATCGGTGCGCATCGCGGAGGAAAACGGCAGCGATGCGCTGGCGGACGATGCGATGTATCGCCTGGCGACTACGCTGCTCGCCGCCCGCCCGTCGGATGCGGCGGAGCTGTTGCAGCGGCTCGTCGATCGTGCGCGCAATCGAAGCGACCGCGCCATGGAGGCGCGTGCCTTCCTTTCGCTCGGCATCGCCCGCATGCGCACGAGCGACGATCTCGGTGGCGCCGACGCGTTCCGCGCGGCGCTGACCATCGCGCGCGATGCGCAGACGCTGGACGTGGCCGCCAATGCGTCGGTGAACCTGGGCGTCATCGGGCTGCGCGCCGGCGATTTCTCGTCGGCGCACGAGGCGCTGCAGGAAGCGCTGCGCCTCTATACCACGCTGCGCAACAACGCCCATCGCCTGGTGGCGCTCTACAACCTGGCGAACCTCGAGCGCGAGCGTGGAGCGGGCGAAGAGGCGGAGCGGCTGTATCGCGAGACGGCCGTGCTGGCGACGGAGCTCGATGCAGAGGACATCGCGGTGGGCGCGCATGCGGGTGTCGGACTCGCCGCGCTCCGGCTGGAAGCGATGCCCGCGGCGCACGCCGCGCTCGACTCGGCGTATCAGATCTTCGCCGGCCGCACGGAGTGGTGGTTCCAGGGTCGCGAGCTGCTGGAATCGCTGGCGATCCGCATCGATGCGCATGCCGGGCGGCACGACGCGGCGCAGGTGCGCTTTCGCACGGCGGTCCAGCGCCTGGAGCCGATGGACGTGTATGCCGCGGCGTGGCTGGTGGCCGATTGCGCGGCGACGCTGGCCGAGCGCGACCCGCGCGTGTGGGAGGCGGTGCACCGCTTCGCGGACCATTCCACGGTGCAGCAGTTCGTGCCGCTCGCCGCGCGCTACACCGCCCTCAAGGACATGGCCGAACGCATGCCGGGCGTGCGCTTCGCGGCGCCGACAAAGTAAAGCGACGGTGGGTCGCGGCCGCGGTCAGCGCAGCGCTTCCCACTCGATGAGCGGCGCGTCGAGCACGGCGCGCTGCACTGCGTCGGAGACGTCGCGCCGGAGCTGCACGTGCCGCGTGCCTTCGCCGCGCGAGTTCACCCGGTTCATGAGCAGCACGACGAACAATCCACGCTCGGGATCGATCCAGAGCGAGGTGCCGGTGAAGCCGGTGTGCCCGAAACTCCTCGGCGAGAAGTAGCGGCCCGCGCTCGACGATGGCGCTGGGGTATCCCAGCCGAGTGCGCGGCTGGTGGTTCCGTCCTGGCGCGAGGTCCAGCGGGCGATCGTCTGGGGCGCGACGACGCGGACGTTCGCATAGCTGCCGCCATCGAGGAGAAACTGCGCGAACGTGGCGACGTCGCGCGCCGACGCGAACAGGCCGGCGTGACCGGACACACCGCCCATGGCCCACGCGTTCGCGTCGTGCACGATGCCCTGCAGCGGTCCGCCCCGCAGTTCATCGGAGGTGGTCGGCGCGATCCGGCGCCGATACGTCCGATCGGTGGTGTCGGGGATGAAGCGGGTGTCGCTCATGCCGAGGGGGCGGAAGATGTGCCCGTCGGCGTAGTTGTCGAGCGACATGCCGGCGAGCTTCTCGAGCACCGCCTGGAGGAGCACCATGTCCCAGTCGCTGTAGACCGTCTGGGATCCGGGCGGGCTCGCGAGCGGACGCGCGTTGATTTCGCGCAGGAATTCGGCGCGTCCCCGTGCCTGTCGATAGAGGGGCGCATAGGCTTCCAGCCCGCCGGAATGGGTGAGGAGCATGCGTACGGTGATGGCCGCCTTGTCGGGCGCATCGAGCTCGGGGACGAATTCGCGGACGGGCTTGTCCAGATCGAGCTTGCCCGATTCCTCGAGGATCATGGCCGACGTCGTTGTGGCAATGACCTTGGTGAGCGACGCGAGATCGTAGATGCTGCCGGCGTCGACGGGTGGCGAGCCGGCGGCGTAGTCCAGCGTGCCGTAGCCCTTGAGATGCACGAGGCGTCCCCACCGCCCGACGGCGATGGACGCGCCGGGCGCAGCGCCTTCGGCCAGCGCGACGCGGAGGATGCTGTCGAGCCGCGCGGGCAGGGTGGAGTCCATGCCGACCGCCGCGGGCAGGGCCGGTTGCAGGCGCGCGGCCGTCGGAAGCCGCGGCGGTGGCGGTCCCGGGTTGGCGGGGATGGGAGTTGGCACGGTGACTGGCGCCGGGTTGGCCGCGGTGCGGGCGCACCCGGCGGCGAGCATCAGGACAGCAGTCACGAACCCGCGGATCACGGGCGAAACATTTGCGCGACGAGAGAGCGACATGGCGGAATGATACGCGGACGCACGAGAGTCGTGCACCCTGCGATCGTGTGGCGCGCGACATGCTGTTCAGTGTGGCGCGCCACCGTCCGGAGCGAAGCACCACGAGAGAGGGCACAGGCGCAGAGCTCGCCGGGTAGGATACCGGCGGGCTCGCCTCGTCTGCACCGTCAGGTGATCGGCCTGCCGCCGGCGAGTCGATGCACGAGCCGATCGAGGAACTCGAGGCCGTCGTAGTACGACTTCACGAGCATCCGTTCATCCCGCCCGTGCGCGCGCGTGTCGTTCGGGTCGCCGAAGAGGCCACTCACGCCGTACGTGGGGATGCCGGCCGAGCGAAGAATGCGGCCGTCGGTAGCGCCAGTGGACATCACCGGAATGACCGGCACGCCGGGTCCGAACAACTCGCCGGTGATGCTGGTGACGGGATCCATGATCTCCGCCGTGAGCGGACTCGGAATCGCGTCGGCGCGATCACCCAGCGCGATCGTCTCGCTGATCGCGACGCCCGTGTCGGCAACCACACGCAGCAATGCCTCGCGTGCCTCGCGCGGGTTCGACGTGGGCACGATGCGACAGTTCACGTTCGCCGTGGCAGTCTGCGGCAGGGCGTTGTACGCATGCCCACCGCTGAGCCGCGTCGCCACGCAGGTGGTGCGCAGCATGGAGTTGTAGCGGGGGTCGCGCTCGAGGACCGCGACCGCGGCGGCGTCGGACGCATCGGCGACGACAGCGCGCATGGCGGCCGCCAGGGCAGGAGACTCCAGCGCCGCCGTACGCTCGAAGAAGGTGCGAGACACTTCGTTGAGCTGCACGGGAAACCGATGCTGCGCCACGCGCGAGAGCGCAGCGACGAGTTGGTAGATCGCGTTGTCGGGCCGCGGAACGCTCGAGTGTCCGCCACGGTTCCGCGCGGTGAGCGTGAAGTCCGCGTACACCTTCTCCGCGGCCTGCACCGTGTTGAAGAACGGCTTGCCGTCGCGCAGCGAACCACCGCCCCCTTCGTTGATGGCGTACGCCGCGTCGATCAACGGGCGGTGGCGATCCAGCAGGAAATCCACGCCGTTGGCATCGCCTCCCTCCTCGTCGGCGGTGAGCGCGAGAATGACATCGCGGTCGGGAACCCAGCCATTCATCCGATCGCGAATCAGGTTGGCGACGAAGATCGCCGCCATCGCCTTGTCGTCGCTGGTGCCGCGGCCATAGAAGTAGCCGTCCCGTTCGGTGAGCGCGAACGGATCGATCGTCCAGTCGGTGCGCAGTGCTGCCACGACGTCCAGATGGGCGAGCAACAGGATCGGCCTGGCGACAGTCGGGCCGCTCCGTCCACGATATCGCACGACGAGATTGCCCTTCGTCGGCTTGCCCGGAGGAATGAGCACCTGCACGTCACGCGCGGGAAAACCGGCCGCACGGAACCGGCGTGCCATTGCCTGCGCAGCCCGCGTCACCGATCCCACGGAATCGGCAGTGTTGATCTCGATCAACTCCCGATACACTTCGCGCGCGAGTCGCTGATGCGACGTCAGCGTTGGACGCTGTTGCGCGCCTGCGGACACCGCGGCGAGTGTGCAGAGCAGCAGCGACCAGTGCAGGCGGACCATGACGATCTCCGGGAGTGAGTGAGGGTCAACGATGGCGTGCTGACCGTGCGTGCTGCAAGTTGCACGGACCCTTCCGTCACAGCCTCTCCCGCGGTCGAGTCATGTCCGTTCCGAACCCGCTGTCGTGATGCGCGTGCTGCTCGTGGAAGACGATGCGGAGCTGGCGCGCGAAGTGGCGGCGGGGTTGCGCGGAATCGGGGCCGTGGTGACGCTCGCCGCGAATTTCGGCGACGGCCTTCGCCGCGCGCGTCCCGCGGAGCAGGACGTCGTGATCCTGGACGTCATGCTTCCTGGTGGGTCGGGCTTCGCACTCTGCCGTGCGCTCCGCGACACCGGACTCACGACGCCGATTCTCATGCTCACGGCGCGCGATGCCGTCGATGACCGTGTCATCGGGCTCGATGCCGGCGCCGACGACTATCTCACCAAGCCGTTCGCCCTGCAGGAGCTCCTGGCGCGCGTCCGGGCGCTCGCACGACGACGGCCAGCGCTCGCGCCGCGCATGGTGACGATCGCCGATCTCGAGATCGACCTCGCCGCCCGGCGCGCGCGGCGAGGCGCACGGGTCATCGAGCTGACGGCGAAGGAGTTTGCGCTGCTCGAGTGCTTCGCGCTGCATCCGGACGAGGTGCTCGATCGCGCAACGATCACGGCGCACGTGTGGGACGACAATCACGATCCCTTCACGAACGTGCTGGAGGTGCTGATACGACGGTTGCGCCGCAAGCTCGACGATGGGGTCGAACCGAAGCTGATTCACACCATGCGCGGCGCCGGCTACCGGCTGGGCCTGTGACGGCACAGACCGGGACCACGCTGGTCGTCCAGCCGCTCGTGCGGCTTCGACGCCGACTGACGGCATGGTACGCCGCCACACTCGGCCTGATACTCCTGTTGCTGGGCAGCGGGCTGTACGCGGCGATCCATGCCCAGTTCGCACGGCAGCTGAGCGATTCGCTGGCGGCCGCCTCACACGAGCTCGTGAGCGCGGCACGGATCCGGGAGCGCGAGTCGAAGGGAGCGCGCGGCGATGTGGTGGACGCCGTGGACGAACTGCACATCCCCGACCGGGCGCTCTACCTGCTCGACAGCGCCGGCGTGCCGGTCAAGCCCGCGGCGGCGAGCGATTGGATCCGCGCCGCGGCGCGACAGGCTGCGGCCACGGGAGTGCACAGGGCCCAGCAGGATGTCGAGCGGGACCACACGCTGTCGCTTCACGCCGAGCGGTTTCGACTCGGATCGGGACAGCTGCTCATTGCCGTGGCGGTGGCCGACAATGTCGAGCTGAGCGACCGGTACGCGGCGCTCATCGCCGCCTTCGGGGCCGCAGCGCTCGCCGCCGTCGTGCTGGTGCTCGGCGGCGGGTACTTTCTCGTACGGAAGTCCACGGCGCCGGTGGAGCGCTCCATCGCCTACACGAAGCGGTTCATGGCCGATGCGGCGCACGAGCTGCGCACCCCCATCGCCGTGCTGCGCACGCGCGCCGACGTTGCGCTCCAGGCGCCGCGAACCCCCGAGGAATACGCCGTCGCGCTGCGCGGCATGGGTCACGAGGCCGCGCGGCTCGGCCGCGTCGTGGACGATCTCCTCACGCTTGCGCGAGCCGATGCGGGCGAGCGTGCGGTGGTGCGCGAGCGCTTCTTTCTCGACGATGTCGTGCTGGACGCGGCGGTCTCGATCCGTACGCTCGCGCAGGCGGCCGGGGTGACACTGGAGGTGGACGAGTTCGAGGAAACGCCCATCGTCGGCGACGCGTTGCTCGTGCGCGAGCTCGTGGTGATCCTGCTGGACAACGCCGTGAAGTTCACCGCGGCGGGTGGCTCGGTGCGTGTGCGCGTACAGCCGGAACCGCAGCCTACGCTCACCGTGGAGGACTCGGGCTGCGGGATTCCCGCCCACCAGCTGCCACACGTGCGTGAGCGATTCTATCGCGGAGATCCGGCCCGCTCGCGCGATGGCGGGGCGGGATTGGGCCTCTCCATCGCCCAATGGATAGTCTCGGCCCACGGGGCACGCTTGAACATCGCGTCGGAGCCAGGGCAGGGCGTGCGGGTCACGGTGGCGTTCGTGCGCGCCGTGCTGCCGGAGCCCGTGTCGGGATAGCCGCCCGCTGTCATGATCCTGACAGGTTGCCGCACTAGCGTTCGTGCAGTGACCCGCCTCTCTCCGCCACACGTGCAGTGTCTGATGGCTCTCGCCATCCTGCTGATCTGCGGATCGTCGCACCGCGCGATCGCGCAGATACGTGTCACGCGAGCGGACGCGAATCGGGCCGCACTCGTTGCCGGACCGCGCGTCACGCTCGCGCGTGCAGACACGGCAGCGGCGCGCGCCGCGCTGATCACGGCCAGGGCGCTGCCGAATCCATCGGTCGCCGCGACCTACTCGAAGTCGCCGCCCCAGAAGCATCTGCTCCTCGATATCCCGGTCGATCTGCCCTGGTCGCGCGGCCCACGCGTCGGCGCGGCCGCGGCGTCGGCGCGGGCGGCGCGGCTGCGCTTCGCGTCCGAGCGCGCGATGGCCATGATGGAAGTCGATACCACCTACACGATGGCGCTCGCGGCGCAGGCACGCCTTCGCCTCTCGCGCACGACGGCCCGTGACGCGAACGAGCTGCGCGCGATGACCGTGGCGCGCCGCGATGCCGGAGACGCGAGCGATCTCGATGTCGACCTCGCCACGATCATCGCGGGCCAGCAGTCCAACGTGGCTACGGCCGATTCATCGACGTACCTGAGCACGGTGCTCACCGTACAGACGCTGATGGGGATGGCCGCGGACAGCGCCACGATCACGCTGGCCGACTCGCTCGTGCCTGCGCCACTCGATAGTGGCCCGCCGCGCGAAACTGACAGTATCGCCACGGGCGCGTCACGATTGTCCCGGCTGCCGGAGTTGGCCGGTGCGGCCGCGAGCATCGCTGCGGCCGAGGCGATGCTCCAGGCGGCCGAACTCGCGATGGTCCGTGAACGACGCAGCGTGATCGGCGCGCCATCCCTGCAGGCAGGGGTGGAGTGGGGGGACCCGGGAACGGACAACGCGAATCGCGCGCTCCCGCTGATCGGCGTGTCGATCCCGCTTCCCTTGCTCAATCGCAATCAGGGGCCCATCGCGCAGGCGCAGGCGGAGCGTGATCGGGCCCGCGCCGAGCTCGTCGTGACGCGCCTGCTCGTGCGGCAACGCGTGATCGACCGATTGCGCGAACGCGAGTCGTTGCGGGAGCGGATCAGCCGTGATCGCGACCTCGTGCTCCGGGCCGAGCGTGTTGCGTCGAAATCACTCGTCGCCTATCGCGAGGGTGCGTCGGCGCTTCCCGCGGTGCTCGAGGCGCGCCGCAGCGCGCGCGAGGTGATGGGGCAATACATCACCGATACTGCGGCGCTCCTGACGGTGGAGTCCGAGCTGCGCGCACTCACCCAGCCACCGCGTCCGGAATGATCGCACCGCGCAGGAGTCCTCGTTGTCACGGGCGCTGGGCACCCAGCCGCTCCGCGTACACGGCCATCGCACTCTCGATCGTCGCGTGCGGAAAATCTGACCCGGCGGCGGAGGACGCGGCACTGCCACTCGTGATGGTGAAGACGGCCATCGCGTCGGTGGAGCCGTTCACGCGCACGCTCTCGGCGATCGGGACCGTCGTGGGGCGTCCGGGACATCAAGCCGCGCTCGGCGCACCCTCACCGACGCGGATTGCGCGCGTGTACGTGGCGGAAGGCGAGCGCGTCGGCGCGGGTCAGGCGCTCGTCGAGTTCGAGCAGGGGCAGTTCGCCGCGGCCGCGAGCGCGAGCCGAGCGGCGCTCGCCGCTGCGCAACGCAACCAGGAGCGCGCGTTGCGCCTTGCCAACGAGGGAATCCTGCCGAGAAAGGACGCCGAGGCGGCGGCCGCGGAGCTGGCGAAGGCGCGCAACGACGCGTCGGTCGCGCAGCGTGCCGTGCAACTCTCGGTGCTGCGCTCGCCGGTGAACGGCGTCGTCACGCGCATGGTCGCGGTGCTCGGCGCTGCCGCCGACGCGGGGCAGGTGCTGGTGGAGATCGCCGATCCGCGCACGTTCGATGTCGTCCTGGCACTGGCTCCTGACGAGGCGAGCCTGGTCCTCCCGGGCAGGCGAGTCGAGCTGTCCTCGAGTGACGCGACGGTCAATCGCTCGCTCGGATCAGGCATCGTCGAGTCGGTGGGCGCGATCGTCGACAGCGCTTCGCGGTCGGTTCAGGTCCGCGTGCATCTCGCCACGCCGGCGCGTACGCTCCGGTTGGGCGAGAGCGTGACGGGTTCGATCACGGTGGAAACGCGACTGGACGCGGTCGTGGTACCAGCGGACGCGCTCGTGCCCGCCGAACAGCCGGGTCGCTTCAGGGTGTTCGTCGTCGACGGTGCGGGCATCGCCCGCGCACGCGAGGTGACCGTTGGCGGCCGGACGAGCACGACGGCGGAAATCGTCTCGGGTCTCCGCGGAGGTGAAGTGGTCGTGACCACTGGTGCGTACGGACTGGGAGACAGCGCGCGCGTCTCGCGCTCCACGTCCGCGACGCCATGAGTGGCACGATGCCGAGCGAACCGGCGGTCCCGACGCGCGGGATGCTTGCCGGCGCCATCGGCAGTCAACGCCGCTTCGTGTACCTGGCCGTCGCGCTGCTGTGTGCCGCTGGTATCAGGGCGGGGCTCGCCCTCCCGTCGGCGATCTACCCCGAGCTCCAGTTCCCGCGCATCACCATCGTGGCGCAGGGATCCGCTCTCGGTGCTCGACAGGTGGTGTTCTCCATCACGCAGCCACTGGAGGAAGCGGTGGGAGTGGTGGCGGGTGTGACGCGCGTGCAGTCGCGCTCCATTCGGGGCGCCAGCGAGATCTCGGTGTCGTTCACACCGAACACCGACATGGCCGTGGCGCTACAGCAGACGCAGGCCAGGGTGAACCAGGCGGTCGCTGCGCTGCCGCCCGGGCTGGACGTGCAGGTGGAGCGGCTGTCGCCGTCGCTCTTCCCCGTCATCTCGTACAACCTCGAGGGAGGTGATCCCGCGACGCTGTACGACATCGCGCGCTACCAGATCCGTCCACTGCTATCGCGTGTACCTGGTGTCGGCCGGGTGGACGTACAGGCCTCCGATATTCGCGAAATCGAAGTGATTGCGGATCCGGTGCGCCTCGCGGAGCAGGGGCTCTCGTACGCGGATATCGCGAGCGTGATCCGCAACTCCACGACGGTCGCGGCGGTGGGACGGGTGGCGCAGGACTACAAGCAGTACCTCGTGGTGACGGCGCAGGAAGCGACGACCGTCGAGGACATCGCCAATGTCGTCGTGGGGCGTGGGCTCCGCGTGCGGGATGTGGCGACCGTGGAACTGGGAACGGAGGACCACGTGCGCATCGTGGCGGGCGATGGAAAGCCCGCCGCCCTGCTCAACATCACGCGGCAAGCCGGCGGCAATACGGTGGCGATCGCCGACAGCGTGGCGCGGGTGGCCGAGACGGTTCGTCGCACGCTGCCAGCGGGCATGATTCTCAAGCCGGTGTACGACCAGGCATCGCTCGTACGCGAAGCGACGGCCTCGGTGCGCGACGCCATGCTCATCGGCGCGGTGCTCGCCGTGATCATCCTGTTCCTTTTTCTGCGTCGCGGCCGCATCACGGCGATCAGCGCGGCGTCCATTCCGCTCACGCTCGCCATCACGGTATTCGTGATGTCGCTCGTGGGGCAGACGTTCAACCTCATGACGCTGGGCGCGATGGCGATCGCGATCGGCATCGTGATCGACGATGCCGTCGTGATCAGCGAAAACATCGTGCGTCATCTCGGCTTCACCCCCGACCGCGACCGTGCGATCCGGGAGGCGGTGCAGGAGCTGATCGTGCCGGTCACGACCTCCACCATCACGACGGTGGTCGTGTTCCTTCCGTTGCGCCTGCTGCAGGGCGTCGTGGGCCAGTTCTTCGCCGCGCTGTCCGTCACGCTCACGATCGCCGTACTGATCTCGCTCGTGCTTGCGGTGACGATCATTCCGTTGCTCGCCGAGGCGTTCCTCCAGGCCGACGCGAGTGGCGCGGGCGCCGCACGCGACGTCTCGCACACGGGAGCGAGCGGCACTGCACCGCGGCGCGGTGTGCTCGCGGTCATCGGCCAGGCACTCGATTCGCTGGCGGACCGATACACGCGAACGCTTGCCCGCGCGCTTCATCACACGCGCATCATGCTCGTTGGCGCTGTGCTCATGATCGGCGCCGGGTTCGTGGTCTACCGGCTCGTCCCCACGGGCTTCCTGCCGGAGATCGACGAAGGGGCCTTCGTGCTCGACTACTTCACGCCGGGTGGGACCGCGCTCGTGGAGACGGATCGCATGGTGCACGTGGCGGAATCCATCCTGCTGGCGACCCCTGAAATCGCGGGAATCTCGCGGCGCACGGGCGCCGAGCTCGGGCTGTTCGCCACCGAGCAGAATCGCGGCGACATCGTGGCGCGACTCACGCCATCGGGCGATCGACGACGGTCGAGCGCAGACGTGATCGACGACGTCCGCGTGAAGATCGAATCCGCCGTACCACGGCTACGCATCGAGTTCGTCCAGATCCTGAGCGACGTGATCAACGACCTGGCTGGCGCCGCGCGGCCGGTGGAGATCAAGCTGTTCGGATCGGATCTCGGCGCGATCGAAGCGTACGCCCGTTCGCTCGAGCCGGAGCTATCCGCGGTGCCCGGGCTCGAGGACTTCTTCGACGGGGTGAGTGAGCAGTCGCCCGAACTGATGATGCAGATCAGCAGCGTGGCGGCGAACCGCCTGGGGCTGACACCGAACGAGATCGGCGAATCGGTGAATGGCGCACTGCTCGGTGTGGATGCGGGCGAGGTCCGCCTTCAGGATCGATCCATCAACGTGCGCGTGCGGGCGCCGGACGTGGTACGCAACGACGCGCTGCGACTCGGGAGTCTTCCGGTCGCGATCCCGGGGAGTCGGACCACGGCTCCACTCTCGGCCCTGGCGACGTTCACTCCGGCCGAAGCCCGAGCCGGGTACACGCGAGAGAACCAGCAGCAGATGATCACGATGTCGGGCGACGTGGATGGGTCGCTCGGATCGGTGATGCGCGAGATTGGCGCCGTGCTCGCGAAGCATCCGGCGCCGAGCGGCATCCGCATCGAGATCGGGGGACAGGCGGCGGGGCAGGCCGAGGCGTTCCGGTCGCTGCTCACGGTGCTCGGGCTGGCGATCGTCGCGGTGATCGGCGTGATGGTGCTGCAGTTTCGCTCGTTCGTGGAGCCACTCGTGGTCCTCGCCGCTGCGCCGATCTCATTCGTGGGTGCGATGCTGCTGCTCTGGATCACCGGGACGCCACTGAACGTGTCGTCGTTCATGGGACTGATCCTGCTCGTGGGCCTCATCGTGAAGAACGGGATCATCCTGCTGGACTTCACACACCATCGCATGCTCACCGAAAGCGAATCGCTCGAGCCGGCGCTGCTGGAGGCGGGACGAGTGCGGCTGCGCCCCATTCTGATGACGACCCTGTGCACCCTGTTCGGCCTGCTGCCACTGGCGCTCGGTCTCGGGGCCGGAAGCGAGATGCAGCGTCCGCTGGCGCTCGCCGTGATTGGAGGGCTCGCGCTCTCCACACCGATCACGCTCTATCTCGTCCCCACGTTCCTCGTCGCGGTCCGAGGCCGCGACTACACGCTCGCCGGTCCAACGGCAGCACGACCGCTGCTCGCGAGGGCGAGCGCGGAAACTCCATCAACTTGAGAGGCACCATGCGCACGAATCAAAGACGCTCGATCCTCACGGCCCTGACCGCCATCGTCGTCGCACTTCCTGCCGCAGCGCAGATGCAGGCGAAAAGCGCGGCACCACCGCACGAGTCGATGGCACAGCTCAAGGCCGAGGCCAAAGTCTCGAAGCAGGCGGCGCGTGCGACGGCGCTGGCGCAGGTACCGAGCGGCAAGGTGAAATCCGGTGAGCTAGAGCGCGAGGACGGGCGGCTGCTCTATTCGTTCGACATCGCGACGAAGGGAAAGTCCGGCATCGACGAAGTGCAGATCGATGCCATCACGGGTGCGGTGCTGAGCAACACGCACGAGACGCCGGCGATGGAGAAGGCGGAAGCGGAAGCGGATGCAAAGTCGCACGCGGCACGGAAGGCATCGAAGAAGCACCAGCGGGCGACGAAGCGGATCACACAAGGGTAGCACGCACGAAGAGGCGGGCGCGTGAGCGCCCGCCTCTTCTTCAATTCGACGACCGACTACTTCGCGCTCTTGCCGTCGAAGAGCTTCGCGTACTCGCCGTATCCCTCGGCGGCCAGCTTCGCCGCCGGAATGAAGCGCATTGACGCGGAGTTCATGCAGTAGCGCAGCCCGGTCGGCTTCGGCCCATCGTCGAACACGTGCCCGAGATGGGAATCGGCGTGCGCGGAGCGGACCTCGGTGCGTGACATGAAGAACTGCCGGTCGGTCTTGGTCTTCACGTTGTCCGGCGCGAGCGGGCGGCTGAAGCTCGGCCAACCGGTGCCGGATTCGAACTTGTCCAGTGAGCTGAACAGCGCCTCACCGGAAACGATGTCGACGTAGATGCCCTGCTCGTGATTGTCCCAGTACTCGTTCTTGAACGGCGGCTCGGTGCCCTCGTGCTGGGTGACCTTGTACTGCATGGGCGTCAGCCTGGACTTGAGCTCTGCGTCGGCGGGCTTCTTGAAGGTCTCGGTCACGTGGCGGTCTCCTTTCGTCGAACGGGCGGTCGTCTGCGCGGCCGCCGGCACGGCGCCGGCGGCGAATGACACGGTGGCGAGCGCGAACAGTAGTGCGCGTCGTGCGCCACGTGCGAAATCGGTCATGGAATGCTCCGGGATCGGGTCGCGAGGCAGGTGGTGACACCGGCCTGTCAGTAGTACTCACGAGGGGCGCAAAGAGTGCCCGCCGGCGCGCAATTTTCCAGCTTTCGCGCTTCGTGAGGTATACGCCGCCCGGGGCTTTCCGGATCGGCGGACTCGACCGTGTACGTACCACCGAATTCGAGGACTCAGTCGACCGCGCGCGAAGGCTCGGAGGGAGAGAGCCAGGACGAGACGTTGACGTCCACCGGAAGCTTGATGTCGGCCACCGCTCGGGCGACATCGATCATCCCCTGCCACATGCCGGCGAAGTGGAATCCCACCTCGTGTGGCGCCTTGCTCTCGTCGAAGCCACGACCGGTGGCCACCCACACGCGTGGCTCCTCCGGCACACCGGCGGCGACGAACTCCGCCTTGAGGTCGTCGTGCACGGCTTGCGCGTTGTGCGCATGCACGTAGACGCCCGGCAGAAAGCTGCCGTCCTGCAGCAGCGTGCGCGCCCAGGCCCGATGATAGTCGCGCATTGCCTGCGGCATCCTCTCCATGCGCTCGATGTCGAGGAACACCACGGAGCGGGGTGCGAATCCTTCGGCGCTTGTCTTCACGATGGCGTCGCGTCCGTCCGCTGCACCACGCTCGGCCGAGATGAAATCGGCGTTGCAACTCGCCTTCGATTTCGTGAGCTGCGCGAGGCGTGCGGGCGTGAGTGGCTTGGGCGTGCGTCCCCAGGTCTGTTGGCCCACGTACACGGCGGCCAATCCCCACCCCATGTCGGTGAGCGTCTGTCGCTTGCCGCTCCACGAGTCGTCCTTGTGGCACGGCGAGACGAGATAGAAACCGACCCACGAATACGGGGCGCGAGGTGCAGACTTCCAGGCCTGCATCGTCTTGTCGCCCGGATAGGTGTGGGTATCGAACCCGAGATGGTTGCCGTCGAGCCGATCATCGGCGAGCGGAGCGTCCTGACCGGTGACGGCGGCGGCCAACTGCGCCACACGCGCCGCCACGTCAGCGACCTCCGACGAGGCGGCATCGGTGCCGGTTGCCGAGCGTCCACACGCGATGCCGATGGCACCGAGTGCGGTGAGCAGGGTGGCGATGCGTCGGAGGGAGCGGTCAGGGCGGCGGCGTGGCATTCCAGTGCTGCTATGCAACAGACGTACTCCCGTGTCGCGTCGCGGCCATGGTGTCGAGCTCGTACGCCAGCTTCCGCCCCACACTCGTCCAGTCGTATCGCTCCTGCGCAGTGCGGCTGAGCACGTCCTTGTACCGTACGCCGAACCGGAGCGCGAGCGCCACGTTGGACACGATGTCGGCCACCGTATCGAGCGGATCGATCTTCATCGCGGCGGCGATCTCGGGGGGGAACAGGTCGGCGATGGCGTCGATGCTCGCCTTCATTCCGCCGAAGTAGGTGCCGAGCGGAAAGCAGCCCGACGCGAGCGCCTCGAGGAAGACGAGCGGACCGGCTTCCTTGACGATGGACGGAAAGATTCCGGCGTCGCAGCAGGGAAAGAGATGCTGGAGCTCGTGATGTGTGAGATAGCCGGTGAAGATCACCCGCTCCGCCCGCACATGCTCCTTCGCGAGCTCGAAGTAGTGATCGAGCTCGCCGCGCTCCGCGAGGTCATGGAAGAACCATTTCACCTTGCCGAGCGCCTGGGATCCGCCAGCGCCGTCCGGATCGCCCTCCAGCATCCGCCCGCTCTCGACGATGCGCATCACGAGATCACGATCGCCGTGCTCGAGTGCCCAGAGGAACGCCTCCATCGGCTCGCGCAGCGGACCATGCCCCACGACGATGAGGCGGATGCCGGCATCCTCGGCGAGCAGGAGCGGCAGTGCGGCGAGTCCGGACTGGATGCCCTTGGCCGAAATGAGCCGGCCCACGAACAGGAGGATGGCGTCGTGCTCCCAGTCCACCTGCTGAAGCTTCTCCTCGAGGTCCGCGTCCGGCGCCTTCGTTTCGTACTTCACGCTGGACAGCACCTTCCGCAGTCGTTGGGCGTCGGTGGCCCGTCGCACCTCGTCGAGCATGTCGACGAGCTGGTCGGGCCGGCGTCCCCGCGGTAGCGTCGAGAGTTCCATGAACAGCCGCCCCATCTTCTCGCGCCGTCGCTCGCGCGGCACGGGCTCGAACTGCGCGGTATGCACGCCGAGCGGAAGGACGCTGAACTTCGTGTTGAGGTCGGGCACGTCGGGAAGGACGGTCTCGATGCGGTGACGCATCTCTTCGCCGTGGACGAAGAGGTGTCCCGCATCGGTGAACGCGCTCGTGGCCATGCGCTTGAGCCGGACGTCCGGCTTGCAGGCGTACTCCAGGCCGCTGCCGTGCTCCATGATCGCGTACGGCACTCCCGTCTCGGCGCTCACGCGTTGAGCGACCACCGACATGAGCACGGCATGGTTGACGTGCATCGCGTGCACGCCGTGGCGTTGCACGACCTGCCGCACGACCCTGACGTTGGTCTCGACGTACGACTCGATCGCCTCGTCGTCGAGCTCGACCATCGGCACGACGTTCGGGTACTCGTCGTACTTGTCCCACACGTACACGGGCAGGGTGTCGCCGAGTTGGGGCTTGTGCATGATGCACTTGCCCGGGTACGGCACGGCGCGCGAGAGCATGGTCTCGACGGTACCGTCCAGGTGATAGCGGTACGCTTCCGCGATGCAGTCGTACCGTTCCGGGTAGGGCTCCTGACAGACCAGCTGCACCGTGTATCCCTCCATGCAGAGCGATTCCACGACGCACCGCGTCCACAGATTGCTGCCCGAGCCTTCGAGCAGGTAACCGTGGAGGAGACAGAGCATCGGACCTCTGGAGATGGAGTGGGGAGATGCGAGGGACAAACGCAAGAATCTCGCGCGCCGTCAGAGCTCGGCGATTCGCCCCTGCCGCATGCGATGTCCCCTCGGAACGCCGTCCACCGCGCGATGTCCTTGCGCGATCTCGGCGATCCGACGCTGAATGTCGGACTTCGAGACCGTCGGTTCCGAGGCGTAGCCCGGGTGCTCCTGCCAGATCAGCCGAGCCAGCCCAATGGGATCCCCATCCTGAATGGGTCCGAGCCAATCCATTAGAAACGTGGAAATGTCGCTTTCCTCTCGTGCTCGTGCCGCGATGGTGTTGTGATCAAGCTCCGACGGCGAGGGTGAAAAGGCGACGTCGTAGCCCAGACCGAGCACCTTCTGGAATACCCAGGCCGTGCGCTGGATGTGAAAATCCGAGGTCACGACCCGGATGGACATCCAGTCGTTCGGCTCCAGGAATCGACGCATGACGAAATACGCGTTGCCGATCGTGTCGCGCGATTCTTCCTCGAGCAACAGCGCTCGCGCGGGAATGCCCATGGAGCGTGCGTAGTCGGCCATGGCCGCTGCCTCGCTGCGCGCTGCGGTTGCCTCGGTCATCAGGCTGCACCGGCCGCTGAAGATCATTCGCGGGGCGACGCCCCAGGCGAACAGTTCGGCGGCGCGCTCGACCCGTTGCTTCGCCAGCGTGGGAAGCGCGCCGTCGGGGTCGACACCGCGCCCGAGGACGACGAGCGCGTCGGCGCGGGAAGGGGGCATCAGGAGAGTATAGCCGTTCGACCCGTCACTCAGCCGCGGTCGCGCTTTCGGTCGCTCATCATGATGCTCAGCACCATGTAGACACCGATCACAGCGGCGATCACGAACCCGGTGGTGCCGAGTGTACGCCAGAACGGGAGCAGCTGCGCGCTGGCGATCAGCAGGCCCGCGAGCACGAGGCCCGAGAAGATCCGGTTGGCCACTTTCTGCAACGCGACGATCAGCGACGGAAGCTGCGGCACGTCCACGCGCGTCGAGAGTTCGTTGTCGGCGAGTCGCTGGGTGATCTGGTCGAGCCGATGGGGAAGGCGGGCGAGAAAGTCCCCACTCTCCATCGCGATCTGGTACAGGCGGCGCGGCGACATGTCGCGCTTCGCGCGCTCCATCGCGATCTCGTTGCCGAAGGCGCGAATCGTTTCGAGCGGAGTGTACGACGGGTCCAGCGACCGGGTCACGCCGTCCAGGTTGAACAGCGCCTTGGCCAGCAGTGTCATCTCGGCCGGGAGCCGAAGGCCGTGCTGGAACGACAGGTCGATCACCTCGAACAGCACCTTGCCCGCCTGCACCTCGGCAGCGGTAAGATCGACGTTGCGCGACACGAGTGTGGCGATCTCGCGCGTGTACGCAGCGCGATCGAAATCCTGCGTGGGTTCACCCTGCTCGATCAGGGTGGCCGCCACCTGATCGCCCTGATTGTCGCCCAGCGCCATGAGCAGGCGTGTGGCCGCGTCGCGCATGGAGGCGGACAGTCGCGCGGTCATCCCGAAGTCGATGAGGGCGAGCCGCACGTCGACATCGTCGGGAAGCGGCTGCGCCGCTGCCTGCGCCTCCTGTTCCAGGCGGGCCAGCGGGGTGGTCGCTTCGCGCCGACTTTCCCGCTGCTCGCTGGCCACGACTTCGGCCGGCGTCATGGGATTGCGCGTGCCCGGCAACAGGATGAACACGTTGCCAGGATGCGGGTCCGCGTGAAAGAAGCCGTCGAGCGTGATGCCCTTCAGGTACGCGCGGGTGAGCTCCTCGGCCACGGGCAGGAAGTCGTACTCGAGCCGGGCGAGCGGCGACACCTTGTCCACCTTGACGCCGTGCACCCGTTCGCTCGTGAGCACGCGCTCGCTCGAATAGGCCTCGATGACTTTCGGCACCATGATGCGCGGAAACTGCGCGAGCGACTTGCGGAACGTGGCGGCGTTACGCGCCTCGGTGCGATAGTCGAGCTCCTCGATGATCGCGCGTTCCAGTTGCTGGATGACGCCGAGGACGTCGATGCGGCTGCCGACGCTCGTATGATCCGACATGAACACCGCGAGCTCGTGGAAGAACTCGAGATCTTCGGCGAGCGACGCGCGGATGTTCGGGCGCTGCACCTTCACCACCACCTCGCGCCCCCCGCGCATGCGGGCGCCGTGCACCTGTCCAAGGCTGGCCGTGCCGAGCGGCTCGGGATCGAAGAAGTCGAACAGCTTGCTGATGCGCCCGCCCAGCTCTTCCTCGATCGTGCGTTCGACATCGTCGAGCGAAATGGGGCCGACGTCGTCCTGCAGCTTTTCCAGTTCCCTGATGTAGGTGGCGGGCAGCAGGTCGGGCCGCGTCGAGAGCAACTGACCGAGCTTCACATATGCAGGTCCAAGCTCGACGAGCCGCTTCCTGAATCCTACGGCCAGCTCGTGCTGCTCGGCGATCGTCTCGGGCGGAACCTCGCCTTCCGATGGCACGAGCGAGATGAGGCCTTGCTGCTTCGCCAGGTCGCGAAGCCCATATCGGGTGAACAGCCCCACGATGGCGGCGAGGCGGGGCAGGTATTTCGGCGTGAGGAGCATGATGGCGGGCGGAAGCATGGACTGCGCCACCGCAGTGATCTGCGAATGCATGGCCAACCAGCTGTGCGGACGATAATGTTCAGCGCACCTCCTACCTCTCGCGCATGCCGTCCACGGCTCCCCGCGCGCCGACCATCGTCGTCGCCGAAGACAATGCCGATCAGCGCTCTCTCTACGTCACGCTCCTCAGCAGCGCAGGCTATCGCGTGCTCGAGGCCGCCGATGGCGCCGAGGCGGTCGACGTGGTGCGGCGCGAGCAGCCCGGCCTCGTGCTCATGGATGTCACGATGCCCGGGACCAGCGGATGGAACGCCGTGCGCACGCTGAAGGAGGACGTGACGACGCGGGCGATCCCGATCATCGTCGTCACCGGGCTGGCGAGCGCGTGGGATCGCGACGCATCGCTCGCGTCGGGGTGCGACGAGTATCTGGCGAAGCCGGTGCCGCCGGCGCGCCTGCTCGAGGAAGTCAGGAAGTTCCTGCCGCCGTGATCACCGGACACCTCGGCGTGGCGCTGGCCGCGCGAGGGCAGTGGCCGGTCGTGACGTTGTTCTGGCTGCTGGGTGCGTCCATCGCACCCGATCTGCTCGACGTGAGCTACGCGATCAGCGGCATCTGCAGCCCGTACGGTCTGTACTCCCACACGATCCCCGCCGCAGCGCTCACCGGAGCGGTGCTGGGTGGCATCGCCTTTCTCGCGACGGGCTCCAGGGCCGCGGGCATGCTCACCGCGGGCGTCGTGCTGGCCCATCTGCCGCTCGACTTCATCACCGGCAACAAGATCTTCTGGCCGGGCGGGCCGCTGCTGGGCCTTCGCCTCTACCAGCAACCACTGCAGGATTTTCTCGTGGAGGTGCCGATCGCGCTCGGTGGATGGTGGATGCTGCGGCGGCGAGGACGCGGCCCGCAGTGGGCGATGATTGGCGCGGCGGCGCTCGGACTCGTCGTCGTGCAGGGCACCTTCGATGTGCTGCAGCGCGGACTCAAGCCGTCTGGGTGCCGATGGACGGCGACTGCGGCTCCGTAGTTGCGACGAAGAAGACGCTGCACCGCACACCCGATATCGACACTCATGCCACCGCTACCATGCCTTCCAAACCTCCACCGCGCGACGACGATCCCCTGGCCGCATTCGAGCTACCGCCGGAGGTCATGAGCCAGACGTTCGAACATGCGATCAGCGACGATGCGAGCGTCCATCACGAGCTCGGCCACGCGGTGGCGTCCCGCCTTCAGAAAGCCCTGAAGGGAAGCGTGGTGGAGTACGGTTTTCCCGGCATCGTCACGGTGCATCTCAAGTCGGGCGCCATTGCGCACTGCGGCGGACCCGCACTTGGCTGGATGGTGGATGTGGCGCGGCGACCGGGCGGGGACACGGACACGCTCGACGTCGAGATATCGGACGACGAGACCGATGCGACGCGCATCGCCGAGGCGCTGGCGAAGATCCTGAAGCGTCGGTAGGGCGCGTCAGACGCGTGCCGACTGGCGTCGCTCGTCTTCGTCGCGCTGGCCGAGGAATTCACCGATGGCCGCGAGCGATTCGATGTTGTCGCAGAAGATCTTGAACGTCGCCAGCAGGGGGACGGCGAGGAACGCGCCCGGCACCCCCCAGAGCCAGTAGAAGAAGGCGAGCCCCGTGAAGATGGCCACCGGATTGAGCGTGAGCCGGTGACCGAGCAGCCAGGGCGAGACCAGGTTCGCCTGGAGCATGTTGATGGCGAGGAAGCTGCCGGGAATCAGCAGTGCCCGGCCGACCTCGTCGAACGTCGTGAGGCCCGCCACGCTCAGCACGGCGACCGCGGCCGCGGCGCCGAGATACGGCACGAACTCCAGAAAGAAGACGACGACGCCCCAGAGCACCGCGCTCGGCATGCCCAGCATCCAGAGCACGAGTGCCACCATCGCGCCCTCCACGAGATTCACGAGCAGCGTGGTGGTGAGGTACGCGGACACCGTGGCCTCCGTGGCGCGCGCGATGTCCACCGCCTTCACCTTGTCGCTCACGTTTGGCAGGACCTTGATGAGCTTCTGGAGAAACAGGTCGCCTCCCGCGAGGAGGAAGTAGAGCAGGATGAAGATCTCGAACAATGCCGCGACGATCCTCTGTGTGGTGCCGAAGACCCGCGAGGTCATGCTCGGTCCCGATTGCACCACCACTTCCTTCGACTTGCCGGACGGACTGCCCACGGCGTCGGCCGCCTGCTCGACGTTCCTGGAGACCTGCTGCATGGGCTTGATGATGCCGCGCAGCTTGCTTTGCGCCTTGGCGAAACTCTCCGGCGCGATGGACGCCCAGCGCTGCGCCGGCGTCGCCAACTGGTACGACCCCCATACGATGCCGGTGAGCAGCACCAGCACCACGATTGCCGCGCCGATGGGCGGCCTGACGTGGTGCTTCGCCATCCGCCGGATGAGTGGACTGAGCAGGAAGTTGAGGAGGATGGCGAAGACGATGGGAATCAGGAATCCGCGCGCGAAGTACATCGTGTAAAGCACGGCCAGCACGGTGAGCAGCGTCGCTTCCACCGAGCGACTGCGGTGCCGGTCGATGGCGTCGCCCGTGCGTTCCAGGTCGGGGGCGGGGCCGCCGGGTGTGGCGGGGACGGCGGGCGCTCCCACGTCGACCGCGGGCACGAGTGACGAATCGTGCGTACGCGTCGCGCGGTCGAGGGCATCCGGCACGGCGCCGGGATCGTTGGCTGATGGCATTGCTTCGACAGCCAGTGCACGTTCTTTGCCGCTCAGACCGCTCACGCTCGTCGCCTCGCTTGTGGCGGTTCGCACCACTATCCAAATTCGATCGAGGCGCCTTTCGCACCGGCGCTCCACTTTCGCAGGTAATGCATGGCTCACGAACCGGATTTCGGACCGCTCGACGTGACCGAATTCACGGTTGGCGCCATGCTGCGCGCGGGCATCGCGATTCGCCGAGCGGTCCGACCGGCGGAGACGCTGGAAGACGCCGCGGATACCATCACGCGCTACCTGTACGATCATTGCGTGACCCCGTCCGGCGAGCGGTCGTGCGCGCTCGTGCGCTTCTACAAGACTCACCGCTATGCGGACCTGGAACCGGCCCTCCAGCGAGTCGCCGAATCACAGCTCGACGGTGCATCCGCGGCGCCGGACATGCGGTGCCTCACGCTGCTCGGAACCGCGGGCGACGAACCAGACTGGAATTCCCGGCACGCGTCGAAGGGGCATCGCGCCATCGCGTTGCCGAGCGCCGAGCAGGTGCGCGCCGCGCCGATGATCATTCGGCTGATCGAGGAACTCGGCGTCGACGTCGAGTCACTCTTCTCGAGTGCCGAACCGCGCGTGCGAGGCTCCGACCCGCGAACCTACGACGTTTTCCACGTGGAGCGCGCACGCGGCAATCCGCACATTCCCGCGCAGCGCGAGTTCGTGGAGAAGTACGGCATCGAGTCCGTGGTCGGGTTCGGCGGATTGCTGCGCTCAGGGGAGCTGTTCGCCGTCATCCTCTTCTCACGGGACACGATTCCAGGGCGCAGTGCGTCACGGTTCCGCACCATCGCGCTGGACGTGCGGTCGTCACTGTTCGCGTTCGAGGAATCGCGGACGTTTCGAACGGCAGGGGGCGCGCCGGCGGAACGCGTTCACTGATCCCGGGCGGCCCGAGCAGCGATACGAGAGGAGCGCATGGAGAAGATCAATCTGGCGGAGAAGTTCGCGCGCTTCACGGCGCATTGGCAGCCGAAGATCGTCGGCGAGTTGAACGGGCAGCACGTGAAGCTGGTGAAGTTCGCCGGCCCGTTCGTGTGGCACTCGCACGATGACGAAGACGAGCTCTTTCTCGTCGTGCGCGGCCGATTCCGGATGGAGTTCCGCGACCGCGACGTCGAGCTGGAGGTGGGGGAGTTCCTCATCGTGCCGCGCGGGGTGGAGCACCGTCCGGTGGCGGATGCGGAAGTCGAGGTGCTGTTGTTCGAGCCGGCCGGCACGCTCAACACCGGCAACGTGCGGAGCGAACGCACGCTGGAGCGGCTCGAGCGCATCTGACGTCAGTAGGCCGCGCGTTGGGCCAGGCCCAGGGCGTATTCCGGCATCCACGCTCCGGCCGAGGGAGCGCCACTGCACGCGCCGTCGCTCTCGCCGGGCGTCTTGATCCACAGAAAGGCATCGACATTCGCGATGCCGGTCTGCGTGCTGGGACGATCGCCGAGGGCGCGGCCGGCGGGGTTGCACCACTGGCTGTCGGTCGTGGGGCCGAGGCCGTTCCGGCCCGTATCGATGACGAAGTGCTTTCCCGTGAGCGCCGCGATCTGCTGGCCGTAGGACAGGTTGTCGCTGGTAGCGCGGAAGTTCGACACATTCAGCGAGAAGCCCTGCGCCAGCGCGATGCCGGCCCTCGAGAGCCTGGACGCCATGGTGGACGCCGACTTCCACGCGGGATGTCCGGCGTCGAGGTACACAGCGATGCCGCCCTTCGCGTGGAGCACTTGCACAGCGTAGCTCAGGAGGTCGAGGCGCGTCTGCTGGTCGGCGAGGGAGAGGCAGTCCATGGCCGCGAGCGCGTCCGGCTCGAGGATCACCGTGGCCCGGCGTGTCCCGATGCCATTGGCGAACGCGACGATCCAGAATCGATAGGCATCGGGCGTGATCGAGTTACCGCCCGACAGCCCGCCGCAATCACGCTGCGGGATGTTGTACGCCACGAACACCGGCATCGCCCCGGCATTCGTGATCGTCGTCGTCGCGGCGTCCACGTCCGCCTGCACGTTCGTGTTCCAGTTACCGATCCAGCGCGCCTGAGACCCGGCGGCGACCTTGTCCATCTGCGCCGCGTCGACGGCGCGGGTGAGCCGCCATGCGTCCGCCGTCTGGCGAGCGCTGGAGAAGGGATTCACCCAGAGTGAGGCGCCTGCCAGGAGATTCGGCGTCTCCGGATTCACGATGGGCGGCGGGGGAGGCGGGAGCAGAGGAGATTCCCTCACGCGCCGGCGTCCCAGTACGGCGTCGCCGGGCACGCCGGTGGGCGAGTCGCCGGAACAGCTCGCCAGAACGGCGGCCATGAGTACGAGTGCGAAGAGACGGGGCGACGGCGCGAGGAGGGGGAGCGCCGATGGCGCGAACCGAGCCGAACGAGGCATGGTCGGAAGCGATGCGGGGAGCGACATGGCGCGCGGGGCAGCACGCGGGAAGGAACCACGTCTCAAGACGCTCCGGATGTTTACGGGTCACTGGCAAGCTCTGCCATAGCCGCGCATCTTGCGGCGTGCCGCGTCACGGTTCGGCCCGCACCCTGCACTGCACCGTCAACTCGTTGTAATCAGTCGACATCACGGAGCTTCACATCCCGACCGCTACTGCGCCGTCCGAGCGTCCCGCACTCTCGGCGAACACGATTCCGCGGCTCTCACCCGCGCAGGAATTGGCCATCCGCGTATTCGCGGTGATGGCCTATGTCTACGCCGTCTACTGGATCATCTGGCGGTGGCGCAGCTCGCTCAACTGGGAGCAGCCCGTCTTCTCGTTGATCCTCGTGATTGCCGAGACGTTCGGCATTGTGAGCATGGCGTTTTTCTTCTTCACGGTGTGGCGCCTCGAGAACCGTGAGCCTCCGCCGGCCCCACCGGGCCTGAAGGTGGACGTCTTCATCACGTGCTATGACGAGCCCCTCCAGTTGCTGCGGCGGACAGGCATCGGCGCGCGCGCCATCCGGTATCCGCACAACACCTACCTGCTCGACGACGGGAAGCGCGATGAGGTGAAGACGATGGCCGAGGAGCTCGGCATCGGCTACATCCGACGCGAGGGAAACGAGCACGCGAAGGCCGGCAACCTCAACCACGCCTTCACGGTCACCTCGGGCGAGTTCGTCCTGCAGCTCGATGCCGATCACGTGCCCCTGCCGAACATCCTCGATCGGCTGCTCGGCTATTTCAACGATGCGGGCGTCGCCTTCGTGCAGTCGCCACAGGATTTCTACAACACCGATTCCTTCACCCACGTCGTGAATGACGAGGGACGCCGGCTCTGGGAGGAAAACCGGCTCTTCTTCTCGCTCATCCAGCCTGGCAAGGACCGCTTGAACGCCGCCTTTTTCTGCGGCAGCTGCGGGGTGTTGCGTCGCACCGCGTTCGACGGGATCGGCGGGTTCTCGGTGCAGACGATCACGGAGGACATGGAGACCTCGATGCTCCTCCACGCCGCCGGGTGGAAGTCGCTGTATCACGGCGAGACGCTCGCGTACGGGTTGGCCCCGGCCTCGGCCGCACAGTATCACGTGCAGCGGCTGCGCTGGGGACAGGGCTCGATGCAGATCCTGCGCAAGATGAATCCCCTGTTCCAGAAGGGACTCACCTGGCAGCAGAAGGTGGCGTACTTCTCGTCCGTGATCGTGTACATCGATGGCATCCAGCGGCTCATCTTCTACGTCGCCCCCGTGCTGTTCTTCCTGTTCGGCGTGCTGCCGGTGCAGGTGGACAACCGTGAGCTGCTCGTCCGGCTGGTGCCGTACCTGATCTTCACGATCGGGTCGTTCGAGCTGATGTCGCGGGGCACCGGGTACATCCTGATCTCGGAGCGCTACAACATGACGCGCTTCTGGACGTACGTGCTGGCGACGTCCGGGTACTTCGCGCGAAAGCCGCTCAAGTTCAACGTCACGCCCAAGGGCGTCGGCGACGTACCGTTCAAGACGTACGCACCGCAGGCGATTCTCGCCGGGTTCTCGATCTTCGCGTTCGTGTGGGCGCTGGTGGCGCGGCACTACGGGTGGATCGACTATCGCGACGGAGGGGGCGTGTCGACGGCATTCGTCGCGAACGGCCTCTGGGTCGCCTGGAATCTGTACTTCGCACTCTACGTCGTGCGGCACAGCATCGCGTCGAAGCAGCTTCGCGCCGATTATCGGTTCGCCGAGCGTCTGCCGACGCGCGTGCGCGCGCTCGTGGACGGAGTGCCGAGTGGTGAGGCCATCGCCGCGACGACGGAAGACATCAATTCGTCGGGGCTCTCGTTTCGATGCACGTGCGAATTTTCAGCAGGCACTCGGCTGGAAATTCCGCTGCACCTGTCGTCAGGGTTGATCGTGACCCAGGGCGTCGTCACGCACCGCACGCCCACGAAAACGGAGTACGGTACCGTCTATCAGCACGGGGTACGCTTCGACGACATGCCGCTGGAGATGCGTGACGTGATCGAGCTGCACAGCGCGCATCACGCGATACCCCTGTCGCGACAGCAGTATCGCCAGAGCATTCCCGTACTGCAGAACGTGGTCGAGCGCTTCGTGAATCCTCGCGAGGGGCGACGGCGCGTCGTGGCGCTGCCGGCGCTCGTGGCGGCAACGGTCGAGGGGGGCGAGCTCGATCTCGGCATCGGACTGCTCGAGGAGGAGAGCGTGGGCGGTGTGCGGCTCATCCTGGAGAATCCGATCGAGCCGGGCACGACGATGCGGTGGGAAGTGCCCGGCACGACGATCGCCGGCCATGGTACCGTCGTCTTCAGCCGCGCGGTGGAGTCTCCCCTGCGCGTCAGCTTCGTGGTGGGCGTGCAGCGGCGACAGGAGCCCGTCGACCGGCTGTCCATGCTTCGCCGGTGGATTCCGCCCAAGCCGACGCCGACCGCTACCTGACGCAGCGGCGGCGCCGGTACTCGTTCAGTTGGCGGGCCGGGCGGGACAGCGGGGCAGAATAAGCGCGCAGCCGCGTTCGAAGTAGGCGGCCGATTCGAGGACGATTGCCGCGGTATTGAGATTGAACGAGCGCGTGGATCGCTGGGTCCCCTCGTACACCCCGGCGGTCCAGCCGCGATCCGGCGAGGAGCCGCCTTTCACCGTCTGCAACGACCTCCACGTGTACGGGCTGGGCGCCAGCGCGTGATAGCCGAACGCCGCCTTCGCGCTCACCCAGCGCGGATAGGTCGATGCAACCTCGCCGCTGGGAGAGGTGACGACGAAGGGCTTCCCGTTAAACCACAGCAGATAGTAGTAGAAATAGGCAGGTGGGTCGGGGATCGCGTCCTCGCTCACCATCGTCACGATGCCGGTGCGCTTGAACCGTTCTTCCTGCGCGGCGAGCACGGAGAGCGAGAGCGACCGCCAGGTCGGACTGGTCCAGCCCAGCTCAAGGCCCATCATCACGAACGGCTCGCTCGTGAGCAGATCGTCCCGGCGCTTGTCGGCGAGCACGGTCTGGTCATAGATCGTCACCGGCTTTCCGTTCGCCGTGAAGTCCAGTGCGCGCTCCGCGCGCGTGCCCCAGAGCGCGAACGCCTCGGCGGCGTACTGCTCGTATCCGATTCGTCCTTCCTGATATCTGCGGACCGCGGCGTTCTTCGGGTCGAGATCCTCACCCTGCAGGTAGCCGTCGCGCACGAGGCGGCGCATGTCGAGTCGCGCCACCACGTTTCGCGCGCGAGCGGCGTAGGTGGTGTCGTTCGCCTCGATGATCTTCATCCAGGCGAGCAGGCGGCCGTGGTCGAGCACCGACCAGCCGTAGCCCTTGTCGCTGCGCAGGGTTTTCCGATCGACCATCGCACCCGTGCTGGATGCGTAGAGCTTGTTGAATGCCGCTCGATCGTAGAGGGGCATCCGCTCGATGGTGGTGAATGCGCGGCTCATGGCGTGATGGTATTGCTCATTCGTGACGAGGCCGAGCAGCCGCGCTGAATGGATGGACGCGAGGGTGCTCGCGATGTCCCACACCGTCATGAACTGGTAGGTCTCCGTGGCCCCGACGAAACCGGCGCCGGGCGACATGCTGCGCTCGACGAACTTCCACGCCGAGCGGGCCGACTTGCGCATGAAATCACGCTGAACGCTGTCGACTGGCAGCGGATCAGCAGTCTGAGCTGCGACTACCTGTGGAGGCGATGCCGTCTGGCTGCGACCGGACGCGGGGGCGAGCAGCATGAACGGCAGGGCCAAAGCGGACCAGAGCGTACGGCGTGGCAGCGTCATCGAGGGAGGCGGAGTCGACGTGAAAGGCGCGACACGATCGCGCGGAATGGCGACGTAGTGAGCAAATGATACACCGTCATTTCCGATGGTTGCGAAGCGGGCGGGGCTGGTGCGTGGCTGCCGGGTACGGTTTTGGCATAGCTGACGGCGATATCGCGCCGCACATCCAACAGAATCCGAACTCCATCGTACCTACCATGTCCATTAGAAATCGCAGTGTCGCCCTTGCCGCCGCCCTTTCGGCGCTCGCGTCGCTTTCAGCAGGAGCGCAGTCGCTGGCCACGTATGGCTCGGCCGAAGCCGCCGGGTATGGCGAAGGCTCATTGTTCCTCGGCTCCACGCTCGGCCTGCCCGGCGGGCGCGGCCTTTCGCCGCAGGTATCCGCGTACGTCCAGACGTATCGCTATCGCCTGCGTGCGAACAACACGCATGCTACCGCTACCGCGTTCGCGCCGGCCGTGGGCCTGTCGTACGGCATGGCGACTGGTGCCGTGTCGGGTAGCGTCGGCTACAACTTCACCAACACGGACATCAGCAGCGAGCCGATCGTCGGGCTTCAGGGCGGCAACACCGCGAGCGTGTTCACAACGCTCCAGGGGAACTACTGGGGCGACGGCAACCGGTCGGCACAGGGCATCGTGTCGTATTCGTATCGGTCCCGCTACCTCTGGAGCCGTGCTCGCGCGGCGCAGCGTCTGGGCGCGAGTCCGTTCTTCGCCGGTGGCGAGGTCGTGTACCAGGGCACGAACTACCGCTACAACCAGCACCGCTATCAGGTGGGGCCCACGATCGAGTACCGCTTCACGCCGGCGTTCCGGCTCGGCGGCGCGGCGGGCTACAAGGGCGGCGACAACAATTATCCCGGCTCGGGCTACGCGCAGATCAACTTCCTGCTGCTCAAGAATTTCAGCAATCGCTAGCGCGCGACCGTTGCAGTGAGGAATGAAAGAGGGCGGACCGGCAACCGGTCCGCCCTCTTTCATTCGCACCCACGAGCCTCACGGAATGACGGACCCTGGTGTGCGCTCGGCTGCAGTTAGGGTCACTGACTCGTCGGCGCCAACGCGGTACCGGGGACTGTGGCACTGTCAGCACCGCTCACGCCGAATGCGGTCAGTAGCGCGCGCGTCAGCGGCTGCGTCGGGGCCCGCCTGGAGTAGGTCGTGTAGGGTACGATCAGGGTGTACGGCGGCCGCTGCGTCCGTATTTTCGCGATCAGCGCGCCCAATGCCGCCGCCGTCGTGTCGGCCGGCTTGATGGATCGACGCAGGCTGTCTCCCGCGGACGTCGGCATCGCGGAAAAGGCGATGGAGTACTGCCGCATGTCGCGCTGCGCATCGGCCATCCACTTCGCCTGCGCCGCATCGGCGGAGTCCAGGAGCATGATGACGTGTCCCGGGGAGCCCTGGATGATATGGCCGTACAGCTCGGCGGCGTTGGGCATCGGGATCATCCAGACCTCGGGCGCGAGCTGGATCAGCCGTCCGCGCTGGAACGGAGTGGTACGCTGTGCGAAGCCCTCGGCGCGCTTGAGCCCCGCCGTGGCGGCGAGTCGGGCACCGGTCTGCGGCTGGAACGACTCGATGACCCGTTTCGCGATGTTGACCCGGTCGCGACCGAGTCCGCAATGCACGTAGTAGGTGCCAGTGCCGTTCTTCGCGAGATCCTTGATCAGGGCGATCGATGCGGAGTTGTCGCTCACCCACGGCAGCATGGGCGCGTGAATGAGCTTTATGCCGGCTCGTTCGGCGCTCTTGCGCTCCTCGTTGATTCCCTGAAGCTCGACGAGTACCCGCGGATCCTGGAGCGTGACGATCGCGCCCACTCCTTGCCGCTTGAGCTCCAGGATGCGGTCATTGTCCGGATAGGGGCCGAAGAGAAAGGTGGGACCTCCACGCAACGTCACGAGGCTGCTGGTGGAACCGGCAAAGCCCGCAAGAAAGCGCGTGGGATTCGACCAGGCGTACCCGCTCGCGATGGCCGGAACGGCGAGTGCGACGAGTGCGATCTGGCGTACGCGAGGCGTTTGACGGTAGAGCATCCGCACGACACGTCGTGCGAGCAGGAACGACGTGACGACGAAGGTCAGGATCAGGCCGATGAGGATGCGGTCCTGCGCGACCTGCCCCCATCCGAGTCGCTGGATGATGTCGATGATGCCGCGCACGGCGACGACGAGCACGACCGTTCCCATGAAGAGCCCGATGACGAACCAGGCATAGCCGAACGTCGCGATGAAACGCGCTGCGGTCGGTGGACGAATGCGTTGTGCCATGTAGTTCATTGCAGCGACGATTGCAGGTTGGCAGGAGTGTGCACGGCGGAAGTGCGGCGAATGGTCCAGCGTCGCGGGCGCGCCGCCGGGACGAGCAACCGCAGCACATTCGGCTCGACATGGATCTCGACCGGCGTGAGTCCGAGCAACTCTCCGTCGGCCTGCATGGGACGGGGAGGATCGGTCTCGATCCGGACATGACGACCGCTGATCGTGCGAACACAGCGGTCGTCGCTCACACCGCCGCGCAGCATGCGCCAGAAGATGCGGATGGCGTCGAGCAGGGAGCGTGGGGAGTAGACGCAGACGTCGAGCAGTCCGTCGCGATGGCCGACACGTTCACCGAAGCAGACGAGATCGCCCAGCACGAGACCGAAGTTGGCGACGAGGACCGACGACGCCTCGACGTTCGTCGTGACGCCGTCGATGGTGATGCGCGCGTTGAATCGTTCGAGGCGGAGACCGGCCCGCACGGCGGATGACGCATACGCGATGTATCCGAGCCGCCGCTTCAGCATGCGCGACGCTCCGCCGATCATCGACGCGTCCAGACCGACACCGAGCCCGATCGCGAACCTCGGCCCGCCGGCAATGCGGCCGAGGTCGATGGAAATAGTCTCGGCGTCGACGAGGGCGCGAACCGCGTGAGCGGGTCGCAGCGGAATGCCGAGTGAGCGAGCGAGGACGTTGGCGGTTCCAAGCGCCAGAATGCCGAGGGGCGGCGCTTCGGGCCATTCGGCGAGGGCGGTGGCGACTTCCATCGCCGTACCATCGCCGCCCAGCGCGAAGATGGCGTCGGTGGTGTGGCCCCCTGAGAGATGTGCCCGCACGAGCTCGGTTGCGTGAGCTGGGGCTCGTGTCTCCGCCACCTCGCACTCCACGCCCGCCAATCGAAATCCTTCCAATACCGTGGGAAGGGCGCGGCTCACGCCACGCGCCGCCGGATTCACCACAAGCAGTGCCTTGAGGACCCGAGACGGCGATCGAGACGCTCCTTCGAGCGTCGCGGAGAGTGATGCACCTACCATAGTAAATGTGAGGAGAGCAGGTTTCTTGCCATCATCTGTTTCGAAAAGGTGCAGCTGAGTCCGCAGACGCCTGCAGGTGACCGAGACGACGAGGGGCGAGCGCCAGACTGGCGCTCGCCCCAGGTGCAGCTCGGTGGGACGGGTTCGCCTACTCGTCGTCGCCCGACTCTGCCGCCTCGATGTTGATGGAGGATTCGGCCAGCGCGGTGAGATCGAGATCCGTCTGCTGCTCCTCGTCGAGCGTGGTCTGGAGGAGCTGCTCATCGGAGGGGCGGCCGAGCACGCGAGCCCAGGTGCGGCAGGTACCGTAGCCGGCCATCTCATAGTGCTCGACGTGCTGCGCGGCAGTGATGAGACCGGCGTCGAGGACGTCCTTGGCGGGCTTCTCGCTGATCAGTTCTTTTCCTTCCTTGATCAGCCCTTCCATCCCGACGCACTTCTTGCCGCGCGGGCTCACGTCGAGGCCCTTGCAGATGCGTTCGAGTCGCTTGACGTGCTGCTGCGTCTGCTTCTCGTGCTTCAGGAACGCGCGCTTGAGCTGTGGATGCGTGGCGGCCTTCGCCATGCGGGGCAGCGCCTTGAGCAGCTGCGTCTCGGCGCTCCAGAGATCCTTGAGCTCTTCGACGTAGAGTTCCTCCAGGTTTTCCATTTTCATCGTTCGTGCTCCGCGTGGGTGGTATCGCCGTGAGTGGAGTGCGTGCTGCGTCGCACCCTCAGGCGCGTGATCCAAGGCAAGCGATGTGCCTCCGCGCATGGCGGTCGGGCGTGTCCGTGCGACCCATCGACCTGTGCCAACTCTCGATAGATTCGACGACATGCTCCGACTATTCCTGCTCCGACATGGCCAGACTGCGATGAGTCGTGCGAACGTCTTCTGCGGCCGGCGGCTCGATCCGGCACTCACTCCGGAGGGCGTCGCGATGGCGGAGTCGTTCGCCGCCGCGTACGGCACGACTTCGTGGCGCGCCATCTACGCCAGCCCGCTCGCGCGTGCTGCCGCGACGGCGGCGCCGCTCGCGCGCGCGGTGGGGCTCGAGGTGGAGCGACGCGACGGACTCGCCGAGCTCGACTACGGAAACTGGGATGGCATGACTGCCGAGACGGTGTCGCGCGATCACCATGTGGAGTACGAGCGATGGAGCGCCGATCCCGCCTGGAATCCGCCGACCGGCGGCGAGACGGCGGTGGCGCTGGCGCAGCGCATGACCCGCGTGATCGAGGAGATCGACGCCGAGCACAAGGACGGCAACGTGCTGGTGGTATCGCACAAGGCGTCGATTCGTGTGGCGCTCTGCGCGCTGCTCGGCGTGGACGTCGGTCGGTTTCGCTATCGGTTCGGCTGTCCGGTGGGATCGGTGTCGATCGTGGAGTTCGGAGCGCATGGTCCGCTCGCGGCGACGATCGCCGATCGATCGCATCTCGATGCGCGGCTGCGTGGCCTCGAGGGGACCTGAACGGGCGACGGCGAGCACTGTGGGACGCGAAGGAGGTGATGCATGGCCTAGCTTCGGTTCCGGCTCGCCTTTAGTTTCGCCGTCAGGCGACACACTTCATCAGAGGCCCAATGGCGACCAAACTGGACAAGTCGATCAAGCGCGAGCTGGAGCACGCAGGAAAGGTCTACACGATCACGATCGCGCCGGATGGCGTGAAGGTCGTGGAGAAGGGCAAGCGCAACGGCCCGCATGTGACGTGGTCGTCGATCATCAACAGCGACGCGGCGCACTGATAACGGGGCGGTGCGGCGCTGCGCGCGCACCTTACGGGGCGGCTCTCGCTGCGCTCGTGCCTTACGGGGCGGCGGGCGCTGCGCGCCGCCTTACGGGGCGCGTGGCCGTGCTGCGCACGGCACGCTTACGGCAACTGATGACTGCACTGCCGTTCCGGTAAGGGCGGGCGGCGTAGCCGCCTCGCCCGCCCCGT
>JANLTI010000058.1:0-2708 GCA_031362845.1 Gemmatimonadaceae bacterium | reverse complement strand
GCCACCAGCCGCGGCAGCAGCCGGCACCGCGAATACCATGAGCACCGACGCGACAACCATGAGTGCGCCAACCGGCGGGCCGGCCGTCGACCCACTCGCTCCGAACAGGGAGATCACGCTCGTGAAGTCGAGCAGGAATGCACCCCACGCCGCGGTGATCGAGAGCACCCACCGCGATGGGAGCAGCAGGCCGATCAGAAAGCCGACGAATGCGTGGATGATCAGGACGTACGCGACCCATTCCGCGTAGGAGGAGTGGAGAGGTTGGTCGGAGAAGAGGGTGACCAAGCCCCAGAAGCCTCCGACGACCACGACGAGGATCGCGACAAGGGATCTCGGAATCTCCAGATTCCGGGCGAGGATGGCGTTCATCGCTCAGTCCCTCCTGCAACTCGGACGCGGAGCCAGCTCGCAAGCCTGCTGCCGCAATCTTCTCGCTCGGTTCGTGTCCCGCAGTACTCCGTTGCCACCTTCAAACAGCACTGCGAGATTATCGCATCCGCTCGGATTGGCTAGCTGGCACGCACGCTCGTAGAGTTGCGCCGCCCGGCTCGCGTCCAGGGCCACGGCGCGTCCGCGCTCGTAGAAGTATCCGAGGCTGTTGCAGCCGGACGCGTCCGCGCCGCGGCAGGCCCGGTCGTAGAGCTGGGCCGCGCTGGCGGCATCTTCCGTGACTCCGCGACCCTCGTCGTATGCCGAGCCGAGGTAGTGACACGCATTCATCTCGTGCGCTTCGCGAGCCGCCTCGCAGGCATGATGGTAGAGCACCGTAGCGCGTGCGTAGTCCTGGCCCACGGTCCGACCCAACTCGTAATTCTGTCCCAATTGAAAACATGCGAGGGCATAGCCGCCCGCGCAGATGGTCTCGAGCAACTGTGCGCCCCTTGCGGGGTCGCGCGAGATACCCATACCGCCGAACAGGGCGGCATTGCCGACACCGAAGCAGGCCAAGGCGATTCCACCCTCACATGAGCGCTCCGCAAGCTTTCCCGCGCGAACCAGGTCACGATGTGGGTCAATGGACGTGGCGATGACGAAAGCCGCGAAGGCGCAACCATACTGATCGCCCTTGGTGCACGCACTCTCGGCAAGGGGAAGACTTCGTACGTGCAGCTTGTGGCCACGCTTCTCGTCTCGCGACACGCCGACACCGCGGGAGTATCGAAAGGCGAGTGAGTGACAGGCTTTCGCTTCACCCGCATCGCAGCGAGCTGTCTCGCTCACCACGCAATTGCGAAAATCACCGGTGTCGCAGGGTCCCGAATCATTGCTGGCGAGCGGCGGCGTCGATTGCGCACGCGTACTGATCGCAGGAACAAACACGAGAAGCGCGAGCAACCCTGGCAGCGTGCGTCGAAGGACGGACATGAGAACTCTCCTCGAGGGCATCGAACGCTCCCTCGGTGGCCTCACACGAGAGGCAACATCGTCACACCAGTCGCCACCGGCGCGCGAAGCGCGAGAGCGATGGCGACATGTTCATGATCGCGATGTGACGCGAGTATCGACATACGTCACATGACGTAGGCAGGGCGCAGAGGCGGAACGAGAGCAGTCGCACGAATCACCTCATCGAGCTCATGGGAGTTCGAGAGCGATCGTCACGATCAGTCATTCCAGCCGCCAAGTCAACCGTTTTCTTGAGTCACGCGCGCCCACCGGCTGCGCGCGACCAGGCCGGTCAACAGCGCCGAGGCAATGATACCGCCAAGCGCGAAGTCGCTGACGAACCACCTGCCTTCCGTGACGCCCAGCAGGAAGAAGTACAGCAATGGCGCGGCACACAGATACCCAGCCACCCTCCATCCGGAGAGCATGCGGCGTCGCGCAATCGCGAGGCCGGCAACTGGATAGATGAGCACGTAGCTCCACCAATACGGGAGATGCAGCGCAAGATCACGGGTCGCATTCCAACCGACGAACGCCAGGATGTGGCCAACGAACATCAGGAAGAATCCGAGCACTGCGACTGCGGCAGCACGCGTGATGTTCGCGAGACGAAAACCTGCCAGCGACGTGACTGTCATGCTGTGTCCTCCCGGTGACCTTCACCTCATGCGATGATAGCAGAAGTGCTACAGACCAAGACTCACATCGGCAATCCAGAGAAGTCGTCGAGCTGCCGCGGACTTCAGTGGGACGAAGGCGCCGATCCGACCACCGAATGCGAAGAGTGGCTGCACCTGAACATCGAGTCCCGCGTACTGGCGCCATTCATCACTTTTGAGCGCGAGACCGGTGGCTCGCACCGAGGCGTAGCTCGCGAGCTGTCCCCGAGAGAAGAGGTAGCCCGCCGACAGCCGATGTCCGCGGAGACCGGGTTCGGCGATCAGCATCGGACCACGCCCGTAGCCACGGGTCGTCTCCATCCACATGACGCCCACGGCGAGTGAAGCCCGTACGGGACCGCCGAAGTGGAGGCCAAAGGCCGGCTCCTGCGTATGGAGCGGAATGGTCGGCGCAGTAACCAGTAGCGCGAGCATCATGAAGAAGAGGCGGGGTCGCATCGTCAGCACCGTTCGAGGGAGACAAAACGCGAGCAGGTCGCAGGACGGCGTGGGGAGCGAGCGACAGATGAAGGTCGTTCGGCGGCGGGCGCAGGCATATACGTCGTGTGACGTAGAGTTCTGAAGGGTCACGGTCCACGGCCGAGCTGACAGCTTCGAGCTGTGCGGTATCTGGAGCAAGTGACGACTGCCGTCGCTACA
>JANLTI010000015.1:0-134495 GCA_031362845.1 Gemmatimonadaceae bacterium | reverse complement strand
GCGACGCACTACTTCAATCCCATCCGGAAGGGGAGCATCGCCACCGACGAAAGCGTCGTCGATCGCGCGACCGGCAAGCCACTCGCGTTCGACATCGTGGGCGGCACGGTAGCGCGCTCGGGCGGCGTGCGCACCGACGATACGTCGCAGCAGTACATCCGGGTCACGCTCGCTCGTCCGGTTCCCCCCGATCCGGGGGAAGCGCGCCTGCTGATCATCAAGACGTACGAGGATTCGCTCAGCTACTTCGTGCGTCGCGACACGCTCGTGTTCACGCGCCCGCTCGGCATCAAGCGCAACGCAGTCGTCCTGCCTCGCGGCTACGAGCTCGTCGGGTCCACCTTCCCCGCGCAGGTGCTGCAGGAGCCGGATGGCCGCGTCGGCATCAGCTTCTGGAACGCGACGCCCTCGGAGGCCGCGGTGACCGTGCGGGCCCTGCCGATCGCCGCTCGTCCCGCCGCGCCGTCCAGCATGGCGGCGCGGCTCGACGAACGAGCGCGCCAGAATCGGGAGATCGTCTACTTCCTGCAACAGCCCGAAACGGGCGCGTTCGACCTCTACCACGACTACACCGAGTCGCGGCCCGGCGTGAGCACCTATCTCAATGTGGTTCGCGCCGGCAGCACTGTGTCGAACCCACGGGCGCGCAATCTGGACACGGGCGCGGCACTCCGTTTCGAAACCGTGCGCGGCGACGCGATCACCGCCGCGAAGCTGGACGTGGCCAACGTGACGCCGGCCACCGAAGTGGTGGTGTTCCACTTCCCGCGCGTGGAAGCCGGCACCTCCGTTCGTCTGCGCATGTTCGAGACGTACACGGACACGGCGCGCTACCGACTCGCCGGCGATGAGCTGGTGTGGGATCGCAGCTTCGGACGCCCGGCCAACGCCGTGGTGCTCCCCAGCGGATGGATGCTGACCAACAGTTCCATTCCCACCACCGTGAGCACGCTGCCCGACGGACGGGTGCGCCTGGATTTCGTCAATGCGCGTCCCGATGAAATCGCGGTCCTGATCACGGCCCGCCGGCGCACGCGGTAGCGCAGACGCTGACGCTCGCGCCTCGATGCGCCGGCGTTGCGTTCACGAGCGGTTCTTCACCTGCCGGATCCACGACTGCATCCGCGCCTCGAACACGTCCATCGGCAGCGCGCCCGCACCCAGCACCTGGTCGTGGAATGCACGGATGTCGAACCGGTCGTCGAGTTCCTGTCGCGCCTGCTCCCTGAGCCGAAGGATCGTGAGCTGACCGATCTTGTAGCCGAGCGCCTGGCCTGGCAGTGCGATGTAGCGGTCGGTCTCGGACTGGATTCCCGCGTCGGCCGAGCTCGAGTGCGCACGGAAGAAGTTCACCACCTGCTCGCGCGTCCACCGCTTGCCGTGAATCCCCGTGTCCACCACGAGGCGGATCGCTCGCAACATTTCGTCGTCGAGGCGGCCATAGTCGTTGAACGGATCCTGGTAGAACCCCAGCTCCTTGCCCAATCGTTCGGAGTAGAGCGCCCACCCTTCCACGTACGCCGTGTAGCCGGCCTGCTGCCGGAAGGGAGGCAGCGACCGTAGCTCCTGGGCGATGGAGACCTGCATGTGATGGCCCGGAACGCCTTCGTGGTACGCGGTGGACTCGTTGTTGATCGTGAGCTGATTCGCGTAGTCGAACGTGTTCACGAACACATGGCCTGGCCGTGATCCGTCCGGTGTGCCCTGATTGTATCCGGTAGACGCTTCCTTCTCGCGGAATGGCTCGATCGGCATGATCTCGAGCTTCGCCTTTGGCAGCCGGCCGAACAGCGTCGGCAGCTTCGCCCACATCTGTGCGGTGTAAGTGCGGTACTCGTCCAGGATCTGCTCGCGCGACCGGGGATGCAGCGCGGGCATGCGCTGGATCGAGTCGCGGAACGACTGCAGGTCGGCGAAGCCGAGCCGCCGGGCGATCGCGAGCTGTTCACCCTCGATCCGTGCGACTTCGCGCAATCCCAACGCATGGATCGAGTCCGACGTCATGTTCGTCGTCGTCATGCGCCGCACGGCGAATGCATAGCGCTCGGCGCCATTGGGCAGTGCCCAGAGTCCGATGTCGTCGCGTCCCCTTGGCGCGTACTCGTCACGCACGAATGTCGTGAACGCCGAATACGCGGGGAGCACGCTGTCACGAATCGCCGCCAGCAGCGCGGTGCGAAGTCGGGCTTGTTCAGCCGTACGCATCCGGCTGGGAAACCGGGACGCGGGGACGGCGAATGGTGTCGAGTCCGCGGATTGCGCAGCGATCGTCCCGGCCTGCGTCGCTACCTGGGTGAGCAGGATCTTCGGTGGCATCACCCCCGTCGCCATACCCGCTCGCATCTGTGCGGTCACCTGGTGGAACAGCCGCGGCACCTGCCGCAGGCGCGCGATGTAGTCCTCGTAATCCTTCGTTGTCGCGAAGGAGAGCCCGGTCACGAGCTGGGGCAGGTCGATGTGCACGCCGACGAACTGCGTCACGGGCATCTGCCATTCCTTGAACGTCGCGCCCTCCAGCAACTCCCGGAGATTTCGCACCATCAGATCGCGGTTCAGCCGGTCCTGCGCGGCGAACCCGATCGTCTCCACTTTCTGAAAGCGGTCGAGGAAATCGCGTTGCCGCACGAGATCGCGGTCGATCGCATCCTGCGAGAAATCGCTCAAGCGATCGTTGTAGCGCTTGTCGCCGAGAATCGATGCGAACTCGGGTGCGGTGCGCAGCGTGTACTGCCAATGTTCACGTAACATCGCGTTGAGTGCCGCGACACGCACTGCTACGGATGGACGTTTCACGATGGTCTGTGGCTTCTGCAGCGATGCCTGCGTTCCTGGCGCGGCCTGCGTCGTCTGTGCCGCTGCCATACGCGCCGGTCCGAGCAGCACCGTCGACGCGACCAGCGTGGCGATGACCGATGCGGTGCTCGTCATTCGGGGAGCGCGAAGGCCACGTAGGTTCCACCGGACGGCGCGCCGTTCTTGCCGCCGCCGCACGCGATGACCAGGAACTGGCGTCCGTTCACCATGTACAGCGAGGGTGTCGCGCTCCCCGCCGCCGGCAGCACCGTCTCCCACAGGAGTTTCCCCGTCATCTTGTCGTAGGCGTGCAGCTTCTTGTCCCAGCTCGTCGCGCCGATGAACAGCAGCCCGTTCTCCGTCACGACGGGCCCACCGTAATTGTCGGTGCCGGTGTTCTTCATTCCCTTCGCCACCAGCTCGGGATACTCACCGAAGGGAATTTTCCAGCGGATCGTCCCCGTATTCAGGTCGATCGCGTTGAGCGTGCCCCACGGCGGCGAGATGGCGGGATACCCCTCGTGGTCGAGGAAGATGTTGTACCCATCGTTCCGATACTTCAGGAAGTTCGGGTTCGACCCCGCCGTTTCTGCCACGTCCCGCCCGGTGATGAGGAAGTTGGCGAGATCGTTGATCGCGCCACCCTCCAGCGTGCCCCCGAAACCGGGCATCCGCCCCTGTCCCTGCCGGATGATCGTCGCGAGTTCGTCGCGCGAACGACGTGTGCCGATCCCCACCAGCGACGGGATCTGTCCCGGTGTTCCCTTCAGGTCGGACCGATGACAGCTCGCGCAATTGCTCTGGTACAGCGACTTGTCGCTGCGCGGCTCCATCTTCAGCAGCCACGCCATCTCGTTCGAGTTCACGTACAGCAGGCCGTTCGCCGGGTCGAATGCCGGACCTCCCCACTCCGCGCCGCCGTCGTAGCCGGGGAACACGATCGTCCCCTTGCTGCTCGGCGGCGCATAGAGTCCGCGCGTCGCGTACTGACGGTAGGTCTTGAGCGCTGCGGCGTGCGCGGCCGGCGTCCGGCGCGTCAACATCGCCTCGGTGAGCGTCTGTCGCGCGAACGGCGGAGGCTTCACCGGCAGCGGCTGCGTGCGGCTCGCTCGCTCGCCGGGTAGCCGCGATGGCGGTACGGCGCGCTCCTCCACCGGAAAGAGTGGCACTCCCGTGCGACGGTCGAACGTCCAGACGTGCCCGGTCTTCGTGATCTGGGCGAGTGCCTCGATCGTATGCCCATCGCGCTGCACCGTGACGAGCGCCGGCGGCGACGGAAAGTCGAGATCCCAGAGATCGTGACGAATACCCTGATAGTGCCAGATGCGCTTGCCCGTGCGCGCATCCAGCGCGAGCACGGTGTTGGCGAACAGGTTGTCGCCGTGCCGGTTCGCTCCATAGAAGTCGAATGACGCCGAGCCCGTCGCGCCGTACACGATTCCCAGCGCGTGGTCCACCGTGAGACCGGCCCATGCGTTCGCGCCGCCGGCCACCTTGTAGGTCTCCGTCGGCCAGGTGTCGTAACCGAACTCGCCCGGTCGCGGAATCGTATGGAAGATCCAGCGCAGTTCGCCCGTGATGACGTCGTACGCGCGGATGTCGCCCGGCGACGACGGCAGGCTTTCCGCCACCGTGCTTCCCATGATGAGCAACCCGTCGTGCACGACGCCCGGCGTGCTGGCGCTGATCGTCACGCCCTCGATGGGTCGGTCGAGCCCCTTCCGCATGTCCACTCGTCCGGAGTCGCCGAACGAAGTGATCGGCTTGCCCGTCGCCTTGTCGAGCGCCCAGAGCCAGTTGCGATGCGAGAAGAACACGCGGTCGCCATGCACGACGACGCCACGCTGGCGGAACCGCTGCGTCGTGGGCTTGCCGAGTGTCGGATCGAAGCTCCACCGCTCGCGGCCGGTGGCTGCATCGAGCGCGAACACGCGCAGCCTGGGCGTCGTCGCATAGAGAACGCCGTCCACCACGATCGGATTGGCCTGCATCTCCGATCCGGGGAATTCGTCCTTTGTCGCGTAGGTCCAGGCGACGCGCAGAGTCCCGACGTTCTGCGGGGTGATCTGGGAGAGTGTGGAGTACCGGGTGTTGTCGGAGGTGCCCCCGTACACGGGCCAATCGGCGGAGCGCGATTGGGCACCGAGCAGTGCAGGGACGATTAGGAGGATGGCGGCGCGAGATGTCATGGCGGCGAGTATACGGAACGCATCGGAGCGTGGCCAGCCTTCCTGAGCTCGCGGCGTCGCGCTAACCTTGGCGCATGAAGCTCACCCCTGTCACCGACAAGCGCTCCATTCATCTTGGTGACGCCGACGCGCGCGTGCGGCGCACGGTGATGACGGGAAAGGCGCTCGACGACGCCACCGCGGAACAGGTGGAACGAATTTCGGACCTCCAGCGCGTGCTGTACGCCGACGCACGCTTCGCCGTGCTCATCGTGCTGCAGGGACGCGATGCCTCGGGAAAGGACGGTACCATTCGCAAGGTGTTCACCGCGGTGAACCCGCAGGGCTGCAGCGTCACCAGCTTCAAGGCACCGACCGATCTCGAGCAGCACCACGACTTCCTCTGGCGCATCCATCAGCAGGTGCCGCCACGAGGGATGATCGGGATCTTCAACCGCTCGCACTACGAGGATGTCCTCGTGCCCCGCGTGCATGGCTCGATCGACAAGCGGGAATGGTTGGCGCGGTACGACCAGATCAACGAATTCGAACACATGCTCACCGCGAACGGTGTGGTGATCATGAAGTTCATGCTTCACATTTCGCACGGCGAACAGAAGGTGCGGCTCGAGGACCGGTTGAGCGACGTGAAGAAGAACTGGAAGTTCCGCCTCGGCGACCTGGACGACCGCGCGAAATGGGATGACTTCACGAAGGCGTATCGGGGGGCGCTATCGCACACGAGCACGGACTGGGCGCCCTGGTTCGTCGTGCCCGCCGACGACAAGGATGTGCGGGACTACCTGGTGGCCCGCGCGATCGCCGACCGGCTCGGGAAGCTTCGCCTGCGCTATCCGCGCGCCGACCCCGAAATTGTCGGGGTGAAGATCGAGTGAGCCGGGTACGCCGCTCCGCGTTTTGTTTGCCGGGATGATCGCGCTGATTTGCGTCGACGTGGACGGCACCATGGTCGGAAGCTCGGGTGACGTCGCCACGGAGACGTGGTCCGCGGCCGCAGGGATGCGCGCGCGGGGCATTCGCCTCGCGATCTGCTCCGGCCGACCCGCCTTCGGCAAGACGCGCGGCTTTGCCGATCGGCTCGACGCGGATGGATGGCACGTGTTCCAGAACGGCGCGAGCGTCATCCGCCTCCCACTCGGCACCACACATTCCCGGCCCATCGAGCCCGGCCTCGTACGCGCGCTGATCGAGCGCGCGCGTGCGACGGGCCGGTCACTCGAGCTCTACGGCGACACCAGCTACGCCGTGGAGACGGATGTCCCGCGCGCCCGCGAGCACGCGCGATTGCTCGGGCTTCCCTTCGTGGTGCGCGACCTGCTCGCCTTCGACGCACCGGTGGTGCGCGCCCAGTGGCTGCTCCCGCACGAAGAAGTGGAGGCGGTGATGTCCGAGCCGCATGACGGACTCACCCTCTCGCATTCACTGTCACCCGTCATGCCCGATGCCAGCTTCCTCAATGTCACACCAGCGGGCGTGGACAAGGGCGAGGCGGTGCGTGCGGTTGCGAAGGCGTATGACATCCCGCTCGCGCACGTCATGATGGTGGGCGACGGCGCCAACGACGTTCCCGCGCTGCGCATCGTCGGTGCGGCCGTGGCAATGGGAAATGCCGAACGCGCCGCGCATGATGCGGCGCGCTTCCACGTGGGTCATGTCGACCAGGGCGGGCTGGTCGAGGCGCTCGCGCTCGCGCTTACCCTCTAGATCCGCGCGCCGTCAGTCCTTTCGGGTGCCCTCCATCCACGGCCTGCCCTCGAACAGCGTTGTAAAACCGACGGCGCGCCCATCGACCATCTGGAAGTCGACCGGCACCACTTCCACGTCGTAGATCTTTCCGTCCTTGAGGAAGGCGGGCATAAAGCGGTGTGGCGTGGACGTCGGCAGGTATTCCATTTCCATCGCTTCGCCTGCTCCGTCCATGATCCCCCGCAACGCGCCCTTCGCATTCACAATGGCGAGCTTCATCTCCGGCGTTCGTTTCCCCCCGGGCACCGGAAAGGTCACGCTATACGTCCCGAGGTAGGGCGCGAGTTGCTCCGCCGTCATCGTCGCCCTCGGCGCGCTCGGCATGACGCCGATCTCCACCGGGACCACCGTCGTGCCCCAACGAAGGCGGAGTTGTGCGCCCGCGGGCGACACGCGCGGAAAATCGAACGTCAGTATCTCGACGTGTTCAGCGGTCGACGTCTGTGAGACCGGAACGGCGAGGGCCATCTCGGTGATCTTGGGGTGCCGGTTGTGAAAGAGCGTGGCGTTCGTGTGAAAGTAGAGCGTCCACGGCGCAGACGGATCGCTCACCAGCCACACCGAGTACTTCCCCGCCGGTAAGGGCTTGCCGCCCACCGTGACGTCGCGCGACACCTGAATCGTCGTGGACGCATTCGCGCCCGGGGTCCATACCTCACCCTTCGTGACCACCTTGCCGAAAAGTGAATCGCGGCCACGCGCCTGGGCGCGCCCGTAGTCGACGGTGATGACGGTGCCGTCCACCGTCTGGGAGACGGAGCCGCGCTCGCTCGCCCGGATCTGCGCACCCACCGGCACGGCGAGCAGGCAGACGAGTGGCGCGACGGTACGTAGCGATGTGCGGGCGATGCATGACGTGCGTGATTCGATCATGACGTCCTCTCGTGTGATGATGTGCCGCTGGCGATCAGTCCCCGAACTCGGCATCGATCGCCCGGCGAATGCCGCGCAACGACCAGCCCTCGGTGTGCAGCTTGTGCGCGAGCCGGGCCTGCCCCTGGCAGATGACGCAGTGCTGCGCCATGCCGTCCTTCTCGTAGCACGACAGGAGCGAATAGAAGCCCTCCATCTCCGCGCAGCCGCAGTTGCACCGGATGCCGTCGACGACCTGGGGAATGTCGCGCACCATCGCGAACAGCGGCGCCAGCGACAGATCCGTGAGCATGTCGTCACGGAGCACGCGAGCGGCCGTGATGCCCGGCCGCGGCTCGGGATGCTTCGGCTTGCGCGGCACGCGCTCCGCTCGCGCGCGTGACGCGCGGCCGAGCAGCAGCACGGGAATCATCGCGACGAAGTGCCGGCGCGAGAGTCGCATCATGGCACCAGGGCGGCTTGCCCGCCCAGCGTCCACCGCCGAATCCATTCCTGCTCCCGCTTCATCTTGTCGAGCTGGTGCCGCGGCTCCTGCAATCCGTGCGGCTCGCGTGGGTAGAACACGAGCTGCACCGGCACGTTGTTCTTCTTGAGCCCCGTGTACAGCTCCTGCGCCTGACCAACAGGCACGCGCAGGTCCACCTGTCCGTGCAGGATGAGCGTCGGCGTGCGCGCGTTCTTGATGTACGTCATTGCCGAGCGCTTGCGGTATTCCGTCGTGTCGTTCCATGGCTCGGCACCGAAGTATCCGTCGAGCGCGCGCGGAATGTCGTTCGTCGCATACATCGAGTACATGTCCGTGAGTCCCGCGCCCACGACGACGGCCTTGAAGCGGTTCGTCTGGGTGAGTGTCCACGCCGTCATGTAGCCGCCATAGCTCCATCCCGTCTGCGCCAGCCTGGACGAATCGGCGACGCCGCGCGCAATCAGTGCATCGATACCCGTCTGGATATCGCGGTAGTCGCCCGCGCCCCAGTCCTTGATGTTCGCACGCAGGAATGGCTCGCCATACGCCGACGAGCCGCGCGGATTGGGATAGAAAATGGCGAACCCCTGCCCCGCCGCCACCTGTCCCGGACTTCCCCATCCCGCCGCGAAGCTCTCCGTCCAGGCGCCCGCCGGTCCGCCATGCACAGAGGTGATGAGCGGATAGCGCTTGCCGGGCTCGTAGCCCACCGGCCGGAGCAGCACGCCGTCCATCTCCATTCCGTCGCTGCTCTTCCACCGCACTACCTCCGCCTTCCCGAGCGCCAGATCCCGGACCTGCGGGTTGTGATCGGTGAGCTGGCGCGTTGTGAGCATCCCGGTGCCGATCGTGGCGACGTGCACGTCGGCTGGCCGCTGCGGGTCGGACATCGTGAACACGACACTCCGTCCATCGCGCGACATCGTACCTCCGCCGATCACGCCCCGCACGTCCGTGAGCGCGCGCGGCGTGCCGCCCGCCGACGGAACGGCGAACAGTTGTGACGTCGTGCGCACGGACGCACCGAAGTAGAGCGTGCGACCGTCGGGCGACCAGGTTGGCGCGTTTGGCTGGTAGAGAAAGCCCGGCGCGACCATGCGCGGCGTGCCGCCAGCCGCAGGCACCACGGCCAGTTGCGACTGCCGGACATCGCTGCCCGCGCTGGTGATGTAGGCGATCCGCGCGCCATCGGGCGACCAGCGCGGTGACTGATCGGCGCCTGCATTCACCACGAGCGTCCTCGGCGCACCACCCGCCACGGCCACGACATGGATGTCGCTCAGGCTGCCGTCGTCCGCACGTGGCGTCGGCGTGGTGCTGTACGCGATGTGCGTTCCATCGGGTGACCACTGCGGATCGTTCGCCACCGCGTCACCCGTCGCCAGCAGGCGCGCCGTTCGCGTCGCGACATCGAGCACCCACAGCCGGTTGAACTTGTAGTTCGTGTCGACGACGATCGCGTCGTCCTTGTCCTTGATCCGCTTCTCCTCGTCCGCCGTCGGCTCCTGGTCGGCGATGAAAGCGATCGACCGGCCGTCGGGCGACCAGGCGAGCTGACGCACGCCGCCCTTGTGCTCCGTCAGCCGCTCGGGCTCACCTCCGAACGCCGACATGAGGAAGATCTGCGGCTTCTCCTCGCGTGCCGAGATGAACGCGATCCGCCTGCCATCCGGCGACCAGCGAGGCGACGTGTCGCTCTTCTTGTGCGTCGTCAGCCGGCTCGGGAACTCGCCGAGGGTGGAGGCGAGCCAGATGTCGGCATCGCTGGCATTCTGCTCGAGATCGGCGCGCGTGACCGTGTACGCCACCCACTTTCCATCAGGCGAGATCTGCGCGTCGCTCACGCTGCGGAGCGCGATGACGTCGTCGAACGTCATGCGGCGCAGATTCGGCGCACGAGCCGACGCCTCCTGTCCACCGGCGCGCGGCGCCGCCAGCATGGCGAGAAGCAGGGAGGCGGAGAGCGTACGGGTCAGGTGTCGCATCGCGTGCCGAAGAGGGAAATGGGGAGCCCCAAACATTTCCCTCCGTGCAGGCGCGGGCAAGCGGTGCGGCCTACCTCCTGACCAAGCGGGGCGTAGAGGTCGGCGGACGCCGGTGTCGCGTCGCCTGCTCGTACGAATAGGCGAGCCCGATGAGCGTCGGCTCGCTCCATGCGCGCCCGAACAGCGTCACCCCCGCCGGCAGCGCGCCGCGCGTGTACCCCATCGGAACGGTGATGGCGGGGAATCCGGTGCTCGGCGAGAAAAGCTGGCTATTGTCGCCGGCGGGCGTGTTCAGGTCGCCGATCAGCCGCGGCGGGTTGCTCCAGGTGGGATAGACGAGCGCATCGAGGCGCAGCGAGTCCATCGTCGCCGTCACCGCCGTGCGGAGCCACGCGCGGAACTCGTCTCGGGTGCGGCAGCCCGGATTCCGCGCCGGCGGAAGCGACTCCGCCTGCGCCGCTTCCAGCCTCGGCTGGATCGTGGGGTGGAACCGGCGCGACCGAACGATCTCCGCCACCGTGTGCACCGGTGCGCGTGCGCCCTGCCGCGCGAGCCAGGCCTCGATGTCGAACTTGAACTGGTTGCACGAGCCGGTGAACGCGCGCAGCCGCTCGTCCAGCCCGGTGATCGTCGCGGAATCGACGATCACCGCGCCCTGCCGGCGCATGTCGCCGAGCGCCGCGGTGAACACGCGCACGACCTCGGCGTCCGTGCCAGGCCGTTCGTACGCCTGTCGCAGCACGCCGATGCGCGCGCCGCGCAGCGCGGCACGGTCGAGCGAGGTCGTGTAATCGCGCGCGCGATGGCCCCGCGAGCGTGCCGTCACCGTGTCGGCCGCGTCCTCGCCGGCCACGATCTGGAAGATCGCCACCGCATCGGCCACGGTGCGCGCCATGGGACCGGCGATGTCGGCCGCGAGGTTGAGTGGCGCAACACCGTCCCGGCTCGTCAGCCCCATCGTCGAGCGGATGCCGACGAGCGCCTGATGCGCCGACGGTCCACGAATGGAGTTGCCGGTGTCGGTCCCGAGGGCCGCTTCGCCAAGGTTGGCGGCGACGGCCGCCGCCGATCCACCGCTGGAGCCCGCGGTCACGCGATCCAGCGCGTAGGGATTCTTCGTGTACCCCGGCAGCATCGAGCTCACTGTCTCGAACGGCGTGAACGCGAACTCCGCCATGTTCGACTTGGCCAGCACGATCGCTCCCGCCTCGCGGATGCGACGTACCATGAAGGCATCCTGCGCCGGTCGCATGCCCTCGAGCGACAGCGAGCCCGCCGTCGTCGGCAGGTCGATCGTTTCGAAGTTGTCCTTCACGATGATCGGAATGCAGTGCAGCGCGCCGGTGCGGCTCCCGCGTGCCATGTCGCCATCGAGCGAATCGGCCACGGCGATCGCGTTCGGGTTGACGACGATGAGCGAATTGAGCGCCGGCCCGCGATGATCGTACGCCGCGATACGGCTGAGGTACGCGCTCACCAGGCCACGGCAGGTGAGCCTGCCGGCACGCATCGCAGCGTGCACGCCGGCGATCGTCGCTTCGGTCACGTCGAACCCGGATGTGGTCGCACGTCGCGACGCACTCGGCGATTGCGCCGGCGCCACGACGGGCAGGAGCCCGGCCAGCGCGGCGGCGAGCAGAGAGACAGTGCGCATGTCGAGGCGTGAAGGCGAGGGGTGAAACAGCTTTACGGCGCGATCGCGATGCCGACCAGCGGGCGATCGTGGTTCACGTCGCCGATCAGCGAGGCGAGACCGGTCGTGAGGTTGATCGTGTAGAGTTGGGAGCGCGTCGGGTTTCCCGTGAGTGTCGCGTACGCGGTGCCGGTGAAGCTCGTCCCGGCGCCGGCACCCACGATGTCGAAGCCGACGGACAGGGCCGTGTTCACGCCGAGCGCGCCGCGCGTGATCAACTTGCCGCTGTTGGGACTCTCGAGCAGCACGAGCGCGTCGCGGTCGCCATCGATCGCGAACAGGTCGGTCGCTGTCGCGCCGGGCACGCTGTTCGTGTACGCCGTGCCCACGATGGTCGGGTTCTGCCCCGCATTCACGTCGCCGTCGGCGTAGGCGAGCGCCGTGTCCGTGGCCGCCACGGCGCCGGTGAGTGGATTCAGGCGAAGGTCCTGCTCGGCATCGCTGTGCAGGCGAATGCGGTCCGCTTGCGGATTGAAGTCCATGCCGAACGACGTGCCGGCCAATGGTGGCGTGAATGCCGCCGTGCCGATGATGGTGGCGACGCCCGTCGTGGTATCCACGGTCACGACGCGGTTGCCTGAGGTGATGGCGTACAGGCGGCGGTCGGACACGCCGGGCGCGTTCGCGCGAAAATCGATACCGACGATGGTCTCGCCCGCACCGAGTCCGGTGATCGGAATGCGACGGACCTCACCGCGCGTCGGATTGCCGCGCCCGAAGGCAACGAGGGTATTTCGATCATCCACACCGAAGATCGTCGCGCCACGCGGAACACTCGCCGCCGGGCCCGTGAGCGTGAACGCACGAGCGTCACACGCGGCCAGGCCCGCCATCAGGATGAGGGCGCACAGCAGCGGGAGCGCACGTGGGCGCATGACCAACGAAGCGTTCGGACGCATGAAATGCCTCACGATGAAACACGAATGGACGCTCCACCCCGGTGCGTCACGGCGTCACACCCCACTCGGCGCCCACGCGCGCCTGAAGCCCGGCGAACACCATGATGCCGTCCCAGAGATTCTGGAGACGCAGGTGCTCGTTCGCGGCATGCTGGTTGTTGTCGTGGTTCGCGATCGGCACCACCACCAGCGGCGCGCGCAGGACGTCGGCGAACAACGCCGTCGGCAGACTCCCGCCAAGCGTTGGCACCTCGATCACGCTCACGCCGAGTCCTTCCGAGACTGCCCGGACGACGGCGCGCGCGAGTGGCGTATCGGGGCGCGTGCGCTGGCCCGGATAGCCTTCGCTGCCCCAGTCGAATCGCAGCAGGCGACCGCCCGCCATGCGCGCCGCACTGTCGGGCGCCGCGTGGAGCACGGTGAATCCTCGGCGTCGTGCATGCGCCTCGATCAACGTCCGGATGCGTGCCGGCCGCTGGTCGGGCACCAGCCTGAAGTCGATCGACGCGGTGGCCTCGGTAGGGATCGCATTGGCGGCAGCACCCACCGGTCCGGCGTGCAGCGATCGCACGTTGAGCGCCGGCTCCATGATCCGTTCCGCGAGCAGCGCGCCGCGGCCTTCCGTTGCGCCGGTCCCGAGGCCGAGCTCGCGGCGCAGCGCGGCATCCACCGACGGCACCGTGCGCAATGCGCGGCGCTCTGCCGCGGTGATCGGGCGTACGTCGTCGTAGAACCCGTGCACGAGGATGCGGCCCTCGATGTCGCGCAGCGATGCGACGAAGTTGGCGAGCATTGCCGCGGGATTCGGCGACCAGTTGCCATAGTGCCCGCTGTGCAGCGCACGGGTGGCGCCATAGGCCGTGATGACGACGTCGGTCACGCCGCGCACGCCCATCACCACCTGTTGGCGACGGCTCTGGTGCACCGGTCCGTCGGCGAACACCCAGCCGTCGCTCGCGAGCAGCTCGGCATGTCGCTCGAGCAGGGCGCGCGTGTGGCCGTTGCCCGCTTCCTCCTCGCCGTCGAAGTAGAACTTGAGGTTCACGCTGGGCGCGATGCCGGCCGCCCGCAACGCATCGAGTGCCACGAGCATCGCGATGATCGGCGCCTTGTCGTCGCCGGCCGATCGCGCGTACAGTCGCCACTCCGGTTTCGCCTCTCCGTTCGCCGTCGGCATGGAGACGACGCGACCGCCCTGCTCCAGCGGTCCGTCACGCATCGTGGGCTCCCACGGCGGTGTCGCCCAGCGTGCCGGCTCCACGGGCTGCCCATCGTAGTGCGCATAAAACACGATCGTGCGCGTTGCGCCTGGCGTGCGCAGCTCACCGTACACGGCCGGCGGCCCACCCGTCGGTGACTCGAGCAGCCGCGGCACCACGCCGCGCCGCTGGAGCATCGCCGAGATCGCGGCAGCGTTGCGGCGGATGTTCGCGCTGTCGTTCGCGAGATTGGGGATCGCGAGCAGGTCGCGAAACTCGTTCAGGATCTCCACTTCGTGCGAACGGCGATGACGATCGACCGCCGACCGGAGCGCGTCGGCACTCGATGCCGGGGCGCCCTGCGCGCCCAGCCACGGTGCGGCCGACGTCAGGGGCACGAGGGCGAGCGCCAGTGCCGTGATCCCGGACGCGAGGACGTGCGTGATGTGTGAAGGCATGGCCGATCATCGCTGGCTGGCTCTGCACACGCAAGACACGAACGCCATCTACTGGCGAATGCACACGGTGGCGATACATTCGGCACCGTAGGCCCGCTACACCGTACTCCCTCCATTGCACGCTCCCGGATCGCGACGCCGCGTCCGCTCGACAGCGTGACCACCGGTGCCGCTATTCTGGAGCCAACCCCACCCGGGAGGCCCCATGCGATACCGCTTTTCATTTCTCGCTTTGGCGCTCGCCACGGCAGTACCGTCATCCGTGTCCGCGCAAGCCGTCGCTGCCCCTCCCAATCCGTACAAGGTGCTGTGGGTCATGCGGGAAACGGTGAAGCCGGGCAAGGGCGACGCTCATGACAAATTGGAATCGGAATGGGCCCGCTCGCTTACGGCGGCGAAAATGCCGTTCGGCGCGCTCGCCATGAAATCGATGACGGGGCCACGGGAGACCTGGTTCGTCTCCGGCTTTCCCTCCTATGCCGAGTATGCGCGGCTCAACAGGATGTACGAAGGGAATGCGGCCCTGGGCGCCGTCGCCATGCGATTCGATCCGCAGGAGGGCGACCTGCTCGCGGACGCGCGCGGCATGGTGCTACAGGCACGAGACGATCTGAGCTACGGCGGGCCTGCCAACCTGCCGAAGATGCGCTTCTTCAGCGTCACGCGCATATCCGTGCGTCCAGGGATGGGTCCGACGTTCGAGGAGGCGAGGCTGCTCGTGAAGCGTGCGCATGAAACGGCGCGCGCGACCGATAGCTATTCGATATATGAGGCCACAGCGGGCGCGCCGGCTGGCACTTTCTTTCTCTTCGTGCCGCGGAAGTCCCTCGCCGAAATCGATGACGCGCCCACGATTCACGGCGCGGCGTACACTGCGGCCCTCGGCGGCGAGGAGGGGCGGAAGAAGATGGCCGGCATGGCGGCGACGTACCTCGTCAGCACCCAGACTGATCACTTCGCCTTCCTCCCCTCACAGAGCATCGTCGGGGCCGCGTGGGTCAAGGAGGATCCGACGTACTGGAAGAATCAGACGGTCGAGCCTGCACCGTAGTCTTTGCACGTGAGGCAGTGGACGAAGCGGTCGCCGGACTGGTGGCCGCTTCGTCGTTTGCTGGCCTCGGAGATTTCACTGCGCTACGTTCGCACCGTGACTCCTACCGAGGCCTTGTCGATGATCCGTCATCTCCGTCCGCTCGCGCTCGTCGCACTCGTCGCGCTCGTGACTGCCGAGCCCGCCCTGTCGCAGACCGCCGCCCAACAGCGCGCGCTCACCTATCCGGTCACGCGCACGGTGGACCAGACCGACCGATTCGGTACGGTGGTCGTTTCCGATCCGTATCGATGGCTGGAGGATCTCAACGCTCCGGAGACGGCGCAGTGGGTGGCGGCCGAAAACGCGGTGACGAGTGCGTACCTCGCCACCCTTCCCATGCGAGAGCCGTTGAAGGCGCGCATCACGGAGCTGTGGAACTACCCCAAGGTGAGTGCGCCGCGCTGGCAGGGGGGCCGCTGGTACTACTCGCGGAATTCTGGCCTGCAGCGGCAGAGCGTCATGTTCTCGCGTTCGACGCTCGAGGGTAAGGAGCAGGTGGTGCTCGACCCCAATGCGCTCTCGCCGGACGGCACGGTGGCGCTCTCCGGTTTCGTTCCCTCGCCCGACGGACGCTACGTCGCCTATGGGCAGAGCGAAGGAGGGTCGGACTGGAGCACGTACCTCGTCCGAAACCTGCGAACCGGCCGGGCGACTGGTGACACCGTGCGCTGGGTGAAGTTCTCCGGCATCTCGTGGACGGAGGACGGCCGCGGCTTCTTCTATGGTCGGTATCCCGAGCCGGGCGCTGGGTCGAAGTTGAGTGGGGCACTTCGCGACAAGAAGATCTACTACCATGTCGTCGGCACGTCGCAGGCAGCAGATCGACTCATCTACGAGCGGCCCGAGGAACCCGCCCTGTTCATCGGCGCCGGCCTGGACGAGACGGGGCGCTATCTGCTCGTGACGACGAACAAGGGGACGAGCGCGAAGAACGAGCTGTTCGTCGCCGATCTCGGGAACCCGATGCGGCCGAGGCTCGCGGCACCCATTCGGCCCCTCTTCACCGGACACGACGCGGCCTACGATCCCATCGGCATCGTGAACGGCGTCGTGTACCTGCTCACCGATCGCGACGCCCAGCGGCGGCGCATCGTCGCGGCTCCGCTCGCCTCGCCATCGGTCGATCGCTGGCGCACCGTGGTACCGCAGGGCCGGAACACCATCGAGAGCGCGGATCTCGTCGGCGGCCGCATCGCCGTCGTCACGCTCGAGGACGTGGCCGGCACGATCCGCTTCTACCGCATGTCGGGCACCCCGCAGGAAACCGTGCGACTCCCTGGACTCGGCAGCGTCGGTGGAGTGTCGGGCCGTTTCGATCGGCCCGAGCTGTTCTACACCTTCTCGTCGCCTCTCGTCCCCTCCACCGTCTACCGCTACGACGCCGGGGCAAAGCGCAGCATCGCGTTCGAGCCGCCGGCACTCACCTTCGACCCATCACGCTACACGACGACGCGAGTGTTCTATCCGTCGAAGGACGGCACGAAGGTGCCGATGTTCGTGACGCATCGTCGTGGCCTCGCACTCGACGGCACCAACCCCACGATGCTCTACGCGTACGGCGGCTTCGACATCACGACGAACCCCACCTTTCGTCCCGACGTGCCGGCCTGGCTCGAGCTCGGCGGCGTGTGGGCGACGGCCAATTTGCGCGGGGGTGGTGAGTACGGTGAAGCGTGGCACGAGGCCGGCATGAAGGAGAAGAAACAGAATGTCTTCGACGACTTCATCGCCGCGGGCGAGTATCTGGTGAAGCAGAAGTACACGTCGCCCGCGAAGCTCGCCGTCATGGGAGGCTCGAACGGCGGCCTGCTCGTGGGTGCGGTGATGGAGCAGCGTCCCGACCTGTTCGCCGTGGCACTCCCCGCCGTGGGCGTGATGGACATGCTGCGCTACCACAAGTTCACCGGTGGCGGCGCATGGGCCACCGAGTACGGCTCCGCCGACGACTCCACGGCGTTTCCCTATCTGCGCGCCTACTCGCCGGTGCACAACATCGTCGCGGGACGCTGCTACCCGGCGACACTCGTCACCACCGCTGATCATGACGATCGCGTGGTGCCGAGCCACTCGTTCAAGTTCACCGCGGCGCTGCAGAAGGCGCAGGGGTGTGCGAAGCCGACGCTGATCCGCGTCGAGACCCAGGGCAGCCACGGATATCGCCCGACCGACAAGCGCATCGCGGAGCTGGCGGATCAATGGGCATTCACCGCGGCGCAGATGGGAGTGGAGATGAAGGCGCGACCCTGACGACAGTCTGGGCGCGCAACGCATCGACGGTTCCCATCCGTCCTGCCCGTTTCAATTTGGGGCAGGGTGGGATGCACCGCTCCGTCGGAAAACGAGCACGGGCCACAGGCTCCGCGGTCTCGCGCGACATATAAATATCTATTTATTCGTTACGGTGGCGTAATATCGCAGCCCCGTTCCCATGCTCCGAAACCCCGCGTCCCGCATCACCTCCACCCAGCGCGAGCCCGCCGCCCGCTCCCCGTCGATCGTCTCCACCACCAGATCACGGACCTGCCTCCCGCCCTGCCGTCCACGCTGTCGCGCCACCAGCCGCTCCGCGAGCGCCTTCGCGGCGTCCCGGACGTCGGCCGGCGCCGCGTCCGACGCCACCCGCAACTTCGTCCCGCGCCCCTCGGCCACCAGCACAATCCGGCCCGCGCGCGTCACGAGCAGTGCGCCCGCCCCGCGCGGGCGCGCCAATGGATCCGTCGCCGCGCCCGGCGCGAGCGCCAACATGTACGGATTCGACGGGTCGCTCGACGCAAGCACCACGGGCGACTCCTCCACATCCGACGGCGCGCGCAGCAGTTCCACCGCGTCGGGCAGTGCGAACTGCGCCCCCGCCAGGCCCGCCACGAAGTACCCGCGCCGTACCTCGCCACGGAATTCCAACCGCTTCAACTCGTGATAGATCTCGCGCCATCCCACCGCGGGGCGCTCGCGCCGCCACCAATCGCGCGACACGATGCCGTAGCGTGCCAGCCACTGCCGCGCGATCTGCTCCGCCAGTGACTGCGCATCGGTCACCGGCCCCAGCGTGCCCGCGGTGTGGACCAGCGACCAGCGACCCCCCCACGACGTGACCGTCTCGCGGTCCGGTCGCGTCCACTTCGGCAGCCGCCGTGGATTGGCGCGACGCTGAATCACCGGCCGCGCCGACGGCACGAAGTCCGCCGGCAACCAGCGCGTCGGATCCGGTGCGCCGCGCTCCCGACCCGATATCACGGGCGTCCAGCGTACCACGTCGCGGAGCGCGTCCATGGTATCGTTGGTCGCGATGCCGGCGGCGACCAGTTCGCGCAACGCGTCACGCGTCTGCCGAGCGCCCAGTCCCGTAGCGACCGACACGTCGGCGGTGAACGACGCACCCCCCGCGCGCAACGCATCGCGAACGGCGCGCGCGCCGTCACTCAGCGACGCGTCGTCGTCCGCCTCCCCGATCCACAGCCGCCCCGTGCCGCGCGCGAAGAACCGCACGCGTCCGATGGTCGCCGAGCGCCCACCCTTGGCGTCCGGCCTCCGTTCAGCCGCCCACACCAGCGCGCCCGACGCCGCGAGCCGGCCGAGCGTGTCGGGGTCGTAGCGCTCCATCCGCGCCGGCAGATAGTCCCGCTCCCATCCCTCGGCCGGTCGCGCCAGGCCGGAGAGCTGCGCCATCACCACGGCCGCGCCGTCGCTCCCGTCCACGCGAGTGTCGGGCGTGAGATGCTGCCAGCGCTGCAGGAACCTCGCGAAGCGGTCGATGCCCACCGCCTCGATCTGCTGGCGCGCCTTCGCCAGTTCCCGCCGGCGCGCCTGCTCCAGTAGTCGCCGCGAACTCCACCGCGGCTCGTCGCGCACGCCGCCGAAGACGCCGCGCACCAGCACGTCGCGCCGCTCCCAGTCTTCCAGGCGTCGCTGCACCCAGCCCGCGTCGAACGCATAGCGCACCAGCACCTCGGGCACGGTCACCGGCCCGGCGAGCGCGACGAATCGCGCCAGTATCTCGCGGCGTGCCGCCTTCACCGTCAGCGCCGCGGTCCGCAGCACTTCGGGCACCACATCGGCCGCGGCCCGCAGCCCGAGTTCGACGCCTGCCCGGACGTGCGACAGCGCCTCGGCGCCGAACGCCGCCGCGTAGCGACCGTAGCTGTCCACGAGAAGGAATCGTCGCTCGGCGCCGGTGGATGTCGGCAACTCCGCGGCGATGAGCCGCCCGCTCGCGAGCAGCGCCGCCATCGGATCGCCGCGTCGCCACTCCGACTCGGGCGCAACGCGTGCCGCCATCTCCGCCCGCGTGAGGTCGCCCGCACGATCCACCAACACCGCCAGCTCGTCGGCATCACGCGCCTGGCGGCCTGCCGCTGTCCCGCGGCGGCGCGCGAGCAACTCCTCGAGCATGCCGAGCGTCGTGTCATCGGCGCCTGCCCCACCCATCAATTCGTCCAGCAGCGCGCGATCCAGGGACAGCAGCGCGGCGCGTTGCTCCGCCCGCGGCGCATCCTTGCCGTACATGTGGTCGATCACGAACCCGAACTGGAGCGACGCCGCGAACGGCGATGGCACCTCCGTCTCCACCGTGCGAATCGTCACCGCTCCCGATGCGATGCGCGCGAGCACGTCGCGCAGCCCAGCCATGTCGAACGCGTCCTGCAGCACGTCGCGGTATGTCTCGACCAGGATCGGGAACGACGGATACGCCCGCACGGCCTGCAGCAGGTCGAGCGACTTGAGCCGCTGCAGCCAGAGCGGCATGCGGCGACGCGGGTTGCCGCGCGGCAGCAACAGCGCGCGCGCTGCATTCATCCGGAACCGCGCACCGAACAGCGACGACTGTCCGACCTCCTCGAGGACGAGTCGTTCGGCCTCGTCGGAGCCGAGCGTCCGGATGGCCTCCACTGGCGGCGGTGCACCCATGTCGGGCAGGCGGAGCATGAGGCCATCATCCGTCGTCTGCACTTGCACGTCGATATTCAGCAGCTCACGTATCCGGCGGCCGAGCGCCATGCCCCACGGCGCATTCACCCGTCCGCCGAACGGGGCGTGCAGCACCATGCGCACCGAGCCCACCTCATCGCGGAAATGCTCGAGCACCAGATGCGTGTCGTCCGGCACGATGCGCGTGCTCGCCCGCTGTGCCTGCACGTACTCCACCAGCGATCGCGTCGTCGGTTCGTCAGCGTGATGCGTGCGTTGAATCGCCGCGAGGTCGTCCAGCGTCCGCGCCTCATCGAGCTCGCGACGCAGTGCACCGATGCGTGACGAGAGATGGCTCGAGCGCGCCATGAACTCGCCGTGCCAGAACGGCATGCGCGCGGGCGCGCCCGGCGCTGGCACGACGATCACCCGGTCGTGCTCGATCGCCCCGATGCGCCAGGTGCTCGAACCCAGTTGAAACGCATCACCCACGCGCGACTCGTGCACGAACTCCTCGTCCAGTTCGCCGAGCCGTGTCTTGTCCGCCAGGTTCACCGTGTAGAGCCCACGGTCGGGAATCGTGCCGCCCGAGATCGTCGCCACCATGCGTGCACCTCGCGTCGGCGACAACGTGTCGGCGATCCGGTCCCAGTGAATCCGTGCGTCGAGTTCGGTGGCGACGTCGCTCGGGTATTTTCCCGCCAGCATGCCGAGCACCTCGTCGAACGCGGCCCGTGTCAGCGCGTGGTACGGATACGCGCGCCGCACGAAGTCGAACAGGCCCGCACTCGTCCACTCCGGCGTGTCGCTCGCCACCATTGCGACGATCAGCTGTGCGAGCACGTCGAGCGCATTCTGCACCACGCGCGTCGGCTCCACGTCGCCCGTGCGCATCGCGTCGAGGATCGCGAGCTGTTCCAGCGCATCGTCCCGGAACGTTGGTATGAACACGCCGCGGCTCGTGGCGTCGAGGGAGTGGCCAGCGCGGCCCACGCGCTGGAGTGCGGCCGCCACGCGCTTCGGGCTCTGGAGCTGGATCACGAGATCCACCGAGCCCACGTCGATCCCCAACTCGAGCGAGCTGGTGGTGACGAGCGCCCGCAGCTCGCCGGCCTTGAGCCGTTCCTCGAGCAGCAGCCGCCGCTCGCGCGACAGCGAACCGTGATACGGCAGCGCCATCTCTTCGCCAGCGAGCTGATTCACGCGCGCCGCCATCCGTTCCGCCTGCGCGCGGTTGTTCACGAACACGAGAGTCGTGCGCGCGCCGCGAATCCGGTCGAGCACGAGCGGCGCCACCGACGTCCAGATCGTCCCGCCTACGTTCGCGAGGTCGTCCACCGGCGACACAACGGTGGTCTCCATCTTCTTCACGAGCCCGCAATCCACGATCTGCACGGGGCGGAACGACGTCTTGTCGTCCTGAGCGGAGCGAAGGACCTGCACGTGCGGGTCCTTCGCTCGGCTCGTGAGGACAGCTCCACCGAGAAACCGCGCGACTTCGTCGAGCGGCCGCTGTGTCGCCGACAGCCCGATCCGTTGCGGCGCGCCAGGCGACAGCGCTGCGAGCCGCTCGAGCGTCAGCGCGAGATGCGCACCGCGCTTCGTCCCCGCCACTGCGTGGATCTCGTCCACGATCACGGCGCGCAATGCACTGAACATTGTGCGGCCCCGCACGCTCGTGAGCAGGATGTGCAACGACTCCGGCGTCGTGATCAGGATCTGCGGCGTCTTGCGCAGCATCTTCGCCCGGGCGCTCGCCGGCGTGTCTCCCGTGCGCACCGCCACGCGGATCTCCGGAAAGCGCTGGCCCGCCTGCTCGAACCGCTCCTTCAGCTGCGCCAGCGGCGTCTCAAGATTGCGCTGGATGTCGTTGTTGAGGGCCTTGAGTGGCGACACGTACAGCAGGTGCACCGCGTTGGCGAGCGGCGCATCGAGTCCTTCGGTGATCAGCGCATTCAACTCCCAGAGGAACGCCGCCAGCGTCTTGCCCGTCCCCGTGGGAGCGAGGATCAAGGTGTCCTCGCCGCATGCGATCGCGGGCCAGCCGGCGCGCTGTGGCGCTGACGGCGCACCGAGCGTCTCGGTGAACCAGCGACTGACGATCGGATGAAAGTCGGTGAGTGGCATCGAACGCTCAACTTGCGATATCCGTGCGCAGCGCGAAACGGTCGACACGCCGCCACTGCGCACGATCCTCGCCCGCGCGCGTGCCCCCTCCGTACTGGCGTCTCGCGGACGCCGACGCCATCGTTGCCCCCGTGAGCCTTCCCGCTGCCCTCTCGCGCCTCGCTGGCAGCGATCCGCTTCGCGCCCTCGTTGCGCTCGTCGCCGGGCTGGCACTGGGTCTCGCCGCCGCCGCGTCCGATGCAACGCTGGCCCAGCGCGCCGTCACGTTCATCGAGCCACTCGGCACCATCTGGGTCAACGCGATTCGCATGACGGTGATTCCGCTCATCGTCGCGTCGCTCGTCGTCGCCGTCTCCGGCACGGCGCCGCGGACCGTCGGCCGGCTGGGCGTTCGCTCCCTCCTCGTCTTCGTCGCCCTGCTCTCGGTCATCGCCGCCCTCACCGCGCTCGTGGCGCCGGTGGTGTTCGATCGGCTCGACATCGACACGACGTCGGCGCAGGCTATTCGCGCCGGAGCTGCGACGATGCCTCGTCCCGAGTTGCCGTCATTCGTGAGCTGGCTGGTCGCGCTGGTTCCCGTCAATCCGGTCAAGGCGGCCGCCGACGGCGCCATGTTGCCGCTCGTGGTCTTCACCCTGCTGTTCGCCCTCGCGCTTGGCCGGCTCGACGACATGACTCGACGACCGGTCTTCGTCTTCTTCCACGGGATCGCCGAAGCGATGACGGTGCTCGTGCGCTGGATTCTCGCCCTGGCGCCGATCGGCGTGTTCGCGCTGTCCGTCTCGCTTGCCTTCCGGCTCGGCAGCGGCGTCATCGGCGCGGTGGGATTCTATCTCGTCGCGCACTCCGCGCTCCTCATCGGCGCAGTGCTCGTGGTGTATCTCATCGTTGCGCTGTTCGCCCGCGTGCCGTTCGCGCGGTTCGTGCGCGCCGCGCTGCCGGCGCAGATCATCGCCGCCACCACCCGCTCGTCCATGGCCGCGCTACCCGCGATGCTCACCTCCGGCGAGCGCACGCTCGGGCTTCCGCGGTCGGTGACGAGCTTCGCGCTGCCGCTCGCGGTCTCCACCTTTCGGTTGAACGGCTCGGTGTCGTGGGTGGTGATGGCGCTCTTCGCGGCGAAGCTCTACGGCGTCGACCTTGGTACGTCCGCTGTCGCCATCCTCGCCGTCACGTCGGTGCTGATGAGCTTCAGCGTCCCCGGTATTCCGAGCGGCTCGCTGTTCATCATCGCGCCCTTCTTCGCCGGCGTCGGCATTCCCCCGGAGAGCGTCGGCGTCCTGATCGCACTCGACCTCATTCCCGACGTCTTCAAGACGTTGTGCAACGTGACCGGCCACCTCGCCGCTGCGACGCTCGTCGCACGCGGAGAGCCTGTGCCCGAGAACGCGCCGACGCTTTAACGCGCATGGAGCGGAGCGCGCACGGAGCGCCGCGCAACGCGCTCACGGAGCGCATGGGCGAAGGGAGCGAGCGTTCCCGCAGACGGCGTCTCGCGTCGCGCAAGCGACGTCGAGTCCCGCCGTCGGAGGGAATGCTCGCGACCGCACTCCGGCGCACCACGGCTCACGACCGCGCGCCAGCGCGACGACCCCTGACTACTCCGCCACCGGTGCCGGTGCCGCTGCCGCGTCCGGCCGTCTCACCCCCGCGGCCGCGGCATCCTCCTCGCGCCGCGACGGAAGCGAAAACGCGAACATGCTCCCGCCCTCGTCCGGGAACTCCGCCCACGTGCGCCCGCCCAGCGATGCCACGGTTTCCTGCACGATGTTGAGGCCAAGTCCCGTGCCTTCCGCGGTGACCGTCGCGTCGTGCGCCCGGAAGAATTGCTCGAACAGGCGCTCCCGCGACGCCACCGGAACTCCGAGCCCGTTATCGCGCACGCGGACGATCAACTCTCCGGCGCGTGCCGCGGTCGGCACAATCAGCTCACCCGAAACCAGCACGGTCCGCATCGGCTTCTTCGGATCCGCGTACTTGATCGCATTGGACACATAGTTCGCCAGGCACAACTCCACGGCCGCGGCATCCACTTCGACGGCTGGAATGTCGTCGTCGATCATCACCTCCACGTGCCCCAGCTTGGCGGCATCGCGGAGCTGGCGCACCACCTCGGCCGCCGCCTGCGGCAACAGCACATTACGCTGCCGACGAGCTTCCCCTTCGAGCCGCGACAGTGCCGTGAGGTTTTCGAGCACGCGCTGCAGCCCCTCGCCATTCTGCGCGATGATGCGCAGGAACCGCTCTCGCTGGTCGGGCTCGAGCCATGGCTCCGCGAGCAGGGTGGACGCGCCACGAATGGCCCCCACCCGATTCTTCAGCTCGTGCGACACCATCCGGTTGAACCGGCGCAACCGCTCCTCGCGCTGCCGCACCTGCTCCGCCGACACACGGAGGAAGTGCGTCATCGTCGCCTGCCGGATCTCGTCCGTCGCCTCCGACACGCGGCGCCAGACGTGCGCGACGTCGGCGGACGAGTAGTCGGTCGGCTTCACGCGGGCGAGCGCATCACCAAGAAAGGTGAAGAGGATGCCCGACAGGATCTCGTGTTCCTTGAGGATCTGATAGGCGTCGAATCCCTGCGCGTGACGCAGCGCGCCGAGCTCCATGGCCTTCGCTTCCACCGGCCCATGTCCCTCGAGATCGAGCCCGTCCGCTTCGACATAGTGCGCGATGCCGTCCACCAGCAGCGGCACGTGGTTGAGCAGCTCGTCAGTGGGAAAGACATGATTCTCGTCGATCGTCACGCGCGCCACGATGCGATCGAGCCACCGGCTCACGACGTCGGTGCGCGCCTTCCGCAGCTCGGAAGCGAGGATCGTGGCGAGGCGCGAGGGCGCTTCGCGTGTGGTCGTCGTCGGACGGCTGTCGTCCATCGGTGTCCTTTCTGGCCCGGAGGTGAGCATGCGCCTGCTGAGTGATAGAATACGGCCCGACAGCGTCCGAGCCTACTGCTCCGTAGTACAGGAGCGCGGCCCGCTGGCCGCACTTCCTCGTACTGCTGACATCAAGATGCGCCGACTCCTTGCCGCCGCCACGCTTACCCTGGCCCTCACCTCTCCGTTCCGCTCGGCCATCGCGCAGACTTTTCCAACCGATGACCCGATGCTCAGGCGCATCTGGGCCGTCGGGATGGACAGCTCACGCACCATGGAGCTCGCCGCCGCGCTCCTCGACTCCATTGGCCCGCGACTCGCCGGGTCGCCCGGCCAGCGCCGCGCCCAGGACTGGCTCGTGCAAACCTACGCCAGCTGGGGGATCGACGCGAAGCACGAGCGCTACGGCACGTGGCGCGGATGGCGTCGCGGACACTCGCACGTCGACCTCGTGAGCCCGCGCGTGCGGTCGCTCGAAGCGACCATGGTGGGCTATAGCCCGGGTACCGGCGGTCGGGACGTCACGGCGGGCACGATCATCCTCCCGCGGTTCGCCGACAGCAATGCATTCGTGCGCTGGCTGCCGCAAGCCAGCGGAAAGCTCGTCCTCGTGAGTGCGCCGCAGCCCACCTGTCGCCCCACGGCCGACTGGACAGAGTTCGCGACGCCGGCGTCTCGCGCTCGCATGGACAGCCTTCGGGCCGACGTCACGCGCGAGTGGGGCGGGCCCAGCGTGCGCGGCACCGGCTACAGCCTTGCGCTCGCGGGTGGCGGGCTCGCCCGCCGGCTCGACGAGGCCGGCGTCGCTGGCGTGATCACATCGCGGCCCACCAATGCCCTCGGCACCCGCTCGGTGTTCGAGACGTACAACACCCGGTCTCCCACCCTCAGCGTCTCGTGCGAGGACTACGGACTCGTGTTCCGTCTCACGGAACGCGGGAGCAACCCGCGCATCCGCATGAACCTCGATGCCGAGTCGCTGGGCGAGCAGCCGATGTCCAACACCATCGCCATCGTGCGCGGTCGCGAGAAGCCGGACGAGTTCGTCATGCTGTCCGCGCACTTCGACTCGTGGGATGGCGCCTCCGGCGCCACCGACAACGGAACTGGCTCCGTGACGATGCTCGAGGCCATGCGGATCCTGCGGCAGGTGTACCCGAATCCGAAGCGCACCATCGTCGTCGGGCACTGGACCGGTGAGGAGAATGGCCTCGTCGGCTCCAAGGCCTTTCGTGAGGATCATCCCGAGATCGTGAAGGGATTGCACGCCCTGTTCAATCAGGACAACGGCACGGGACGCATCGTGCGCATGGATGCCTCCGGGCTGGTGGACGGCGACGTCCACCTGCGGTCGTATCTCGCCAGGCTGCCCATGGAGTTCCAGTCGCAGATCCAGTACGGCGGCGCCGGCACACCAGCGGGCGGCGGGAGCGACAACGCCTCGTTCGCGTGCGCCGGGTTGCCCGGCTTCTCGCTCGGCTCCCTGGGCTGGAACTACGGCAACGAGACCTGGCATACCGAGCGCGACACCTACGACAAGATCGTGTTCGACGATTTGAAGGCCAACGCCGTGCTCACCGCGATGCTCGTGTACCTCGCCAGCGAGGATCCCACCATGATCGGCCGCGAGCGGGTCGACATCGTGAAGGCCGTCGCGGAACAGCGGGCGCGGTTTGCGGCGCAGAATCCGAACGCGGCGGCACAGGGTCCGCCGGCATCGCAGGGCCCCGCGACGTGGCCCGAGTGCGGCGTGGCGCCCCGCACGACTGCACCGCGGCTGCGGTGATGCCGATGCGCGCGGCGCGAGCGCTCAGCCCTGCCTGAGCGCTCGCGTCAATGCGCGGTCTAGCGCATTCGCGAATGCCTGCTTGTCGCGCGGTCCGTATGGTGCGCTGCCACCCGTCTCCACACCGGCGCCCCGCAGACCCTCCATGAAATTGCGCACCGACAGCCGCTCGCCAATACTCTCCGGCGTGAACACCTCGCCTCGCGGGTCGATCACCACCACGCCCTTCGGCACCAGCAGCGCGGCGAGTGGGATGTCCGCCGTCACGGCGACGTCGCCAGCCACCGCATGCTCCGCGATGTACGCGTCGGCCACGTCCGGCCCACCGTCCACCCGAACGGCGGACAGCAACGGACTGCCGAGCGGCAGTTGCAGCCGCTGGTTCGCGACGAGCACCGTCTCCAGTGCGAGTCGCTCGGACGCCCGGTAACAAACATCCTTCACCTCACGCGGCGCGGCGTCCGCGTCCAGCCAGAGTCTCATGCTCTCGCGTCCGCGCACGACACGGGCCAATTGCCGCTCTTTCGTTGGCCACGGCGGTGTCGGCGTGACGCCTGTCACCCCGATCCGCTCGCCGGCCCGCTAGACTCCCGATGGTCCCGGCGTGCCCGACCGTCCGATTGAACCGCACGTCGTACGCTTCAGCGATAAAACAGGAGCACAGCCGATGTCGATCACCCGATATGCTCGCCTCGCCATCCTCCTTGTGAGTGCGACGCTCGCGAGCGCCTGTTCCGACGCAACCACGGGCCCCAGCGAGGTGCAGCCGACCAGCCTGAGCCAGGCACTCGCCGACCTGCAGCTCTCGGCGCTTGCACCAGCCAGTGCGCAGCTCTCGAGCATGCCGATCGCTGGCGTCGGCGCCCCCGATCCGGCGTCGTGCAGCTACGACTCGACGTCGAAGAGCTTCATCTGCCCGAATGTCGCTGTCACTGGCATCACGGTAACGCGCAGCTTCACCGTGCTCGACGCGAACGGCAGCCCGCAGTCGCAATTCGACCGGAGCACCACCGCGGCCGTCCGCTTGAAGACGACGTTTGCCGGCACCGTCACGACCGGCAATTCCACCGTGGCGGTCGACCAGCAGCAGGATGTCACGCTGAGCGGCCTCCTCACCGGAGTGCACACGCTCAACGGCAGTTCGCTCGGTCATGTCGTGGGCAGCGTCACCGCTGGCACGTCCACCGTTCCCGTCAACACGACGATCAGCACCACGATCACCAACCTGGTGCTGCCCGCCGCTGGGTCGGGCGCCAACCGCTGGCCCAGGTCGGGCACGGTCGCCGCCACCATCGCCAATGCAGTCGGCGTCGGCGGCCTCCCCGCGATGTCGAGCACCGTCTCGATCACCTTCAACGGCACCAACAAGGCAGCCGTCGTCATCACTGCCGCCGGCATTACCTCACGGTGCACGCTCGATCTCTCCGGGCAGTCGGCCATGGTGTGCGCGCCCTGACGCGCAGGGCGACGCGCAACCCTGCGACACCCCGGGGGTACTCACTGACGGGAGGTAACCCATGCGCATGCACCACGCACGTTGGGTCCGTCACGCCGGAGTCGCCGCGCTGCTCGTCGCTTCGGCGGCGTTCGGTTCGGCTCGACCTGTCCACGCCGCCTCGACGTCGGTGCCCTCGCCTGCGGCCGCCGACGTCACGGCCGAGGACGTTGCCGCGTCCAACGCGAAAGTCGTCATGGCCTACAACGCACTGGTCGCGATGTGGGCGGCCGACTTCGAGCAGCTCGGCGTTCGCTTCGCGCCGCCGGGCCTCGTGCGCTATCGGGGTGCGGTCCGCACGTCCTGCGGCGTGATGAGCGGGAACAACGCGGCGTACTGCACGGCGCGCAACACCATCTACTTCGACGAGGTCTTCCTCGCGCGTCAGGCCAGGGCCGCCGCGCGCGACCTGGGCACTGATGGTGACATGGCCGCGGTCGGCATCATCGCCCACGAGATGGGCCATGCCGTCGCCACGCAGCTCGGCGCCGATTCGCCCGTCCCGTACTACAACGAAGCCACGGCCGATTGCCTCGCTGGCGTCTTCACGCGGCGTTCAGCCCGCAACGGCACGCTCGAGGCGGGTGACCTCGATGAAGCTTTCCACGGACTCGCCGCCGCTGGTGATCCCACGCCGCAGCTCACGGGGAATCGCCGCGTGGACGCACGCATCACCTACCGCGCCGCGCTCATGGGACATGGCACCCGCGATCAGCGGCTGAGCAACTTTCAGGCGGGCTATGAGCGAGGCGCCGGCGCGTGCCTTGCCGAGCTCGAGGAGCGCTGACGCGGAACAGGGCGGGACGGCTGAGAAATGGTTACCTTGCCTGACCAATGACTGAGGAACCACGCATGACCATGCGCAGGCAGCGCCGGGAAGACCCGGCGTACATCACCGCGATGCGCGAGGCGAAGGAATTGTTCGACGCCGAGATGGCGAAGAACAGCATGAAGGGTCGCGGTCGTCCCAAGACCGTCGTCGTCGCGGCGCCCGCTGCCGCCGCTGAAATCGAGATCGACCACGAAACGCCCGACGACATCGTGGATCTGGCCATCGACGACGCCGAGGACGATGTGGACGTCGCAGACGAGGCGCCCCCCAAGGCGGCGAAGCAGCCGTCTGCGACCGCGAGACCGTCGACGAAGGCCGCCGTGAAGCCGGTCGTCAAGGCGATCGCCAAACCGGTCGCCAAGCCGGTCGCCAAGCCCACCGCAAAGCCGGCGAAGCGCGCGGCCAAACCTGCGACAACGTCAGCGGGCCGGACCCCACTGCGGCCCACGAGGCCGATCGCGACGAAAAAGAAGGCCGCGCCAGCGAAGAAGGCCGCGGCGAAGCGTCGTTAGTCCAGCTGAACTAACGACTGCCCTTTCGTACCGGGATCTGGCGAGACGATGTCGCGCGGTGCACCACCTCGTGCGCGGGGCCGGCGATCATCGTCGTGTAGCGCCCCATCACGTCGGTGGACCGCACGGCGCCGCTGAGCGTCTGTTCGCCAAGGGCGGCGCCCAGCGTCCATGTCAGCGCGGTGCGACCGCGCGCGTCACTCACTGCTCGCGTCGGCGTCACGGATCCTGATTTGGTTGCGAAGAGCAGCCGCGCGTCGGGCACCACGTTGCCGTACACGTCGGTGACGACAGCGTAGAGGTATCGACGTTTCACCTTCGACTTCGCGGGCGACGCGGGCTCGGGCGCATCGTCGAACGAGAGATTCGCCGGTGCCGCTGGCGTTGCACGCGCACTCGCCTTCGCTGGCTTCGGCACCCCGTCCACGCGCAGCACGAGCGCATGTGCTCCCGCCGAACGACCCATCGTCCATCGCACGGTCACGAGCCCATGCTCGTTCGTGGTGAGCGCACTGTCGGCGACCGCGCCATTGGAAGGCGCCAGCTGCACGAGTGTGCCGGCGACGCCGCTGCCATTGACGTCCTCCACGCGAATCACGATCGGCTTCACGAGCACCGCGCCGGCGGCACCGCGCTGCGCGTCGCCGCTCACGATCACGAGCGCCGACGGCGCCCCGGCGAGCGCCGACGCACGAATGACGACGGGCGCGATGCCACGCGCGCCAGTCGCCGCGCCCACGTGCGCCCGCAGCGACTGCGTCCCCACCCGCCTGGCAAGCGTCCACTGCGCGCGCATCACACCCAGCGAATCGGTTCGCGCCGCGAGCGCAGTCACCGAACCGCCATCGTCAACCGTCCAGCGCACCGGAATGTCGGCAAGCGCCCGACCCGTGGAGTCCGTGACGCGAATCGAGACGGAATCGGGAAGCGGCTCGCCTGCCTGGCCGCGCAACTGCGCCACGAGCGCCGTGACACGCGTGTTCGCCGCGATCGGATCGGATTCCGCCACGATCGCGAGCGTGCTGTCCAGCTGCTCCACATTCGCCAGCAGTGTCTGCCGCCCCGGGGAGTCGCCGAGTGTCCACGTCGTGCGCGCACGACCATCGGCATCGGTCATCGCGGTGCGCGGCTCGACGGTCCCTTGCCCGTCCGCCAGCCTGAACGTCACGCGTTGTCCCGACGCCGGTGCCCCCCGACGGCTCGTCGCGCGAACGACGACCGGTTGCGCCAACGCACTGCCGGCGAGCGCCCGCTGCGCGGAGCCCGCCACGGCCGTCAGGACGGATGCCGTCGTGATCACGGTGATGCCCGAGCGTCCCGTCGCGCCGTCGATCTTCGCCACGACGGACGTCCGGCCCGCACTGTTGGCCGTGAGAACGCCGTTCGCCCCGAGTGCCGCCACGGTGCTGTCGTCGGTCGCCCACACGACCTCGCGTCCACTCACCAGGTGGCCGCGGGAATCGTACGCGCGCGCGGAGAGCGCGATCTCGCTGCCCTCCGCGACCACGACGACACTGTCAGCGCCCCCGCTCGAGACCACCACACTCGCCACCCGCGGTCGCACCAGCACCTTCGCATTGGCCACGAGTGCGCCGACGACGACGCTCACCGTCGTCGTGCCGGGACCGCGTGCGATGACCGATCCGTCGGCCCGCACCACGGCGACGTTCGAATCGCCGGTCGTCCACGTCGGACGCGCGCCAACCAGGATGCTGCCGTTCTTGTCGGCGATCGTCGCGGCATAGTGCGCGGTGTCCCCGATCGCGAACGCCGTGTCCATGAGCGGACGCACCCCCACCCAGGCCGCACCGATGTTGCCGATGGAATTGTGCGACTCCGCCTTTCCGATCACGCCATACGAGTAGAGGGCCGAGACGACCGTCACCAGCGCGGCACCAGTGGAGGCGCCGAGCGCGACGATCTTCCCGACCTTCTGTACCACGGACGCCTTCTGAATCACCGACGCGATCTGTCCCATTGTCCATTGGACGGGGCGCTGCCGAGGTCGGTAACAGACCGATTCGGCCGTCCGGTCCATGAACTCACGTTTCGGCCACTTAAGCACCCGATTGCGTGCTCGGCGGACGATTTGACGACGCGTCCGGTGGCTCTCCGAGTGTCGGTGACCCTAGGGATTTTCTGTCGCTGCGTGACGAACGGCCGACGACGATCGTTGATCGGGTGATGACCCTCACACTCGAGCCTCGCTCACCATGAGCCGTGCCTGCGTCACCGGCGTCGCCCTCCTCGCCGCGTGCCTCGCGCTCGCGTGCACCGACACCCGGCGCGCACGGTCGCTCGACCAGCGCGTGGCGGCACGGGCGGCTGCGAAGTCGGCGGCCAGTGCTGCGGCGGCGGCAACGGCGGCGAGTGGGGCGGCGCAGGTCGAGCCCGTGGCCGCCTTCTGCACCGATAGCTCCGAGTCGGCGGCCATGCGCTGCGCCGAAGGCGTGGCCTCCCGCTCGGGCGACACGGTCATCATCCGGCTGTCCAACGTCGGAGCCTCCAAGCGCGCCGACCACCCCGCGCAGGACGGCGCCTATCGCCGGTACTACTATGCCGGTCGCTTCGGGGGCGAGAACGGCACGCCCGCGTTCCACATCCTTGACGTTCGCAACTTCGAGGGCGGCGCCATCGAGTTGATCAACGCGGCGACCGGAGACTCGCTGCTCGTGCGCGGCATTCCGCTGCTCTCGCCTGACGGCGCACGCTTCGCCGCGGTGGAAGAACCCGAGGCCTGCGAGCTCCCCACACAGCTCGAGATCTGGCGCGTCACCGGCGACAAGCCCGTGCGCGAACATCTCGTCCAGCCGTTCGACTGCAATACGGACCGTGGCTGGGGGCCGTCGGATGTGACCTGGCGCTCGCGCGACACGATCTCGTTCCTGCGGAACTTCCTTCCCGCCGACTCGCTCCGCCGGTTGAACGGTGATCGCGATACCACGCGCGCGCTGCTCGTGCGCGTGGCCGGTGCCTGGAAACTCGACTCCACGCAGGCGTCGAGCCCACGATCACCCTGAGCTCGGCGCTCGCATCGCATCGCGACCGAGGCGCTGTCGGCGTCCGTCGCTCGCGATTCGCCGGATGACCGGCACTCACGATTTCGCGCCGACACTATGGACTGTGCGAGGTCCAGCCTCTTTATTCGCCACTCCTCGCATTTCCCGATCACGCGGGTTCTCTGGAGTTCCTCCCATGTGGCACGAGTTCAAGGCCTTTCTCGTCTCCGCCAACGTGCTCGCGCTCGCGATCGCTGTGGTCATCGGGGCGGCCCTCGCGAAAGTGGTTGCGGCACTCGTGGCGGATTTCATCATGCCCCTCGTCGCCGTCGCCGTTCCTGGGGGCGACTGGCGCACGGCAACATGGAGTGTCGGCTCGGTGAAATTCCTCGTCGGCGATTTCGCCGGCGCCGTCATCGACTTCCTCATCATCGGATTCATCGTCTGGCGCCTCAGCAAGGTCTTCATCAAGGCGGCGCCCACGGTCGCCGTCCGCACCTGCCCGTACTGCCGCGTCGCCATCGACGAAGCCGCTTCGCGCTGTCCGCACTGCACGAGCGACCTCACCCTCATTCGGGCCATGCCATGATGCGGTCGCGGAAATTGGAATCGATGTAACTGCGACTCGCACGGCCCTGCACGCGATTTGCCAGTTCGGTGGCCATGGCGAAATCCCCTCGACGCGCCGTCACCATTCCCGCCACCGGCGGCGATGCCGAACTCGAGCTCGGCGGCCATCGGGTTCGACTCACCAACCTCGCGAAGCCCTTCTGGGTCTCGCGGGGGGCCGTGATCACGAAGCGCGATCTCCTCCAGTACTACGCCGACGTCGCGCCCTGGCTGCTTCCCCATCTGCGCCAGCGCGCGATGGTCATGAAGCGCTATCCGAATGGCGCGTCCGGCAAATGCTTCTTCATGAAACGAGTCCCCCACCCGCACCCGGCGTGGTTGGAGACCTGTACCATCGATCACAAATCGGGCAACGTGATCGACTTTCCCGTCGTGAACGACCTCGCCTCGCTGCTCTGGGTCGTCAACCTCGGCTGCATCGACCTCAACCAGTGGTACGCGCGCTGTGATGACGTCGACCGTCCCGACTACCTGCACTTCGATCTCGACCCGGTGCCAGGTGCCCGTTTTCCCAAGGTCCTCGCCGCCGCCCTTGCGGTCCGCGACGCGCTCGAGGCACTCGGCATGGAGCCGCTCGTGAAAACCACGGGCTCCAAGGGGGTGCACCTGTACGTTCCCATCGCGCGCGGCCCCACGCAGAAGCAGGTGTGGACGTTTGCCAAGGCACTGGCCCAGGCACTCGCGGCGAAACACCCGAAGCTGCTGACCGCCGTCTATCGCATCGCGGATCGTCCCGCGGGACGCGTGCTCGTGGATTACAACCAGAACGCCTGGGGTCGCACGCTCGCCTCCGTCTACTCGCCGCGACCCAGGCCCCGCGCGCCCGTCTCCACACCGCTCACGTGGCAGGAGGTCGAACGCGGCGTGAAGATCGAGGATTTTCGCATCGACAACGTCCCCGCGCGCCTCCGCGAGCTGGGTGATCTCTGGACTCCGCTCCTCGCCGCGCGTGGACGATTCAAGCTGGAGCGCGTGCTGTGACCCTTCCCCTTCCGCGCACCTATGCGCCGATGGAAGCGAAGCTCGTCGACGAACTGCCCACTGGCGCCGATTGGCACTACGAGCCGAAATGGGACGGCTTTCGCTGCGTCGCCTTCCGCGACGGAGATCGCATCGATCTCATGTCCAAGGCCGGGAAACCGCTCGCACGCTATTTCCCCGAGCTGCTCATGACGCTCGCGCGCACTCGGGCGAAGCGCTTCGTCCTCGATGGCGAGATCGTCATCCCGCATGAGGGCAGTCTCTCGTTCGACGCGCTGCTGCAACGCATTCATCCCGCGAAAAGCCGTATCACCACGCTGTCCGAATCGAGCCCGGCCACGTTCGTCGTCTTCGATCTGCTCGTCGACGCAAAGGGCAAGTCGCTCGTCAAGCGTCCCTTCGCCGAACGACGCGAGCTGCTCGAGGCATTCATTCACGCCAACGTGCCCGACGACATCGCCATCGCGCTCTCACCAGCCACCACGAAGATGGTGACGGTGAAGCGCTGGTTCCGGTCGGTCGGTGGCGGACTCGATGGCGTGATGGCCAAGCGGCGCGACCTCGCGTACGCCTCCGGCACGCGCGATGGAATGCAGAAGATGAAGCACATGCGCACGGCCGAGTGCGTCGTTGGAGGTTTTCGCCATGCCTCCAAGGGAAAACTCGTCGGCTCGCTGCTCCTCGGTCTCTACGACGACGACGGCTTGCTCCACCACGTCGGGTTCACGTCCAACGTGCCCACCGACCAGAAGGCAGCGGTCACGACACGGCTGGAGAAGCTGATACGCGCCCCTGGCTTCACCGGCCAGGCGCCGGGTGGACCCAGTCGGTGGAGTACCGAGCGGTCGAGTCAGTGGGAGCCACTCGCGCCGAAGCTCGTCGTCGAAGTGAAATACGATCACTTCTCCGGTGGTCGATTCCGTCACGGCACGTCCTTCCTGCGCTGGCGCCCCGACAAGCCCGCCGCGCGCTGCACGATGCACCAGGTGGAGCAGGAAGGTCGGTCCGCGCTCGCATTGCTTCGCTGATTATTGATGCCACTTCGCTCGGTGTGGGACACCGTCGCCGGATTGCGCGTCCACGGGCGCATCGGTCCGCCCATCGGGGGCACGCCCCTCGTCTTCGTGCACGGGCTCGGCGTTTCCACCCGCTACATGGAGCCCACGATGGCGCGGCTCGCCACACGCTACGCTGTCTCGGCGCTCGATCTTCCCGGCTTCGGCCGCAGCGAATCGCCACCACGGCCGTTCACGCTCGCCGAGCATGCGCAAATGCTCGCCCACTGGCTCGACGCGCGCGGTATCGGCCCGGCGGTCCTCGTTGGCAATTCCTACGGCTGCCAGGTGATCGTCGAGTGCGTCGCCCGGGCGTCCGACCGTGCGATTGGGCTTGTGCTCAACGCTCCGACGATGGACCCCGCGCACCGGAATCCATTCACGATGATCGCGCGCGTCATCGCCGATGCGCCGCGCGAGCCATGGCGCCTGGCCGCACTCGTCACCGGCGACTACCTCCGCGCCGGCCCACGCCGGCTGCTCGCTACGCTCACCGGTGCGATCGCCGACCGCATCGAGGAAAAGCTGCCTGGCATCGCGCAGCCCACGCTCGTCGTGTGCGGCGCCCGCGACCCGGTCGTCACGGTGCGCTGGGCGAGCGAGTGCGCTCGCCTCGTCGGGATCGAGCGCCCCGATGCCGCCGGAGGCACGATGCAGTGTGTCGCCACGGCTGCGCATGCCCTGCCATTCAATGATCCCGCCACGTTCGCCGCTATCCTCGTGAACTTCGTCGATCACGGCGTGCGCACGCCGGCACCTCGATGACGTCCGCGCGCGTCGGGCCTGCTGCGCGACGGTTGAAGTCCATCGTCGGTGGCTCGGTGGGTAATCTGGTCGAATGGTATGACTGGTACGTTTACTCGGCGTTCGCGCTCTACTTCGCGAAATCGTTTTTCCCGCCCGCCAGCCAGACGGCGCAACTGCTCAACAGCGCGGCGGTCTTCGCCATCGGATTCCTCATGCGCCCTGTGGGTGGGTGGCTCCTCGGCCGCTACGCCGATCGCCATGGACGCCGCTCCGCACTCAGTCTCTCCGTGCTGTTGATGTGCGCGGGATCGATGCTCATCGCCGTGACGCCGAGCCATGCGTCCATCGGCGTGGCCGCGCCCGTCCTGCTCGTGCTCGCCCGTCTGTTGCAAGGCCTGAGTGTGGGTGGCGAATATGGCGCGAGCGCGACCTATCTGAGCGAAATGGCGGGTCAACGGCGGCGCGGATTCTACTCGAGCTTTCAGTACGTCACCCTCATTGGAGGGCAGCTGATCGCACTCGCCGTGCTGCTCGTCCTGCAGCGCACGCTGTCCACCGGTGACCTGGAAGACTGGGGATGGCGGATACCGTTCGCCATCGGAGGAGTGCTGGCCGTCGCCGCGCTCTGGCTGCGGCGCGGGCTCGACGAGACGGCGGCGTTCCAGGCCGCGCGCGCCGAACGCGCGATGTCGGGTGCGGTGTCGGCGCAGGCGTCGGTCCGTGAGCTGCTCCGCTACCCGCGACAGATCGCCACGGTCGTAGGACTCACGGCTGGGGGGACGGTGGCATTCTACACCTTCACCACCTACGCGCAGAAATTCCTCGTCAATACGGCAGGTTTTTCCAAGGCGTCGGCCACCGAAGTCTCGGCGCTCACGCTGCTCGTGTTCATGGCGCTGCAACCCCTCGTCGGTTACCTCTCCGATCGCATCGGCCGCCGACCGGTGCTCATCACGTTCGGCGTTCTCGGTACGCTCGGCACCGTGCCGCTCCTCACCGCGCTCGGCGCCGCGCGCACGGAGCCGCAGGCCTTTGCGCTACTGATGACGGCGCTGTTCGCCGTGAGCGGCTATACCGCCATCAACGCCGTCGTGAAGGCTGAGCTCTTTCCAACCAATATCCGCGCGCTCGGCGTCGGCCTTCCATACGCCGTCGCGGTGTCCGTGTTCGGTGGGTCCGCCGAATATCTCGCGCTGTGGGCGAAGAGCATCGGGCACGAACGGTGGTTCTACTGGTACGTCACGGCGTGCATCGCGGCGTCGCTCGTCGTCTATGCGACGATGCCCGAGACACGAACCACGTCGCGGATCATCGACGAGCCTGCAGCGTGACCGGTTGATCGGGCGAACGGCAATCGTCGGACGGCGGCGGCGCATCGTCCGGCCGCGTGCGGGGTATCCCCTCCACCACAAGGCCATTTCGTCGAGGAGCAGATGCATCGTCACGTGTCACGAGTGTTCGCGTTTACCATGTCGACCGTCGCGGTGGCCTCCGCCTGCTCGAGGTCATCCGTGCCGGCGGCGTCGCCCTCCCCGGTTTCCGTCGCATCCCCGCCGCCGGACGTGCAATCGTCGGTGCCGGCGGCGCGCATCTCACCACCAGTGGCACGCTCGCCGGATACCGCTCGGGTGGAGCGCGAGTATCGTGGTTCTTATACGCGAGGCTGGGAAGCGAGCTGGTTCGCGCCCTGTGACGCGCCTCGGGATGACGCCCTCTGGTGGGTGACACTCACCGAGCACGCTCGACTTCAGCGCGACAGTCTGCTGAGCGCGGTGTCGCAACCGCCCACCGGCGCGCTCGCGGTGCGGTGGCGCGGCACCATCAGCAACCGTATGCCGGCTGGGCAGATGGGCCGCGGTACACGCTACATGCTCGTCACCGACGTAATCGAAGTGCGACCGCTCGCCGGCGTGGGAATGTGCTCACCGGCGAGCAGGTCGTCCTGACGCGGTGACGACGGCGTCACATCCCGTACTTCTCACGCTCGCTTCCCACGCGTGCCGTCGCGATCAGCTTGGGCACGTAGTCTTGCGTCTCCTTCGGCAGGCGGGGCAGGATCCGGAAGAAATCCGCGTCGGTTCCCTTCGTCTTGCCCGTCACCGTGCGCAGCGCCTTCGAAACGGTACCCTGTCCGGAATTGTAGGCCGCGGCGGCGAGATACCACGATCCGAATCGCGTGTGCAGCTGTGTGAGGTACGTGAGCGCCGCGTCGGTCGCCTTGGCGGGATCCTTTCGTTCGTCCACCCGGCGGCCGACAGAGAGACCGAACTCTCTCGCCGTAGGGCTCATGAACTGCCACATCCCGACCGCCTTCACCGGTGATTGCGCGGTCGGATTGAAATTGGATTCGATCAGCGCGAGGTAGATGAGCTCACGCGGCATCCCCTTGGCGTCGATCTTCGCTGTGATCATGCCCTCGTACTTCGCCATGCGTTGCAGCGAATTCTGGAAGTCGCCCCGCGCCGACGTCGTCAGCCGCGTGACCCACCGGTCGATTCGATCGTGCTCCAGGTCGATGTCGAGCGTCGCGAACGAAGCGGGCTTGGGCCCGCCCCGTACACCGGTCAGCGCTGCCAGATCTTCCGTCAGCGCGGCGAGAGGCGAGTGCGCCATCGAAACCTCAGCAGCCGGCTCCACCCCGACCGCCCGACCGAGGAACGACGAGCGCTCGAGGCCCGTGACCAGCGTAGCCAGACCCATGCCGATACCGAGCACAGGAAAGGCGATGCGCGCCCGGAGGCGCATCATCTGGTGCTTGAATCGCTTCATCGTTGATCCTCCAATCATGTTGACTTGATTGAAGATAGGCCGAAAAGCTCCCGTTTGCAGCCTTGCGCTTGCCGAGAGACACCGTACGGGCACCCTACTATGCTGGCCGATCGGCCAATGACTGATCATATGGTCAGCAGATCCTGGGGGCGCGCATTCCCAGTCGGCGGCGCAACTACTCACGGTCTCGGCGCACGCCGCGCGCTCGCGGCGCACTCTGAATCGGCGTTGTCCGGCGACCATCGACTCGCTGGGGGGTACAGCGCGAGTGCGACGACGCACGTGCGCTTGCCTTGCGGCCGTCTTGTTGCATTCTTCCTTCGTCCAATCCCACGGAATCTCCTGGTCGACATGCGGAACGTCCTGCTCCTGTCCACATTCTCGCTCGCGCTCATGGGCGCGGCCCAGCCGGCCACGGCCACCGTCGCGCCCTTCGCGTCGCGCTCCGCGTCTCCGTCGCACGCGACCGCGACCGCGACCGCGATCACGACGGACCCCGGTGGGCCCGTTCCGCTCGCCGACAGTATCGTGATCGAGAAGAAGGCGCGTCGCCTCACGCTCTATCATCAGGGGCGGGCGCTGCGCTCGTATCTCGTGGCACTCGGCGCGAACCCGGTAGGCGACAAGCGCATGGTAGGCGATCGCCGCACGCCGGAAGGCGTGTTCGAGATCGATGGGAAGAACGAGAAGAGCGACTTCCACCTCGCGCTGCACATCTCCTACCCTGACTCGGCCCATCGCGCCCGCGCCGAGGCGCTGGGCATGTCAGCTGGCGGCGACATCCTGATTCACGGGCTGCGGAATGGAAGCGGGGCTTCGGGCGCCTTCCACCGCACGGTGGACTGGACGGATGGCTGTATCGCGCTGACGGATGAGGAAATCGAGGGCGTCTGGAGCGCCGTCATGGTCGGGACGCCGGTGGAGATCAAGCCGTAGCGTCGTCGGGTCCATTGAAGAAAAAAGCGGGGCCCCGATCGCTCGGGGCCCCGCTTTTTGTCCATCCGCGGCATCTCGCCGCGAGACCATCTAGAACAGGCGGAGGCGCAGGCCGAGTTCGATCACCGGCATGTTCTTCACGATGCTCTGCTCCGATGCCGACTGCTCCTGCCGCAGCCGCTCGGCATCGAGTGCCGTCTGGAACGACGCGTACGCCGGGTTCGACGCCTGGCCGTAAGGTCCCGTGGCGCTCAGGGCGAGCTTGACGCGATCCTGGCGCAGGACACCAACGCGCGACACCAGCGATGCCGGCCAGCTGTTGCCGAAGGTGTGGTCCCAGCCGAGTCCGTAGAACCACGAGTTTTCGGGAAGTGTGATCGCGCCGACGATGCTGCCGACGGAGTCCGCGGCGTAGGCCTGGCCGTCCACGGTGTAGTTCCCGCCGGTCGGCGTGCCCGTCAACGCGATCGTGCTCTTGTTGATCACCTTTCCGGCGCTGAGGTAGATGCCGCCACCGAAGGGATGCAGGTCCAGCATGAACGACCGGTTGTCCGCCTTGGCAAACAATTCGTACGGCTGATTGGAGAACGAGCGATTGGCGCCAATGCTGCCGGCATGCTGTGCGCCGCGCAGGACGATGTGCTTGCCGAGTCCGACGGCCACATCACCGCCGAGCCCGAGCGTCGAGCCGACGAGACCAACGGCGACATGCGGCATCGAGACCAGTCCGCCGAACTGCGCCTGTGCGGCCGGTGCCATCGACGCGAGCATGAGCAGCGCTGCGGTGCGCGACAGAATTCTGGAAGACATGTGTGCGGAAGGGAGAGGGGAAGGTCGCAGGGATTTCCCCAAGGACATGCCACCATCCGCCGAGGTAACGAAGCAGGCTCGTGCAGGGAAACTCGCGTCCAGTGCCGAACAGGAGCGAGTCGTCTGGTGGTGCAAGTTCAACGGCCGGCTACCCGCGCCCAATGTTCTAGAACATCAAGCCATGCGGCGAATCGCCACACCGGAGCTGCCGCAGCGACCACCTCTCCGCTCTTCTTGAACTTATGTTCTAGTGTTATATAATATCTCATGCCCTACCGGCTGCACGCCGCCAGCCCCATCCCGCTCTACCACCAGCTCGCCGAAGCGCTGCGCGCCGATATCGTGTCCGGCGCGCTCGCTCCCGGCGATCTCCTCCCACCGCTGCGTTCGGCAGCGCGCGAGTGGGGCGTCAACCTGCACACCGTGCGACACGCCTATCGTGCGCTCGCGGAGTCCGGACTGGTGCGCACCACGGCCCCGCGCGGCACTGTGGTCCTGCGCGCGAGTGACGTCCCCTTCATCTCCTTGCCGAACGAAGATGTCATCAGTCGCTTCCTCCGCGACGCGCGCGAACAGCACGGACTCAGCCTGCACGACATTCGTCGGCAACTCGAACGGGAAGCGGCAGGCGCCGAGCCGGAGGTGCTCGCGCCGCTGGGAACTTTGGGCCCGGTTGCCTCCGCCGACTCCGCACAGCCGCGAACCGGTCCGGCGCTCGTCTACGTGATCGAGTGCAGCACCTCGCAGGCCATCGACCTCGCGCAACAGGTGCAGGAACGATGGCAGGTGACGGCCAAGCCGTGGAGCCTCGAACGAGCCGGCGAGCCACCGGCGGGCGCGCTCATCGCCACCTACTTCCACTACAACGACATCCGCGCCCGCTGGCCAAAGCGACTCTCCGAGGTGCGGTTCGCCAGTATCCATCCCGACCCGGCCCTCGCCGCCAGGGTGCGCGCCATCGTGCCCACGGAAACGAGGACCACGGTGATTCTCTGTGAACGGGAAGCCGAGAAGGCCCGGAACGTCGCCGCCGATCTCGCCGCCGTGCTTCCGTCGCCCACCTTCGAGATCCGCACCCTCGTCTCCAACAATCCCACCACCGCACTGCACGTCGCCGGACGCACCCAGCCCGTCCTCTTCGCCCCTCGCGTCTGGAGCGCGCTCGGCGCCGCCGAACGCGCCGATCCGCGCGCGCTCGAGGTGCGCTACGTGTTCGATCCCGCCGAGCTACAGGGACTGGCTGAGCGGTTCAACTGGCGCGCGCGAGGAGCGTAGGGTCGTCTAGGGGCGCGCGAAGGTGAGCGTCGCCCACTTCGACTCGTAGTTCACGCTGTCGCCGGCGGACGCGGGGACATCCCGCATATGGATGAACTTCACGTACCAGGTCCCGCGCGTGTCGAGCCGAAACCGGACCATCCCCGTGGCATCGGTGCGCACTTCGCGCTGCTTGATACGGCTCCCCGATGTCGTGCGTCCCCCGGCCTGTACGACCTGATTCGCGACCGGGCGTCCATCGGCGTACGCGCGCACCCGAAGCATGCCGCCCGCCGGCAGCACATATGGGTCGTCGAGCGGCACGAGCTCCGCCGGATATCCCAGCATGACGCGATACGCCGTGTCCGCTCCCGTACCTGAAGCAGCACCCTGCGCTCGAATCAGCGCCTTCACATGCTTCGCATACCGCTCATGCGCGGGATTCCCGAGCTGCCGCGCGGATTTGCGTGCGGACACCACGTCATGCAGACCTTCCTCGCGCAGATATCCATTGAACTGCGTGCCCGTCAGCCGGATCGTCTTCGGGTCGAGCGAGGCGCCGAGCAGGTAGGTGCCCGGCACGCTCGTCGCGACACGCCATTCGCTCTCCTTCGCGTCATCGGTCCAGCCCGACCGATCGGGATGCGTCGTGCCGGTCGGTCCCACCACGGTCAGGTCGCGCAACCGGTCCCGCGCCACCGACGATTCGCTCGTCGTGAACGTGCCATTCAGCACGCGCACCCGCACTTCAGCCCCCGCGCGCACGATGAAGTCGCGCGGTCGGAGAAACAGGTCATGTGCGTCCGCTACGACGGCGGCCAGCGCGATCATCAGCACGCTCGCTGCCACGATTCCCACGATACGACGGCTCATGATGTACTCCATGTGAGGATCGGCCGGCGCGAGCGCCGAAATCGCTCAACGGCCGGAATTCGTGCTTATTCTGATGGCGGAGCGAAGCTATCCGCTCGTCGGCGCCCCGTCCACCTGCGAGGGAAGGGATCACGATGGAACTGTTCGAGAGCATGTTGATCCTCGTCGCGATCGCGATCGTGCTGCTGCAGGTGGCGCGCCATCTCAGCGTCCCGTATCCCACGATCCTCGCGCTCGCCGGCGTGTTCGTCGCCGCGCTCCCGTGGGTCCCTCGCGTCGCGATCGACCCGCGCCTGGCGCTCGCGTTGTTCATCGCCCCCGCCCTGCTCAACGCGGCGTACGATCTTCCCCCTCGCGAGCTGCGCCGCAACTGGCGGCCCCTCATCGCCCTCGCCGGCGTCGCCGTCGTGCTCACCACCGCGGCCGTCGCATGGGCGGGCCACGCCATCGCCGGTCTTCCACTCGCCGCCGCGGTGGCGCTCGGCGCCATCGTCGCGCCACCCGATGCCGCCGCGGCGTCGGCCACGCTCAGCCGGCTCGACCTGCCTCGCCGCACCATCTCCGTACTGAAAGGCGAGAGCCTCCTCAACGACGCGGTGGCCCTGCTCATCTTCAGCGCCGCCGTCGGCATGGCAGCGGCGCCAGCCGCGGACACCAGCCTGTTCCCCAAGCTTGCCCTCGCCATCCCCGGCGGACTGGTCATCGGTGTGCTCGTGGGCACGTTTTACGTACGAGTCGCGCCACGCCTGGCCGGCACGCTCGGTGGGACTCTGCTGGAATTCGCCGCCACCTTCGGCGCCTGGATCGTGGCCGAGCGCTTCGGATTCTCGGCCATCCTCTCCGTCGTCGCCTTCGGCATGACCGTTGCCCGTCACACTCCCGAGCGCCAGTCGCCCCGCGATCGTCTTCATTCCTACTCCGTATGGGAAGCGACCGTCTTCCTGCTGAACGTGCTGGCCTTCCTGCTCATGGGGCTCCAGGCGAGAGAGATCGTCACTCGGCTCGATGCGTCGGAACTGCGGCGCGCGCTCGGCTTCGCTGCCATCGTGGTCGCGATCGTGATTCTCGTGCGACTCGCGTGGGTGCTGCTCTACAACCGCCTCGTCCATTACGTCGACGCGGTGCGTGGCAGTGCACCCAGGCCGTCCCTCTCGCAAGGCATCGTCGTGGCGTGGGCCGGCATGCGCGGGTTGGTCACGCTCGCCACCGCGCTCGCACTCCCGGCGTCGTTCCCCGGACGTGACCTGATCGTGCTCAGCGCGCTCGCTGTGGTGCTCGGCACCCTCGTCGTGCAGGGACTGACGCTGGGACCGCTCATCGGCCTGCTGAGACTGCAGCCGGACACCTCGTTCGACCGCGAGCTGTCCACCGCGCGCGTCACGTTGCTGATTTCGGCGATCGCCTCCCTCGAGGCGCGCGACGGCGAGCATGCGGAGCGTTTGCGCGCCGACTATCGCGCCGCACTGGTCGTGGCGTCCGATGGCCAGCATCCGCGCGCCGTCATGGAGATCGACAAGTTGCGCCGGCGCACCGTGATTGCGCAGCGTCGCACGCTCGCCGATCTGCGTCGGGACGGTGCGATCGACGACGACGTCTTTCATGCCCTCGAGCAGGAGCTCGACTGGGTGGAGCTCGCCGTGTCTCCACCCGACCGCTTCGAGCTCGTGGAAGGGTGAGCACCCTCGGTCAGCGCACGTTCCAGCCGTTCACCGGTCCGCCATGGAAGAACGCGCTCGGCAGCATGACACCGTCCTTCTTGAACACCATGCCATTCTTCAGCACGAAGCGCACGTCGCGCAGCGCGTCGATCCGCTCCATTGGATTGCCCGTCACCGCGATCAGGTCGGCGATCATTCCCACCTTGATCGGTCCGCGAGTCGCTTCGGTCTCGCTCACCTTGTAGCCGCTCGTCGTCATCGCACGCAGGATGTCGGCGTTCGGAATCCGTGCCGCCTTCCATGTTTCGATGAATTCGATCGCGACCTCGCCGCGCGTCTTGCCCGGGACGTAGTAGTCTGCATCCGTCGAGAACGTGAGCGGCGTCTTGTTCTCCCACGCGTTGCGCAGCATGGCCACCGTCTTGTCGTAGCGCGGTTGCGTCGTGTGGCCGGTGAGCGAGATCGGCGTCTCCGTGCCCGCGCGCCAGACACCCTTCGCCGCCATCTGCTTGTGCAGCTCGTCGGTCATGCCGTTGTCGTGGGCAATCGACCAGATGCCCGCCTCCACCGCGCGCTTGCCGCCGTCGATCGTCTGCACATGCCCTTCCACCTTCAGTCCCGCCTTGGCCGCTTCGCGGATCACCAGCCGGATCTCGTCGGTCGTGTAACCCCACGGCTTGCAATCCACGCAGATCTTGATCACACGCGCCCCGAACAGCGCGTTCTGTCGCACCGCCTTCACGATCTCGTCGGGCGTGTCCGCGTCCAGATACTCGGGGTAGACGATCTTGTGATCCAGCGCCATCTCCGGCGTGGGTGAGAACTGGCCGCCCATGCCGCCGATGATCAGGCCACTCGGGATGATCGTCGGGCCCGGAACCCATCCCTGTTCGATCGCCGTGCGCAGGGCGACGTCGGCGTAGTTGCCGTTGTTCCCCATGTCGCGCACGATGGTGAAGCCCGCGGCGAGCATCTGGATCCCGTTCGATACCGCCTGGATCGCCCGGAGCGCCGTGGGCTCCAGCATGTAGGTGATGTAGTAGCTGTTGCGCTCCGGCACTTCCTTGTAGGTGAGCGCCAGGTGATTGTGCGCATCCACCAGCCCGGGCAGCACGGTGAGCGCCGAGAGATCGATCACCTCGGCCCCAGCGGGGATGGCGATATTGGCGCCGATCGCCGTGAACTTTCCCTTCTCGACGAGAATCACCTGGTTCGTGGCGACCGTCCCCGCGTCCGGGTCGATGAGACGTCCGGCGCGGATCGCCGTTACCTGCGCGGTGGCGACGGCGGTCGCGGCGAGTTGCAGGAGAACGGCGCACATGAGTGCACGTGCGAGCCTGGGTCGGTGGGTTGTCGGCATTGTGCGTGGCGTGGGTCGGGGTGGCGTGGCTTCAATCGTGGCTGATCGAAGCGCGCGCGGACGGACGCGCGAATCCACGGCGTCGTTGGGTATAAGGATGCTCGCACGTACCGGTGTCAAGCGACGAATCGATGTCGCAGCGGTCGGCACATGGAGGGAGCGGACACGCGAGGGCAGCCGGAAACTTCTTCTCACGTTCCGTGCGTTCGCCGCCATGCGTATCAGGAGTTGTCATTGGATCATCATCAGCACCGAACTCACCACATGGGGACCTCTCGCGTGATTCCCGTATTCACTGGCGCACGAGCCGCTGTTGTCCGCGTTATGATCGCGCTGGGCACCCTCGCCGCGTTGCTCGGCGGTAGCGCGTGCACCGGCAAGTCCGACACCGCCCAGGCACGCCCCGCTGTGTCGTCCGACTCCCTGGGCTTCCCCGCACCCGACCGGCCCACGTCGAGCATCATCGCACCACGCTGGACCGATGAAAACGAGCGCGATCGTCTCGACGAAGCCGCGCGAGTGATTGCGCTCGCCCGCGTGCGCCCCGGCATGACCGTGGCCGACATTGGCGCAGGCGATGGCTACTATGTCGCGCGTCTGTCTCCAATCGTTGGACCCTCCGGCCGCGTGCTCGGCGAAGACATCATGCCGGAATATCTCGAGCTCCTGCGGCGCAGGGTGGCACGTGATGGCCTCGGCAATGTGGATGTCGTGCTGGGGACGCCCAGTGATCCGCGGCTCCCGCGTCGGTCGGTCGACGTGGCGCTCCTCATCCACATGTATCACGAGATCACGCGGCCATTCGAACTGCTCTGGCATCTGTCAGCTGCCATGAAGCCTGGCGGAACGGTCGCGATTCTCGATCAGGATGGCCCCACGGACCGCCATGGAACGCCCCCCGCATTGCTCACCTGCGAGCTCGGCGCGTTGGGGTTCACGGCGACGAGCCGCACGACACTCGGTGATGGCGCGTACGTGGCATTGTTCACCGCGCCGAGTGAACCGGCCGTTCCTGCGGAGGTACGTGGGCGGTTGTTGAATCGACCATGTGCCATCGCCAGGTGATTGCCGCAGCTGCGGATCGCAGGATCACCTGACAATCCTCGGCGTTGCTGGGGGTTTCAACGCAAACGGCCACCCCGAGAGGTGGCCGTCGCTTTTTCCGTTCTTCAATCCCTCCAACGACTTAGCATCCATGGCCAGGGAGGGAATCGAACCCCCGACACGCGGATTTTCAGTCCGCTGCTCTACCAACTGAGCTACCTGGCCCCGGACGAAACCACCGCCCGTCTCCGGAGTCGCCCCCGGGTCCGGCCATCAGTCTAACGAACTCGCTTCGCCCGTGGTACTACTCGTGAAGCCCGCGCCCCCGAGCGTCCAGAACACGGATATCGCCCGAACCGGCTCGATACCATAGATTGGCGGGTCGTCGGATTGGCTGGTCGTCCGACTCGCCCGGCGTCCACCACGCTCGCGACTTCGCTCGTCCCTCCGCGCCTGCTTCCATCAGTGACCGGCTCGTTACCCCGCCGCCTCCTTCTCATGGCACGCGCAAAACTATAATTTTTTCACGCCGCGCTCCTCCGACTTTACCGGCAGGATTGGTTGCGGCGATACGCGTTACTCTCATTTCGGGGAAGTCCATTACATGAGCATCATCAAGAGGCTGTTCACGCGGTCTTCGCTCCTCGCGGTGGTTGTGGCCGTGGGAGCAGCTACCGTGCACGCACAGGGCGTGACGACATCGTCGCTCACCGGCACGGTCCTCAATCTCAGCGGGGCACCCATTGCCGGCGCGAGGGTGACCGCCATCCATCAGCCGTCCGGTACCACGTATCAGGGCCTGACCCGGTCCGGTGGCCGGTTCACGATCCCGGGCATGCGCGTCGGTGGACCATACACCGTCACCGCGCGCATCATCGGGTTCTCGCCGGAAGTCCGCCCCAACGTCTTCCTCAGCCTCGGTGTCGCCACCGATATGGCGTTCTCCATGCGGCAGTCGGCGGTCGTGCTCGAGGGCGTCGCGGTCACGGCGCAATCCGGCACGCTCAGCTCCACGCGAACCGGCGCCGCCACGGCGGTGAACCGTGACGTCCTCGAGACGCTGCCTACCATCTCGCGCACCATCGGCGACTTCACGCGCCTCACCCCGCAGGCCTCGGGCTCGTCGTTCGCCGGTCAGGACACTCGGCTCAACAACATCACCGTCGACGGCTCCTACTTCAACAACTCGTTCGGCCTCTCCGGCCAGCCCGGTGGTCGCACCGGCGTCGCCCCGATTCCGCTCGACGCCATCGAGCAGATCCAGGTGAACATCGCGCCCTACGACGTCCGGCAGGGCAACTTCGTCGGTGCGGGCGTGAATGCCGTCACCAAGAGCGGCACGAACGACTTCAGCGGCTCCCTCTACTTCCTGACGCGCAACCAGAACTTCGCCGGAAAGCGTGCCGGCGGCGTGCCGTTCAATGCCGGCAAGTTCAAGTTCAACCAGATCGGCGCCCGCATCGGCGGGCCCATCCTGAAGAACAAGCTGTTCTTCTTCGCCAATTTCGAGAACGACGGCCTCACGGAACCCGGCACCGATTTCCTCGCGAACAAGGGCGGCGAGCCGGTCGCCGGCAACACGACGCGCGTGCTCGAGTCGGACCTGACGGCGCTCAGCAGCTTCCTGGCCACCAACTTCGCCTACGAAACCGGTCCGTTCACGGGCTACAGCAATGAAACGCCGTCGCGGCGTCTCATCACCCGGCTCGACTTCAACGCGAACGATCGTAACAAGCTGAGCCTCCGCTACATCTCGCTGGATTCCAAGACTGACGTCCTCGAGTCCAACTCGAATTCGCTCGGCTTCGGCAATCGTCGCACCAACCTCAATTCGATCAGCTTCCTCAACTCGAACTATTCCATTCTGGAGAACATCCGCTCGCTCGTCGGCGAGTGGAACTCGCAGGTCGGTTCGAACATGGCCAACAACCTCATCGTCGGGTACACCACCAACGACGAGAGCCGCGAGCCGCGGGGTGCCTTCTTTCCCCTCGTCGACATCCTCCAGAATGGCAGCACGTACACCTCCATCGGGTACGAGCCGTTCACGCCCAACAACGAGCTTCGCTACAACACGGCGCAGCTGCAGAACAACTTCACGATCTTCACCACGAAGCATGACCTGACCTTCGGCGCCACCGCGCAGCGGTACCGGTCGGAGAATGTGTTCTTCCCCGGCGCCCAGAGCGTGTACGTGTACAATTCGCTCACCGATTTCTACACGGACGCGAACGGCTTTCTCGCGAACCCGAACCGCACCACGTCGCCGGTGAACCTCAACCGCTTCCAGGTGCGGTACAACAACATCCCCGGCCAGGAAAAGCCGATCCAGCCGCTGGACGTGCTCTACGCCGGTGCCTATGCGCAGGACGAATGGCGTGCGACCGACAACCTCAAGCTCACCCTGGGGCTCCGGTTCGACGTGCCGAAGTTCAAGAACACGGCGCTCGCCAACACGGAAGTCGACGGATTCACCTTCAAGGACGAGACTGGCGCGGCAGTCAAGTATTCCACCTCCAGGATGCCGGATGCCAACGTCCTCTTCTCACCGCGCCTCGGCATCAACTGGGACGTGAAGGGCGATCGCTCCACCCAGGTGCGTGGCGGCACCGGAGTGTTCACTGGTAGCCCGGCGTATGTCTGGATCTCGAATCAGGTGGGTGCCAATGGCGTCCTCACCGGCTTCACCGATCTCGTCGGCACGCCGGCAGCGCCATTGACCTCGCGGCCATTCAATCCCAATCCGGATTTTTACAAGCCCACGAACGTCACCGGCGCACCGGCGCCAACGTACGAGCTCGCGTTCACGAATCCGGATTATCGATTCCCCCAGATCTGGCGGTCGAACGTCGCAGTCGACCAGCGCCTGCCGTACGGCATCGTCGGAACCGCGGAGTTCCTGTACAGCAAGGACGTGAACGGCACGTACTACATCAACGCCAATCTGTCCGATCCGCAGACTCGCTTCACCGGCGCCGATACGCGCGCGCGCTGGACCACGACGAACCGGATCAACGCCAAGATCGCCAACGCAATCGTGCTGAAGAACCAGAGCGAGGGCTACTCCTACAACGCCGCTGGCTCGCTGGAAAAGGGGTTCAGCAACGGCTTCTTCGCCAAGGCAGCCTACAGCTACGGCGTGGCCCGGAACACCGTCGATCCCGGATCCATCGCCTTCGGTTCCTGGGCGAGCAATCAGATATCGAACGATCCCAACAACCCTGGCGTCGGCTACTCGAGCAACTCGCCGGGACATCGCGCCTTCCTTGCCCTGTCCTATCGTCAGCAGTACTTCGACTTTGGCGCGACGTCGATCTCGCTGTTCGCGGAAAAGCGAACAATCGGCAACATCAGCTACACGTTCAGCGGCGACCTCAACAACGACGGCGGGAATGCGAACGACCTGATCTATATCCCGCGCGACCAGTCCGAAATGAACTTCGAGCAGTATACGGCAGCCGGCCGCACCTTCACTGTTGCTGAACAGACGGCGGCGTGGGAAGCGTACATCAACCAGGATGAATACCTCCGCTCGCATCGCGGCCTGTATGCCGAGCGCGGGGCAGTCTTCCTGCCGATGCTCTTCCGCGCCGACTTGAGCGCTACCCAGGAGATCTTTCAGGACGTTGCCGGGAAGCGCAATGGCCTGCAGATCCGCCTGGACGTGCTCAACGTCGGCAACCTGCTCAACAACAAGTGGGGCACTGGCAAGCGTCTCGTCAGCACGCAGCCACTGATCGCGCGCGGTGCGAGCGCGAACGGTGCGGCGCTGTACCGCCTGCGCAACATCGGGCAGAATCTCCAGTCGTCGACCTTCGAGAAGACGGCTGGGATCACGGATGTCTACCGCCTCCAGCTCGGACTGCGTTACACCTTCAACTGATCCGCATGGCCTGACGGCCTCACACATGCTCGTCGTCTCTCATGCTGCGAGAGACGACGAGCATGTGTCGTTTCAGCCGGTCGTCCGCCGCCCCACGTGCGCGGTGATCACGCTCTTGATCCCGCCGCGGATGTTGAAGTCGCCCACCACTTCCATCCAGGCAGGCTTCACGGCGCCGGCAAGATCGTCGAGGATCCGATTCACCGCCCGCTCGTAGAAGATGCCGTCGTTGCGAAAGCTCCAGAGATAGAGCTTGAGGCTCTTCAGCTCGACGCACACCTCGCCCGGCACGTAGTTGATGTGCATCGTCGCGAAGTCCGGGGCGCCACCTTCCAGTTGCTTCAGCTCCGCGGCGTCGGTCTCGATTCCGCCCAGCGGGCAAAGCGACGTGAATTCCGGGCACTCCATCGCGATCAGGTACTTGCGTCCCGGATACGGGTTGGGAAAGGTCTCGAGCAGGTCGGGTCTTGGCATGGGCGAAGAATGCACCGGTGCCGCCACCCCGGGCAACGCGGCCGCCACTCCGCTCTGGCGCGGCACGGGGAATGCCTCGTATGTTTGGTCAGCGCCGGTCCCCTCTGGGCCGGCCGATGCCGCCGGGAGAACGGCCTGGCGGTACTGCCCCCCGGCAAGTCCGGGGGGCTCTTTTTTTCTCCCGCCTAGCCCTCGCCGCGCAGACGCTTCGCCATCGCGTCCAGCAGCGCGCGCTCATCCAGCGAAAGGCTCTCGAGCCCGCCGATGGAGATCTTGTCGAGCACGCGGTCCAGTTCTGCGAGTCGCATCTCGCCAGACGTGCGCACCGGTGTCACGACCGCGCGCGCAACAGGATGCTGCTGCGCCACCATCGCCTTGCTCTGCGCGACGATCTCGTCCACCTCATCACGCTGGGTCCGCTGGCGGGGCAGCGTGCGTGGAATCGCGCGCGGTGGCGAATCGTCCTGATGGTCGGGCGCCGGAGAGATTCGCTGCCGCAAGCGCTCGATGCTCGCTGCCGGCGGGGTGCGAAGGTAGAGCCACCCGAACGCGATGCCACCGAGGTGCGCGAGATACAGCGTGCGGTCCCCGCCCAATTCCGCCGCCGCCGTCATGCCGATCGCCAGGTTGGCGACGCCGAGCACCATCACCATGGTCCAGGCCCGGACGGGCACCACACCGAGCAGCGCGATCTCGTCGTCCGGCCAGTGCTGCGCATAGCCGAACATCACGCCGAGTACGGCGGCCGACGCCCCCACCAGCACGCCCGTCCGCACGAACAGGAGATGCGCCACCGCCCCACCCAGACCACACCAGAGGAAGTACAGGGCAAACGCCCGCGTGCCCATCATCGACTCGAGCCGTGGGCCGAACGTGAGCAGCGCGAACATGTTGACGGCCAGGTGCCAGAAACCGTAGTGCGCGAACATGTAGCTCAGCGCCGTCCACAGCGTGCGCGGCAGGCTCGCATCGCGAAACCCGAGCGCGGCGAATACATCGGCGTCGCTCACGAGGGTCCACTGCACGAACAGGATCGCCACGTTCAGCGCGATCAGCGCCTGCACCGCCCGCGTCATCCGCGGCGTATCCTGCTCGAGGTAGTGCGTCGGGTTGGCCATGAGACCGGGCTGCTGTGCAGCGATGTTGCCGCTGCTGAACGTTACGCCGGCGCTGGGCGGAGCCGCCATCCTATCAACGTACCAATCATCTCACGCGTTGCCAGTTCCGCTCGGCCGTGCCTCCAGCCCGCCTCGGCACCGCGTCAGCGCCGGTTGCCGCCGCCCGGCTTGGGGGGGTCGACGGCCAGACGGGCGATCCGCTCGCACAGATCGGCAAAGCTGATGCCTGCGGCCGCCGCACCCTGAGGCACGAGACTTGTGGCCGTCATGCCCGGCAGCGTGTTCGCCTCCAGGCAGTAGAACTCGCCCGTCGCCGTCATGCGAAAATCGATGCGCGCACAGCCACTGAGCTTGAGCGCCGCGAAGGCGCGTTGCGCCTGCGACTGCACCTCGGCCGTCTCGGCCGGCGTGAGCGGCGCGGGAAAGATCTCTTCCGCCATGCCGGGCGTGTACTTGCACTCGTAATCGTAGATCTCGTGCTTGGGAATGATCTCTCCCACCGGCAGCGCCTCGCCACCGATCACCGGCGCGCTCAACTCGCGGCCGGCGATGAACCGTTCGATCATCACCTCGTCGTCGTGCTTGAACGCTTCGGCGATTGCCGGATGCAACTCCGCCGGCAGCTTCACGATCGAGAGGCCGACCGTGGATCCCTGCTTCGACGGCTTCACGATCACCGGCCAGCCCAGCGCCCGCTCCACATCGCCCGTGGTCGGTGGCGCGTCGGGATCGAACGCCATGATCCAGTCGGCGGTGTGCACGCCGTGTGCGCGCAGCAGGTGCTTGGACAGATCCTTGTCCATCGCGAGCGCGCTGGCCAGGTGACCGCTGCCGGTATACGGCACGCCGGCCAGGTCGAGGAGCGCCTGGATCGTCCCGTCCTCGCCGCTTCCCCCGTGCAAGGCGAGGAAGGCGACATCGCAGTCCGCGCGCTTGGGCAGCCGAGCCGCCGTGTCCGTGACCGACTCCGCCTTCATCCGCGCCAGTTCATCAGGTGTCGGCGGCGTGGCCTTCACCACCCCATCGGCGAGCATCTGCCGCTCCTGCTGCTCGCTGACCGGCCCCTTCGCCGTATCCACGGTATGCACGGTGTGACCGCGCGTGCGAAGCGCTTCGGCAATGCGCAGCCCGGAAGCGAGCGAGACGTCACGCTCGGATGAGGTGCCGCCCATGAGTACGGTGATGCGCATGAAGACCAGGAAAACGTGAATCGTGAATGGTGAGCAGTGATTCGTGACGGCGTGAGGAGCTACCTCTCACCATTCACGATTCACGTCTCACGCGCGGTGAATGCGCCCAGCGCGTTCACCGCGCCATGAGGTACGCCAGCATATCGCTCCGCGTGACGATCCCTTCAATCGAACCCGCGGCACGCACCAGGACGGCTGGCGTCGCTTTCGATAGCAGCTTCTGGACCGACTCGACGTGCTGAGCCGCATCGACTACCGGAAATGCCTCGTCCATCACCTCGCCCACCACCGCGTCGAGAAACCGCGAGCTCTCCAGACCGCGCTGGGTCAGCGCGTACTCCGTGACGCTGCCCACGCATTCACCCCCGTCGAGCACCGGAAGCTGTGACACATCGTGCAGTCGCATCAGCCCAAGCGCCTGCCGCACGAGCTGGCCCGGCGCCGCGCTGACGAGCGTCGCCGGCGCACCATCTCCCTTGTGGTCGAGCAGATCGCCCAATGTCACGCGGTCCGGCTCGAGCAGCTGGTTCTCGCGCATCCATTCGTCGTTGAAGAGCTTGGACAGGTAGCGCTCTCCCGTATCACAGAGAAAGGTCACGACGAATGCGTCGGGATCGTCGATCTCGCGTGCGACCTGCAGCGCGAGATGCGCGATCAGCCCCGCCGATCCGCCCACGAACAGTCCTTCTTCGCGTGTGAGGCGCCGCGCCATCGCGAACGAGTCGCGGTCACTCACCGTGCGGAAGTCGTCCACGAGCGCGAGGTCGAGTGTGCCCGGGAGCTTGTCCTGTCCGATGCCTTCCACCTTGTACGGTGCGCCGTCGATCTTGTTCGCTCCCTTGCTGCGCCACAATTCGGCGAGGATCGAGCCCTGCGGATCGCCCGCGATGATCTGGATTTTCGGATTCTGCTCTTTGAGGTATCGGCCCACGCCGGTGATCGTCCCACCTGTTCCCGCAGCGGCGACGAAGTGCGTGATCCGCCCTTCCGATTGCTCCCAGAGCTCGGGACCCGTTGTCGCGTAATGCGCCTCGGGATTCGCATCGTTGTAGAACTGGTTCGCGAGAATCGAGTTCGGCGTCTCCTCCGCGATCCGCTTCGCCATCATCACGTAATTGTCCGGATGATCCGGTGCGACCGCGGTGGGCGTGACGATCACCTCGGCACCGAACGCCTTCAGCAATCGCACCTTCTCCTGCGACATCTTGTCCGGCATCGTGAAGATGCACTTGTAACCCTTGAGCGCCGCGGCGATGGCGAGCCCCACCCCGGTGTTGCCGCTCGTGCCCTCCACGATCGTCCCGCCCGGCTTGAGCCTGCCCTCACGCTCCGCGCGCTCGATGATCGGCAGCCCGATGCGGTCCTTCACCGATCCACCCGGATTGAAGAACTCGGCCTTGCCATAGACCGGCGTGCGCAGGCCGCGCGTGACACGCGTCAGCCTGATCATCGGCGTCCACCCGATCGTCTCGAGCACGCTCTCGTATGGCCGAGCGTTCCGCATGGCGCTCATCGCAGGCGCGGCCGATGGACTGAGTGTCGCGGGTTCCTTCACTCGCCGCTCCCGGTCGTGGGTGGATCACGTTTCAGGATCGTGTCGCCCGGTAGCGCGTGCGCGTCGGGATGGCGGAAGTACACGGGGAACAGGATCGTCACCGGCATCGGCTCACCGCGGAGCTTGGCCGGAACGAAGTGCAGTTCCTGTGACCCGCGCACCGCCGCGGAGTCGAGCGCGGCATAGCCGCTCGATTCCTCGATCCTCGTCGAATCGGTATTCACCTGCCCGTCGCGGTCGATCCGCAGCCTGAGCGTCACGTTACCCTGCACCTTCCGCGCATACAGTGCGGCCGGATACCGGAACGGCAGTTCGGTATTGAGCATGGTCGGCACTTCGTCCGGTGAGCGCGCGCCGGCCTGAAAGGCTTGGGCGACTTTCTGCGAGGTCCCGTGATCGTCGCACGCGCCACCGCCGAGCACGAGCGACAGGACAACGGCATATCGGCGACGACGGATCCAGTGCGGCATGCCACCAATGTAGTCCTTCACTCCGAGCCCGCGCATCCGTCCCATCGCGTCCGATATCCGTCTCACGTGCGTGCGCGCTCCACGAAGTCTGCCAGCGCCTGGAGCGCCACGAGTGGCGTGAGCGTGTCGGTGTCGAGCTGTCGCAGTGCCAGGATGACCTCGTGTGGCGCACCGCCGAACAGGGCGAGCTGGTCACCGGGAGACGCCGCCGCCGATGACATCCGACGTCGCGTCGCCGCGGGTGCGAGCGCTGGCACGAGGTGCTCCGCTTCACCCTCCAGCAGGGTGAGCACCTCGCGCGCCCGTGTGATCACTGAGGCCGGCAGACCGGCCAATCGCCCCACCTCGATGCCGTACGATCGATCGGCACCACCCGGCTGCATCCGGTAGAGGAATAGAATCTGGTCCCCGATCTCGCGGACCCCGACATTATAGTTCCTGACCGCTACTAATTCATCCGCCAACTGCACCAGCTCGTGGTAGTGGGTGGCGAAGATCGTCTTGCACCCCACGCGGTCGTGGAGGTGTTCGCTCACGGACCACGCGATCGACACCCCATCGTATGTGCTGGTCCCGCGGCCGATCTCGTCCAGCAGCACCAGGCTGCGCGCGGTCGCGGTGTGCAGGATGGCGCTCGTCTCCGCCATCTCCACCATGAAGGTCGATTGGCCACGCACGAGGTTGTCGCTGGCACCTACGCGCGTGAAGACGCGATCGCATACGCCGATCGTCGCCGCCGCTGCGGGCACGAAGCTACCCACCTGTGCCATCAGGACGATGAGACCCACCTGACGCAGGATCGTGCTCTTCCCCGCCATGTTCGGCCCTGTGAGGATGACCACGCGGGCATCGTTTGCCAGTCGCACGTCGTTGGGGATGAACTTGTCGCGCGGCATCATGCGCTCCACGACCGGGTGTCGCCCCGCCACGATGTCGAGGTCGAATCCGTCCGTCAGCACAGGCCGGGCATAGCCTTCTCGCGCTGCGACGTCGGCGAGCGCTGCGAGCACGTCGAGTTCCGCGACGATGCGCGCTGCGCATTGCATGCGCGAGATGGCCCGGCCGGCAGTCTGTCGTAACGCGTCGAACAGCGTGCGCTCGCGCGCTTCGATGCGCTCCGCGGCCGATAACACTTTCTCTTCGTATTCCTTGAGCGCCGGCGTCACGAATCGCTCGGCCCCCGTAAGCGTCTGTCGCCGTTGATAGTCTGATGGCACGAGATCGCGGTTGGCGTTGGTGACTTCGATGAAGTACCCGAACACCTTGTTGAAGCCGACCTTGAGCGACGGGATGCCGGTGCGCGCCCGCTCCTCCGCCTGAATGGCCGCGATCGCGTCCTTTCCCCCGTCGCGGAGCGCGCGCAGCGCGTCCAGCTCCTCGTCGACCCCATCGGCGATCGTCGCGTCGTCTCCCAGCTGCAGCGGGGGTCGCTCGACGAGCGTGCCGAGCACCGCCGTGGCAACCTCCGCGCAGGCGTCCCAGCGCTCCAGGAGCGGACCGATTGCCCCAGCGCCCTGCACTCGCGTCGCCGCACGTTCGACGGCCGGCAGTTGCGCCAGCGAGCTGCCCAGCGCGGCCAGCTCGCGTGGTGTGGCGCGTCCCGACGACGTCTTGCCACCAAGTCGCTCGACGTCGCGCACACCCGCGAGCGCGCTCCGCAGTGCGTCCCGTGCGCTGGCATCACGCACGAGCGCATCGACGGCATCGAGCCGTGCCTCGATGGCGACCCGACTCACGAGCGGCGCCAGCAGCCACTGCCGCAGCAGCCGGCCGCCCATCGGCGTGACCGTGCGATCGAGCACCGCCAGCAGCGTTCCGCTTGTGTCGGCTCCACGCAACGATTCCACGAGCTCCAGATTGCGGCGCGTCATGTCGTCCAGCGGCATGGCGCTGCCGGTGCGCTCGATGATCGGACGCGCCAGGTGCGGTACGCCCGTCGGCTGCATCTCCTTCAGGTAACGCAGCAGCGCGCCCGCTGCGCCGATCACCGATCCGTCGTCCGTGCCGATCCCGAGCCCGTCCAGTCCCCGCACGTCGAACTGTTTCGCGAGATCCTCGCGCCCCATCGGTTCGTCGAATTCCCACGGCTCACGTTCCGTCACCAGCACGCCGTCCAGTGCGGCGATGTGCGGCAGGGCGGCGCTGCCGCGTGGCAGCAGTAACTCACGTGGGCTGAGTCGCGCGAGCAGTGCGTCGAGCTCGCGCACGGCCACGCTGCATAGGCGCAACTCGCCTGTGGAGACGTCCGCGGCAGCGACCCCGACCACCCCCGCATCCTTCCCTCGCAGCACCGGCGGCACCACTGCCACGACGAAGTTGTTACGCCCTCCCTCGAGCAGGTCGTCGGCGAACGCCACTCCGGGCGTGACGGTCTCCACCACCTCGCGGCGAACGATGCCCTTCGCGAGCTTCGGATCCTCCATCTGCTCGCAGATCGCCACGCGATACCCATGCTGCACGAGTCGGCGCAGATACTCCGGGCCTGCCTTCACCGGCACGCCGGCGAGCGGCACGTCGGCCGCTCCGCCGTTATGGCGAGCGGTCAGGGTCAGCCCCAGCACGCGCGCAGCCGTCTCGGCATCCTCGTAGAACATCTCGTAGAAATCGCCCATCCGGAAGAACAGGATGGCGCTCTGATGCCTCGCCTTGATCTCCCGATACTGCTGCATGAGCGGCGTCGGCGCCGGCACGCTCACGGGGTCCGCACGTCCACGGGCGGTACTTCCTCGGTCACGAACCCGATGATGCCGCGCGCCTTGAGCCCCGCCACGGCGGCCGATGCCTCCTGACGTGTGCGATAGTAATCGAGGCGGACACGAAACGGTTTCGTCGTCCCGCTGACCCGCGCCTTCACGCTGCGTTGCGCCAGTCTGCGGACGAGCTGTTCCGCCGGCGGCCTCGTGTCGTACGCCGCGAGCTGGATCGTATACATGCGCCGGCTCCGCTCGGCCTGCGGTGCCACCGGTCGCGGCGTGGTCGGCCGCGCTGGTGCAGGAGCGGCCACCGGCGCTGGTTGACTGCGCGTGACATTGACCGGCGGCACGTTCGCCGGAGGTGCGCCCGCCACTGATGCAGTCGCTGCTGGTGCACTGACCGGCGGCACGTTCGCCGGCGTCGCCGTCACCGGCGCCGCTCGCGTCGCCGGTGCGGTGGCCGTACCAGCCGGCGCCGTGCACTGCCGTCCGTAATACTCCACCTGATTCCGCAACTCGAGATCCGCTACCGCGACGGCGCCACGCGCGACGGCGATCATCGAACAGCCGAGCGTCGCATCACGCTGCTCGAACGCGAGCCGCGCGGCGCCGAGTGCCGCTACGCCGCGCCCGGCGCTGGACGGATACTCCTTCACGTACCGTTGAAGGTGCGCCAGTGCTCCGGCCCGGTCACCGCGCGCTTGCTCCAGCTCCGCGATCGCCAGCAACGCATCCTCGGCGTAGTAGGCGAGCGGATACTCCACGATCACCCGCCGGTAATCGCGCTCCGCCTCGGCAGCCGTTGGCGCGAGCGCACCATGCCAGTAGAGCGCGTCGCCGTACGCCGGCGACGCCGGATCCGCGGCACGTTGCAGGGAATCGACGAGCGCTCGCCCTGCGACGCCGTTTCCATCGGCCACAGCGCGCCGAGCCCGGCGAAATATCGAATCGGTCGCCGGCCGCGGCCGTGACGTCGTCAGGCGCACCATGGAATCGGCTGCGGTGACGGCCTGCCCTCGCGCTGGACTGGCTGGCGTGACGAGGGCAGCGCTGGTGATGATGATCAGAATGCGACGCATCGACAGCTCCAGAATGTTGGCGGCGTCAGGCAGCGCGGCGCGACCAGCCCGTGCTGCAGAGAGTGAGGACGAGAGAGGTCAGCAGCTGCTCGTCCGACGAGAGCCGCGTTTCCTTGAGCGACGCATCGGCGAAGAGCAGCGCCGACAGCGCTGCATCCAGCTCGGACACGGTCCACATGTCCGTGTTCCGTGCCCACGCCGTCACCGCCTCTCCCCACGGGCGTCCGGGAAACGCGCCGCTCTCCCGCAGCAAGGTCATGTACTCGCCGGCCAGGGCCCGCGACGGTATTCCGCGCGCCCGCAGCGCTGCACCATACGCCATCGCCAACGTTTGCGTCGTGAGATTCATCACGATCGACACCGCAGTCGTTTTCGGCTGCTGCAGTACCGGCGCGATGAGGATCGTCGCATCGATCGCCCGTTTCGCCCCGACTGCGTCCAGAAGTGCGCCCACCGACGCGCCACGATGGACACCGACGACTGCGGTCACCGCCGCCTCGTCGATACCTTCGGCCGTGTAGCTCGCGAGCTTCTCGAGCTCGACGGCCAATTGGGACAGGTCGGCACCCACCGCCTCGACGAGAAGCGCTACCGCATCGTCAGTTATGGATCGGCCCAGGCTCTGCTCTGCGTGGTGCCGCACCCATTTCGGCAGTCGCTCGCCGGTGAGCGGTGCGAATTCAACCGCCAAGCTGCGTTCGGCGAGCACCTTGTCCACCTTCGTGCCCGCCGACAGCACGAGAATGAGCACGGTGTCCGCGGCAGGGCGTTCGAGATACCGCGTGAGCACGGCGCGCGCGTCCTTCTTGAGCTTCTCCGCATCCCGCACGACGACGACGCGACGCTCGGCCAGCAACGGCGGTGTGCTCAGCAGGGAGTCGAGCGTCTCGGCGTCCAGGTCAGTCCCGCGCCGCAACTCGAGATTGAAGTCGCGCGTCGCGGGATCCACGGCCGCCGCCACCAGTGCTCGCGTTCTCGCATCCTTCAGATAGTCGTCCTCTCCGTGAAAGAGGTAGACTCGATCGAACGTCCCGCTTTTCAGCGCGGCATGTAGTGCTTTCTCCCCAGCGGACGCCATGAACGCAATATAGGACGACAGGGAGAGCAGTGGACAGGAGGCTGGAAATGATGAAGGGCGCACCGGTAATGTTGGTGCGCCCCCTCGTTCCCCTCAGCACCTGCTCGTGCGTGCGATTTACCTCTGCACGTCGCTGGCGAACTGCCATGGCGCCTGCTGCGCGACGTAGAGCGCCGGCCAGACAGTCATGCCGATCGGCATCGAGGCCACCATCGCAGGCGTCGCCAGCGTGGACGGCTCGGCTTCGGGCAGGGATGCAACGACCGGAGCGAGACGAATCGTGTCCCGCTCACCCGTACCTTCGGTGAGCGCCGCGACGAGGCCGGCGGCGGCGAGGATTCCCGCCGCCATCGCCGTATACGCACCCACGGACAGCGGACGCCACCACTCATCCGCTCGGGCGGCGCGCGTGGCGCGGGCCGCAGAGATCAGGACTCGTTCCTGCGCGAGGCGGCGCTGCAGTCGTTCCGAGAATCGCGCCGACGGCTGAATGGTCGGGAGATTGTGCGCCACCAGTAATGCGCGGCGCACTCGGGTATCCAGACGCGCGCACGGCTCACAGAGGTTGCGATGAAGTGCCATCGCATCCAGTTCGACGCCACTCAGGGTGTCGTCGAGGTAAGCGTCGTGCTTGCTACGGAATGCCCGACAATTCATGAGGCGTATGGGGTGGGTGTGGAGGAGGCGTGACACGCGAATCGACGCCCCTTCCGTACCCGCGCACGGTGAACCTGTTCCCCGGAAACAGGACGGCTCGGCTGGGAGAGCATGCCGTCGTGACGACAGCGCGCGCCTGGCGAATAGCCGGGCGCGCGCTGTCGATTTCCCGGGAAGCGCCTTCCCGCGCTCCACTCCGACATCACTCAACCAGACGTCAGTCCACCCACGGCTCGATGATTTCGGCGAATGCGTTGCGCGCTCGGTTGAGCCGCGACTTCACCGTGCCCAGGTTGCAGTCCGTGATCTCCGCGATCTCCTCGTACGACTTGCCCTCGAGCTCGCGCAGGACGAACACCTGGCGATGGTGCTCCGGCAACTTTGCCACCGTTTCGGCCACCAGCTCACGCAAGTGACGCTTGCGGTAGAGGTCGTCAGGCCGCGCCGTGGTATCCTCGAACTGCAACGGGCGGTCGTCGTCGTCCCAGTTGCCCTTGATCGTCTGGAAGAGCACGAGCGGGTTGCGCGACCGGTTGCGCAGCTCGTTCTTCGCCAGGTTCGACGCGATGGTGTACGCCCACGTCGAGAACTTCTTCGAGCGGTCGAAGCGATGCAGGTGGCGGTATACCCGGATGAAGACTTCCTGAACCAGGTCTTCCGCCTTTTCCCGATCACCGATCGTTCGATAGATGAAGTTCAGCAGGCGAGTCTGATAGCGCTCCACGAGCTCCTGAAAGGCGCGCTCCTCCCCTCCCAGAAACGACGTGACGACTTCCGCATCGTCCATCGCGCGAAGCTGTTCGCGGATTGACGGCCCCGTCTGGGCACTCCGCTTCATTGCGATGTCAGCCATGATCTCCACCCCCAGTGCCTGCGTAAGGGACACGCTTCGACGATGCAGTTTCGATGCAGCGCTCCGTGGCTCTCTCTCTGGCCCCTTCAAAGGCAGGGTCCGTGCCCGCCAGCACCACGCGGTCGGTGCGATATAAACCCTTACGTTACAACATTTTATAACATTTGCCTGCTGGCCCACGAGGCCGCTCGAAGCGTCCTGTTTTTAGCACAGAACGTGAAAATGCCCCCGGTGAGTGTCCACTTTGGACACAATCGGAGGCACGGAGGTTGTCGCCAGTTCACTACACCGCTCGTCGAATTTGGAGCCCCGCCTAACTGAAGAGCTCGCTAACTCCCCGTCTTGAATCCCGCGACGTAGAGAATGGAAAGCGCGGTCTTCGCGTCCATGATCTCCCCGATCCGAATCAGTTCGAGTGCCTCGGCGAGCGACATGATGACCACGTCCACGAACTCGTCCGCCTCCCGGGCAGCCGCGCCGTGCGACAGCCCGGTCGCCATGAAGACGTGAATCTTTTCATCCGTGAAGCCGGGGGTCGTGAACATGGTGAACAGCGGAGCCATGACGGCCGCCGTACACCCGGTCTCTTCCTTCAGTTCTCGGACCGCACAATCGGCCGGAGACTCGTCTGCATCCAGCCGGCCGGCTGGCACCTCATAGATGTATCCGCCTGCCGCGTACCGGAACTGTCTGAGCAGGAGCAGCTGCGGGTCATCGCCCTCCGGATCGCTCATGAACGGAACGATCGCCGAGGCTCCCGAGTGACGGATGATGTCCATCTCGGCTTCGGACCCATCGGGAAAGCGCACGCGGTCGCGGTCGAGCCTGAACACCTTGCCCGCGTGCACCTCCGTCGACGCGAGTTGCGCCTCCGGCGTCGCTCCCGGTGTGCGCGCCGCCACCTGCGCTGCCGTCACCACGCGCGAGGTGCGCTTCCTGGTCATGCCGGCCTCTCCAGTCGCTCAGGCAGCACGACGTCGGGCGTCATTCCTGCTGCTTCGCCAAGCGGCGTCGCGATCACGGACGGATCTCCCACGACCACGATGCGCATGCGATCGGGATGAAGATGCGCTTGCGCCGCGCGAAGGACGCCGTGTGTCGTCACGGCCCGTACGCGATCGCGGTATCGGTCGTAGTAATCGTCGGGCAGCGAATGAACCACCAGATTCGCGAGCGCGGCCGCAATCGCCGCCGTGGTCTCGTAGCGGATCGGAAACACACCGTCGAGATAGCTGGTCGCAAGCGTCAGCTCCTCCTCGTCGATTTCGTCACGGCGTATTCGCTCGATCTCGCCAAGAATCTCGCGAACGGCTGCCCCCGTCACGTCGCTTTTCACGGCGGTAGACACGACGAAGGGTCCCGACCCCCGTCGCCACTCGAACGCCGAGAAGGCCCCGTAGGTGTAGCCGTGCGCTTCACGCAGGTTCAGGTTGATCCGCGACGAGAAGAGACCGCCGAGCACCGCATTCATCACCATCGCGTCGAAGTAGTCGGGTGCGCTGCGTGGCAGGCCCACGTGGCCCACGCGCACCTCTGATTGTGGGGCGTCGAGCTTGGAGACGATGCGCGTCAGTCGTCCGCGCTGCGCGGTGTCCACCGCTGTCGTGACCGGCACGGCCAACTCGCCCACCCAGTCGCCGAACAGTGTGTCGGCGAGCGTACGTGCCTCCGTGACCGTCACGTCACCCGCGATCACCAGTGTCGTCGCGGCGGGGCGGTACCGCGCGGCGTAGAAAGCGCGCACGTCGTCGCGCGTCAATGCGCGAACACTCTCCGCGTCACCGTCGGGAGGCGCGGCATAGCGAACGTCGGGGGCATACAACGCCCGGGCGAATTGTTCATCGGCGAGTCCGCGCGGTTCGGCACGCTGCTGCAGGAGCTCCGCGAGTCGTTCCTCCTTCAGTCGCGCGACCTCACGCTCGGGAAACGCGGGAGCACGCAACAGGTCGCGCACGAGGGCTAGCGCCGCGGGCAGCTGGGCCGTGAGCGCGGTGAGCGAAACTGCGGCGACATCCCAGTCGGCATGCGACTCCACCGACGCCCCGAGACACTCGAACCGCTCGGCCAGCACCGCGCCGTCCAGACCTCCGGCGCCTTCGGGAAGAAGGCGCGCCGTGAGCGCCGCGACTCCCTCCTTGCCCGTCGGCTCCGCCGACGCACCCGCCTCCACGATCACGATGACGGTGGCGATCGGCAGCTTGGTCACCGGCGCCACCACGAGCTGCATGCCATTGTCCAGTCTCTCACGCTCGAACTGCGGAAACCGGTAGCTGCGCGAGGCCGTGGGCATGGGACGCGGGGCGGGGGCGGACCCCGGTGTCGACACCGACGCATCGCGCTCGATGGACGCACTCACGGTGCTTCCGCCATGGCCAGCTCGTTTCCCGGCGTCGCCGCGTCGGCTTCTCGAGGCACGTAGAGCAGCGTCGCGCGATTTGCGCGCACGAGCCGCGTCCGGAGGAATGCATTCACCTGTTCGGCCCTCACGGCGCGGTATCGGCCCGCCTGTTCGTTCACGAGCCCGGGATCTCCGAAGTACGTCGCGAACATGGAGAGCTTGTCCGCGCGCTCGCTGGCCGACTGCAATGACGCCACGAGATCCGTCTCGATCATCGTCACGACTCGCGCGACCTCCTCGGCGGTCACCCCCGTCTCGACGATGGCGTCCAGTTCGGCGTGAACGGCCGCTTCCAGCTGTTCCACCGTCGTCTCGGGACGGGCCGTCACATCCACGACAAGGAGGTCGCTTCCCTTGGCGAGGTCGTAGGTGAACGCCTGTGCTTCCGCCGCCAGTTGCTGGTCGCGGACGAGTGCGCGATACATCCGGCTTCCTTTCCTCATCCCGATGATCCCCGCGGCAACGCTCGCGGCATAATACGCATCGCTGCCGAACACTGGCGAGCGCGCGGCCAGAAAGAGACGCGGAAGCATGACGTCATCAGTCACGACCTCGCGCACCGGACCGCCATAGGTCGAGGGCACCACCATGTCGGGCAGTGCCGGCCTTCCCGCCCCGCGCGGAATCGACGAAAAATGCCGCTCGACCATTGTGCGCGCCTCGGCATCGTCGAAGTCGCCGGCAATCGAGAGCACGGCGTTGTCCGGCGTGTAGTACGTCGCGAAGAACTGCGCGATGTCCTCGAGGCTCGCGGCATCCAGATCACTCATCGAACCGATGAGTGAATGATGAAAGGGATGATCCGCCGGGAACGCGAGCGCGGGCAGGCGCTCCCACCACGTGCCGTACGGCTGATTGTCCATCGACCACCGTCGTTCGTTCTGCACGACGTCGCGCTGCGTGTCCAGCTTCTGTTGTGTCATCGCCGGCAACAACCACCCCATCCGGTTCGCTTCCAGCCAGAGCGCGAGCTCGAGCTGGTTCGATGGCACCGTCTCGAAATAATTGGTGCGATCCAGCCAGGTGGATCCGTTCAGCGTACCGCCAGCACGCTGCACCAGTTCGAAGTGCTCGTTCGCGCCGACATCAGCCGACCCCTGAAACAGCATGTGCTCGAACAGGTGCGCGAACCCCGTGCGGCCGTGGCGTTCATTCGCCGATCCGACGTGGTACCACAGATTCACGGCTACCAACGGAGCCGTGTGATCCTCGGACAGGATGACGGTGAGTCCGTTGGGCAGGGTGAAGCGTTCGATCGGAATGTCCATCGACGAAATCTGCACGGGTAGCACGCATGGTGGAACGGGCAGCGCGGTGCCGGCGCGGTGCAACGCTGCCCACGACTCGCGCTGCAGGACACGGGCGAGCGAGGCTCGTCGTGTCCTGCAGCGCGTGATGCCATCGTGCCTTATGGCGTCGGTGGTGCACCCAGCACGTCGCGCACGTCGCGGATGATGATCTCGCCCGGCCGGAGGGCGCGAAGCCCGGGCTCGATCGACTTGCGGTCGCCTACGATCACGAGCGTGAGCTTGTCCGGATCCACGTACTGGCGGGCGACCCGCTGGACATCGGCCTGGCTCACCGCCCCGATGCTCTGGACGGCCGAGTTGTAGAAGTCCAGCGGAATGCCGTACGTGATGAGCGGAAGGAACTGGCCCGCAATGCTCCCCGTGGTCTCGAAATCTTCGGGCAGGCTGAGCTGCAGGTATCGCTTCGCTTTTGCCAGTTCATCGCTCGGTACGGTGTCGCGAATCGCCCGCAGTTCCTTCAGGAACTCGATTAGCGCTGAGTCGGACTTGGCGGACACGATCTCGGCGCTTGCCGTGAATGGTCCCGCCTGGCGACGCATCGCGAAGCCGGAATTCGCGCCGTACGTGTACCCTTTCGTCTCTCGCAGATTCTGGTTGAGGCGGCTGCTGAAGGACCCGCCGAGAATCGTGTTCAACACCTGCAGTGCGAAATAGTCCTGCGTCGAGCGGGGTACGCCGATGCCACCGAGCCGGAACGAGGACTGCGCCGCGCCCGGCTTATCGATGAGTACAAGTGTCGTCGCGTTCGGCCGCGTCACCGGCGCGGTCGTCGGTGCTGGTACGTCGCGGCGTGCCCACGCACCGAACAGCGCTTGCGCGCGGCGCTCCACATCGTCCGGCTTCACGTCGCCGACAACGAGCAGTGTCGCGTTGTTCGGCGCGTAGTGCGTATCGTAGAACGACTTCAGGTCGCCGCGTGAAATTGTGGCGATCGACGATTCCGTTCCCGTGAGCGGCCGTCCGTAGGGATGCTGCTCGCCATACAGCGCGGTCGCGTATGCGCGGTCCGCGATTGCCGGCCCACGATCGCGAATCTGTTGCAGCGCGGTGAGGCGCACCTTGCGCACCCGTTCGAGATCCGCGGTGGGAAATGCCGGCCGCATCGCGACGTCCGCGAACAGCGCCATCGCGCTGTCGAGCTGGGCCGTCGGCGCATGCAGCGACACGGTGGATTGTTCCCACCCGCTGCCCGCGCCGACGCGCACGCCGAGAAACGCCGCCTGGTCAGCGATCTCCAGCGCCGACCGCGTGGTCGTTCCCTCGGTCAGCAGCGCTGCCGTAAGGGCAGCCGTGCCGCTGTGCCCCGGCGGGTCAGCTTCGCCTCCGCTTCTGATCTGAAGCAGGACGTCCGCGAGCGGCAGTTCATGCTGCTCGACGATCACGATCTTCAGTCCGTTCGGAAGCTGGCGCGTCGTGATCGCCGGTACCCTGAGCGCAGGCGCCGCGCCGAGTGTCGGCGGTTTCGTGAGGTCGATCGGTGCGGCCACCACCGGCATGGGGGGCACCGGCGTCGTGGTGGTCAGCACCGGCGCGCTCGTGCAGGCAGCGAGTGTCGTCAGGCCGGACAGTGCCGCGCGCGTAAAGTGGCGTGAGCGCATCACTCGGCCCCTCCCACCACCATGAGGTCCTTCTTTCCCTGGGGAACCACGGTGAGCACCACCTTGGGCTTGGTGAGGTATTGGGCAGCGACACGCTGGACGTCCGCCGCGGTGACTCGGTCGTACCGGGCAGCGTCCTGCTGGATCCAGTCTGGCGTGCCGGCGAAATAGTTGTACTCCGCCAGCCGATCGGACTTGCCGAGCACGGATGCGACCTGGTCGAGGAACGAAGCACGACGGGTATTGAGCGCCCGAGCGAGCTCGCGGGGCGTGATGCCGTCCGCCACGATTCGGCTCACTTCTTCCTTCACCAGTTCTGCCATGCGGGTCGGCGTCTGTCCGGGCTTGGGCGTCACGAGAATGTTGAAATCGCCGTCGAGCTTCGTGCTGTTGTTGAAGGCGCTGACGTCCTGCGCGACCTGCATGTCGAACACGAGCCGCTTGTAGAGACGCGAGTTCTTGTCTCCCGCGAGCACGCTGGCGAGGATGTCGAGGGGCGCGTCATTCTCGTGATAGATGCGCTCACCTTTCCAGGTCTGGTGCAACCGGGCCAGCGTCACGCGGTCCTCCAGCACCAGAAAAGTGTCCCGCGGCACCGTCACGACCGGGACAGCAGGGCGGGCAGGCATCTGTGGACCGCGGGGGATGGCTCCGAAGTACCGGTTCACCCACGTCAGCGTCGAATCGCGGTTGAAGTCGCCCGCGATCACCATCGTCGCATTGTTGGGTGCGTAATACGTCCGGAAGAACTCCTTCACGTCCTCGAGCGAGGCGGCACTGAGATCCGCCAGCGATCCGATCACGGGCCAGTGATAGGGATGATTCGCGGGATACAGTGTCGCAAGCACGGTTTCGCGCCATTTGCCATACGGCACATTGTCCACTCGCTGGCGACGTTCGTTCTTCACGACGTCCCGCTGAAGATCGAGCTTCGCCTGGTCCATCACTGGTAGCAGGCGACCCATCCGGTCGGCATCGAGCCAGAGCGCCAGCGGCAGCGCATTGGATGGCAGTGACTCGTAATAGTTCGTCCGGTCCTCTGTCGTCGAGCCATTGTTGTTGGCACCGGCCGCTTCGAGCCATTTGTCGAACGCTCCGACCGGAACGTTCTCCGACCCCATGAACATGACATGCTCGAACAGGTGCGCGAATCCGGTCCGTCCCGGCTTCTCGTCACCCGATCCGACCTTGTACCAGGTATTGACGACGACGATTGGTGTCGAGTGATCCTCGTGCAGGATCACTTCGAGACCGTTCGGGAGGGTGATCTTTTCGTACTGGAGTTTCGGCACGCCTTGCGCTGCTGCCCGGTCGGGGAACCCCGCCGCCACGGTCAGTAATGCGCCAATAGTTACTAAATAGCGGAAGGTCACCGGCTGGTCCTCTCGAAGATGTAGGCTAGGGGAGCTTTGACGGATTCGCTCAGGGCATACTTCCAACGCTCGCTCGGGCTTGCCGCGATCGGACTGGTCGGTGTCGGGGACGCATAGGGCTCCAGCCCATGACGACGCGCCAGGATCGTGAGCCGCAGCATGTGAAACGGATCGCTCACCAGCAGCACGTCGCGGCGCGACCGGGACCGGAGGATTGCCGCAACACCACCCATCGATTCGCTCGTCGTGCGTCCCTCGTTCTCCATCAGAATGGACGCGGCCGGTACTCCCCGCCGGATCGCATAGCGCTGGCTGACCGCCGCCTCGCTCGTCGTGTCACCCGTGCCCGTCCCGCCAGTGACGATCATCAATGGCGCGAGCTTGCGGTTGAACAGCGTGATCGCGTGGTCGAGGCGTGCGCGTAACACTGGTGACGGACGTCCCACGTACTGCGCGGCACCCAGCACCACGATGGCGGACACCGGACGCGCCTGGTCATTGCGCTCCCACACGAGCACCGCGCCGAGCGAGGTTGCCCACACAAGGAGCAGGAGTCCGAGCCCGATGAGCACCAGACGCACGAGCGGTGGGCGGGATGAGCGCATCGGAGGGAAGCTAGCCTGCGGTCGGTCGGGGAGGTACGGCCGTCATTCCGCGATGCTCAGCAACGCCAGCCAGAAGAGGTCGAAGCTCGCGCGGGGCTCGCCAGCGGATGCTCCCGCGATCGCGAGTCCATCCATGAACGCGACGCTCGCATGTCCGAGCAGCGGTGCAGGCAACCGTGGAGTGAGGCCGAGACCAGCGAACAGTTGCTCGACCGACTGCGACGCCGCACGCAGGCGTGCCGCTCCCACCACGCCGGCGGCGGCGCCTATCTCCTCCTCGTGTTGCATGGCGAGCTCGAGCAGCGCACGCAGTTCGCCGCGCGAAAGTTCGCCGGCGAGCCAGCTCCAAAGCGCATCCACGGCACCACTCCCACGCGCCGTGTCCATCGCCGCCCGCTCGCGCGAGACGATGCGCTGGCCGAGGAGCGTCACGACATCAGCCAGCAACCCGGCCCGACTGGCGTAGTGATAGTGCAACAGCGCCTTGCTCACGCCGCCCTCGCTCGCGATCGATGCCATGCTCGTCGCGGTGACCCCGTCGCGCACGAGGCAGCGCACGGCTGCCTCGGCGATGCGCGCTCGGGCCATTGATCCCACGCCCGATGCAACGGTGGGTGACGCGGGATTCGTCACAGCGTGACAGTGGTTCGCGGCATGGGCGTGCTCACCGAAGCGTATCCCGCACCGCGCAACTGGTCGGCGAACGCGTCCTGCGCGTCCGGTTCGCCATGCACCAGATGCACAACCGGTGTTGCCCCGTTGGCATTGCCCGCACGAACGGTGTCCAGCCATCGCTGAAGCTCCATCCGGTCACCGTGCGCGCTGTAGCCGTTCAGCACCTCCACGCGCGCGCGGAGTGGAATCTCTTCTCCGAATACCCGAATCATCGGGGCACGCTCCACGATTCTCCGGCCCAGTGTGTGCTCCGCCTGGAAGCCGACGATGAGGATCGTCGTGCGCGGATCCGATGCCCCGTGCGCGAGATGATGAAGGATCCGCCCTGCCTCTGCCATCCCCGATGCGGCGATGACGATCATCGGTCCGTGCTGCGCGTTGAGCGCCTTCGATTCGCTCGCGTCGCGTGTGTAGTGGACCTGGGTGAAGGCGAACAGGTCCTTCACCTTGCGCACGAGATCCTCCGTCTGGTCGAAGATCTCCGGGTGCATCGCGAACACCGTCGTCACGTCGATCGCAAGTGGACTGTCCACGTAGATCGGGATCTGCGGGATCGCTCCTTCCTTCGCCAGCAGGTGGAGGTCGTACACGAGCTCCTGCGTGCGCCCAACCGAGAAGGCAGGCACCAGGATCTTTCCCCCGCGCGCCGCCGTGTCCGTGACCACGCGCGCGAGCTGCGCGCGAGCGCCCTCGATCGACGCGTGGTCGCGGTTGCCATAGGTGGACTCCAAAAGCACGACGTCCGCCCCACCGCCCGGCGGGTGTGGATCGCGAATGATCGGCAGTCCATCGCGCCCGACGTCGCCGGAAAAGACGATCCGCTTCGTCACCCCTCGCTCTTCGCACTCGAGCACCACCGATGCCGATCCAAGGATGTGCCCTGCGTCGGAAAAGCAGGCACGCACCCCGGGCACGACGTTGAACCAGCTGTCGTAGGGCAGGCCGATCATGCTCTCGACTGCGGTGATGGCGTCCCGCATTCCGTACAGCGGCTCGGCGGCTGCCTGCCTGCGCCGCGCCAGGAACTCGGCGTCCTTCTCCTGAATGTGCGCCGAGTCGGCGAGCATCACGGCGGAGAGGTCGCGTGTGGCGGACGTGCAATGAATGGGGCCACGGTACCCGTGCCGCGCGAGAAAGGGGAGCCGGCCCGAATGGTCGATATGGGCATGCGAGAGCACGACCGCGTCGATCTCGCCGACCGGGCAGGGTAGCCGGGCATTCTTCTCGCGCGTTTCACTGCGTCGACCCTGAAACATTCCGCAATCGAGGAGCACGGTGTGCCCCCCGACCCGAAGGATGTGGCAGGAGCCGGTCACTTCACGAGCGGCACCAGCGAACTCGATCTGCACGGGCTACCTCGTCGACGTTCGGGACATGTCGCGCGCGATCGGCGGCGGTCCATGCATGAGCACCGCTGCGGAACGGCTGTTGCAACTTGCCGTTCGCGCCGGATGATCGCTACGGGTGTGGTGCTCGCCCGCCCCGTACTCGGCTGGCGAGCGCGCCCAGCGATGTGCGCCCGGTGTGCGTTGATCTAGTCGAGCCGGCGATCCGCGGGGTCCGCCCTCCACCTGCTCGTCCCACCGATGATCGTACCCCTGCGAATGGCGACACCGTCCACCCACCGCTTGATGTTTTGGCGCGCGGCTGTCGCCGTACGTATCGTCGTCATGTTCGTTCCTGCGTTGGTCGCTGCACAACCGGGGGCGTCGCCGTCGGCCCAGCATGTCGCACGTCAGCTCGACTCCGTGCCAGCAGGGCGCCTGTATCCGATCGATCCGGAGCGCGCACCGCGTCCGACGATGAGCGCCGTGCGCGCATTGCACGCGCCTGTCATCGACGGAAACCTCGAGGACGCCGAGTGGGCGCGCGCGGATTCGGCAACGGAGTTCGTGCAGCAGTTGCCCGCCACGGGCGCCCGCGCGCTGTACCGGACCGTCGTGCGTGTGCTGTACGACTCCAATCACATCTATGTCGGTGCCGTCAACTACGATCCCCGGCCAGGACTTGCGATCACCGCCGGACTCCAGCGCGACTTCGTCTCATCGAACAGCGACGTCTTCGCCGTCGCGCTCGACACCTACTACGACCGGAGCAATTCCTTTCTCTTCATCGTCAATCCGAAGGGGGCCGTGCGTGATGAGCAGACGTTCAACGATTCGCGCACGATCGTCGAAGCATGGGAGGGCGTGATCGACGTGACGACGGCCGTCGTCCGGACCGCGGCCGGAGATTCGGCGTGGACCGTCGAGATGGCGATCCCGCTCCGTACCCTGCGTTTCGACGGCACGCGGCCGGTGCAGGATTGGGGGATCAACTTCCTGCGGCGAGTCCGTCGCGTGAACGAGTCGTCGTACTGGTCGCCACTCGAGCGACAGTACCGCGTGCATCGGATGTCGAAGGCAGGGACGCTTGCCGGGCTCGCGGGGCTGCGTCAAGGGCGGAATCTGTTGTTGAAGCCCTATGCGGTTGCCTCGAGCGCCACCGGCGCACAGGTCCTCCCGTCCGCGCGGGGGTCGGAGGCCGATGCCGGCATGGATCTGAAATACGGCGTCACGCCCGCGCTCACGCTCGACCTCACGTACAACACGGATTTTTCACAGGTGGAGGTCGACCAGGAGCAGGTGAATCTCACTCGGTTCTCGCGGTTCTTTCCCGAAAGGCGCGAGTTCTTCATCGAGAACGCCGGCGTCTTCACGTTCGGTGATGTCGAGGAGCGCGGCTATCGGATGGGAGCCGGCCTCCGCGATTTTACCCTGTTCAACTCGCGACGCATCGGCATCACGCCGGAGGGTCGGCCCGTCCCGATCATCGCTGGCGGCCGAGTTTCCGGGCGGATTGCCGGTTGGGAAGTCGGTGTGCTCGACATGCAGACGCGGCGCGTGGACACCGTGCCCGGTGAGCACTTCGCCGTCGGGCGGGCACGAAGGTCCTTCGGGAATTCCGACGCCGGTGTGCTGGTGTCGAGCCGGTCCGGAAATGGAGACGACAACACGAGCTACGGTGTCGATGCCAACCTTCGGCCGACCGCCAACCTCGTGCTCAACGCCTACCTCGCAGCGAGCGCCGCAGCGGGTGACAGCTCCGATGGTTCCGCGGCACGCACGTCGCTCGCCTACCGCGGACGGCTCTGGAACACGTCAGCAATGTGGAAGCGGGTCTCGGAGCGCTTCGATCCCGGGCTTGGCTTTCTCCGCCGGCGGGGTATGCAGCAGCTCTTCGCCACCACGGGTGTACATGCCAGGCCCGCGCTCCCGGGCACACAGGAGGTCAACCCCTACATCCAGCTGGACTACATCACGGATCTCGCCAATCAGCTCGTCACGCGTTCCGCCGAGGCGGGCCTCAATGTGTTCCTTCGTCCGGAGGGTGAGATCGGCGTCGAGGTCACCGACGAGTTCGACCGGCTGGACGTGCCATTCACGATATTTCCGGGACAGGTGATCCCCGCTGGCCGGTATGCGTGGAACGACGTCACCGTGCGGTACCAGAGCGGGGATGGACGCACCCTGTCCGCAGTCGTGAGTGCCACCACCGGAGGGTTCTACGACGGACGTCGAAAGGCCGCGACGGCCAACCTTGTCTGGCGCGCCCGCTACAACTTCAGCCTCGAAGGCTCCATGCAGCGGAACGATGTGCGGAGAGACTCGGGGAACTTCGTCGCCGACCTGGCGAGCGTGCGGGCACGGTATGCGTGGTCCACCCGCCTCTTCGGCAGCGCATACACGCAGTACAACGCCCAGACGCGCGCGTTCGTCGTGAATGCGCGGGTGAACTTCCGCTATCGTCCCCTGAGCGATCTCTATCTGGTGTACACCGAGCGTCAGGATACCCGCACCGGCGTGCGTAACGAGCGGGTCCTCGCCCTCAAGGTGACGCGCATGACGGCTTTTTAGGACGACAACGACACCTGACGACGCGCGCGGGCGACCTGCGCCTCAGCCTTCGCCGTCGCCTGGACGCTCGAACACCAGCGTGAGCCGGTGCTCGTCCTGCGAGAGCATTGCTGGCGTCCATCCCCCGCGGCTGCGCTCGTTCAACAAGTCCGTCAACGCATCCTCATCGTCACGCGCATGCCGCGACAGCCGAAGCATCACCGCTTGGTATTCTTTCATGCGCGCGAAGTTACTAGCTTCCGCCCCATGGACACCACCCCCGCGTTGCCGACGCTTCGCCTCGTTTCACACCCGCTCGTGCAGCACAAACTGTCACTGCTGCGGGATCGCGCCACGCCGACGAAGATTTTCAAGGAACTGGTGGACGAGCTAGCCACGCTCATCGCGTACGAGGCCACGAGCGAGCTCACGCTGGAATCAACGCCCGTCGAGACCCCGCTTGAGCGGACGACGGGCAAGCGCGTGAGCGGCAAGAAGCTGACGCTCGTGCCCATCCTGCGCGCAGGACTCGGCATGGTAGAAGGCGTCGCGCGACTCGTGCCGGCCGCGCGTGTGGGCCACATCGGACTGTATCGTGATCACGATACGCTCGAGCCCGTGGACTACTACTTCAAGGTGCCGGGCGACGCTGCAGAGCGTGATTTCTTCCTGCTGGATCCCATGCTCGCAACCGGCGGCAGTGCCGCTGCGGCGGTGGGCTCGCTCAAGCGGGCGGGCGCAACACGCATTCGCTTCCTCTGTCTCGTCGCCGCCCCCGAAGGCCTTCGGCGTCTCGCGAGCGCGCATCCGGATGTCCTCGTGTACTGCGCAGCGCTCGATCGCGAACTCAACGACCAGGGCTACATCCTGCCTGGGCTCGGTGACGCCGGCGATCGTCTGTTCGGGACGCGGTAGCGCCGGCACACGCCCCCGCCCGACGCACATGAAACACCGGGCCTGCCGTCAGCTCAGCCGAACCACTCGCGCGGACATTCGCGCTGCTGCCGTGCGGCATCGAGCACCCACTGCTGCGTTGCCGGGTCGTTGAGCTCACCGGCCACCCGACCGAACCAGTCCTCCGCCTGCCGCACGTCACCAACGCGGCGCCAGAGCTCGCCGACGAGATAGGTCAGTACCGCGCGCTCCTCGCGCGCGACCCCGTCGAAACTCGCGAGCGCCTCTTCGAACTTCCACGCCGCCTTGCGCCGAAAGAATCGCTCAGCTTCGCTGTCCGCCTCGTCCACGCAGCACCACGCAGCACGCAGGAGCAGGTCGGCGATGTGGCGTACGTCGAGTCCTTGCCATTCCGCCACCTTAGCCGCCGCTTCGTACTTGTCCGAGCCCGAAACCGCCGTCGTCGACAGCTGCGGCGCAAGTTCATTCCAGACGTGCTCACGCAAGCCGGCACTCACTTCGGCATCGTCGGTGAAATCGCGCTCCGCTCCGGAATACCCGCAGCGATTGCACATGTGAATGAGGAACGGCAACGGCTGCGTACCCGCCGCGCGCTCGTGGAAGTCCGTGCGCTTTCCGCCGAACGAGTTCGTCGAAATCACCTGCTGGGACTTGAAGCGCGTATCGCAGATCGGACAGCGCAGCTCGATCAGTTGCAGCGTGGTCATTGCCGTGTCTCCCGCTTCGTGGCTCCCGTTCGCTGTCGATATCAAAGGAAAGAAGCGTGCCACGTCCTCGCGAACGCTTCAATTCGCGTCGGTCTCATCACTACGCACGCTCCGTGCTCACCCTGTGCGTCCAGTCTCTTGTTCACGTCACTGGTGGCGGCTATCATTCCGCGTCCAACCGTCCGCTGCCGGTGCTCCGGTCGCCCGACGGTCGCCCGCCGCCCTCCCGCAGGTCGCTTCCCGGTCGAATGCTGATCAACCTGCTGCCCGATTTCTTCGCCGTTCTCGAAAGCACCGACCGCGTCGCCGCCTACCAGCGCTACTACAACGCTCACCGCCGGTTGCTCGAGCCGTACTGGCACAATTACGTCGTCGATCCCGACGGGCCCCACTTTGCCGACGTCGTGCGTGCCACCGCACTTGCAAACAGGTCCGACCTGCAGGACATGCTCGAGCGCACGGACGTCGTGGCCTTCGCGCGGAGCGCAGAGCAGCAGTGCGCCCGACTCCTCGAGCAGGATGTCGACATTGACGTCGTGCTCATGGTCGGCGTTGGCGCAGCGAATGCCGGAGAGCTCGTCGTCGATGGTCGCGGCATTGCCTTCGCCTGCCTCGAGCACTTCACCTCCGTCGCGAATCCCGACACCCAGGGGCTTGGGCTCGACCCCGAGCTCCTTCCGCTCTGGCTCGCGCACGAGATCGCTCATGCCATCCGCTACACGTCGCCCACGAGTCGCAGCGAACTGCGTCAGCTGATCGACGAGGCGGGTGGCCAGTACTCCTACTGGGAGACGGGGCGGCGCGCATCGTTGCGTGAGCTGCTGGTGAACGAGGGGTTGGCAGTGCATGCGTCGCAGGTCATCAGCCCCGGTCATGCCGCTTGGGAGTACTTCGGCTTCGGGCGCCGGCAGTATGCGCGGGTCCGCGAGCTCGAAGCTGTCATCGGTCGCGCCGTACTCGAGGACCTCGATCGCGCAGGGCTGGGCCTTCGCCTGCGCTACCTGTCGGGCGGGATGAGCGACGAAGCACGCACGGTCGATCGGTACGTGCTCCCGGAACGGAGCGGGTACTTCCTCGGCGCGCGCATGGCCGATGCCGGCATCAACGAGCGCGGAATGGCGTGGGCCGTCCGCGCCAGCGCGGCGGAGCTGTCACAGCTCGCACGCGCAGCACAGGCGACGGCCTGACGGGGATCGGCGCTTTCCCCTACTTGCCGACGCAGAAGCGACGGAACACGGCGTCGAGCACGTCGTCTACCTGCACGATGCCGATCAAGTCGGCCAGAGCATCGGCCGCCGCGCGAACATGGATCGCCGCGACGCTCGCGGGTAACGCATCGTCACGCCACGCCACGGCGAACGCGTGCAGCTCGTGCGCTGCCGTGGCTACGGCGGCGTGGTGCCGTGCGCGGGTCAGGCCTGGCGCGTCGGTCAACGGCACGCCATGTCGCGTCGAAAGGAGTTTCTCGACGAGAGTGAGAAGCGAGCGCAGTCCTTCTCCGGTATGCGCGCTCACGTCCACGTCTGCGCCTGATTGATCTCTATCTGCTACTAAATCCCACTTCGTGCGCACCCGGATTACCGATGCCGCGGTGCGCGCGCGCACGACGTCGACCACCCGCGTAATGGACGCGGCGTCGTCTCCGCACGCCAGGACGACGGCCGCCTGACCGAGGTAGCGGCTGGATGCCTCGATACCCAGACGTTCGATCACATCTGTCGTGTCGCGAAGCCCGGCCGTGTCCACCAGCCGCAATGGCCACTCCGGCAGATCGAGCACCGCCTCGATCGCATCACGCGTCGTGCCAGGAATATCAGTGACTATGGCGCGCGCTTCTCCGAGCAGCGCGTTGAAGAGTGACGACTTGCCGACATTCGGAGCTCCCGCGAGCACGACGAGCGCACCGTCGTGGACGAGTGTACCTGTCTCGGAGGTCGCGAGGAGCGCTTCGAGCGCCGCCTCGAGTGCGGCGGCGGCGTCCGTGATGCGCGCACGCGGAATCGGACCGTCGTCTTCCTCCGGAAAATCGATGTCGTACGCGAGCAGCGCTTCCAGTCCCAGGATCGACTGACGCAACGCCTCGATTCTGCGGGACAGTCCGCCGTCGAGTTGCCGCAGCGCCGTTCGGTGGGCCAACGAGCTTTGCGCCTCGATCAGATCCCCGACCGCCTCCGCCTGGAGCAGGTCGAGCTTTCCGTTCAGCACAGCTCGTCGGGTGAACTCCCCCGGTTCGGCCGCTCGCGCGCCAGCGCGAAACGTCGCCGCCAGCACCGCCGACGGGACGAGCAGCCCGCCGTGCGTGCTGAGCTCCAGCAGGTCCTCGCCCGTGAATGAGTGCGGGGCGACATACAGGGTGGCCACGAGTTCATCCACCACTGCCTCGGTTGCTCCCGAATCATGCAGGACGCAGCGAGTCGCACGCCGGGGGGCCAGCGGCACGGGATGCAACAGCGCATGGGCGATCTCGCGGACGCGCGGCCCACTCACCCGGACCATCGCGAGTGCGCCGCGGCCCGATGCCGTCGCGATCGCCGCGATGGTCCGGCCATCGCTCACGGCATCGGCACCAGCGGGGCGGCCATCGTGCGTGGCAGGAATGCCGGCGCCCACCGTCGTCACCGCCGGGCAGCAGGGCCGAGGGTCAGCGACGCTCCGGGCTCGATCACGTGGACTCGCTCACGCGCGTCGTGCTGCACGAGGCTCGCGCGCAATCGGTCGATCGCGTCGTGCGCGGTTGACGTCACATGATGAAAGGTGCCCCAGTGGTAGGGAAGCATCGCGCGCGCGCGAAGGGTCTGGAAGAGTGCCAGTGCGTCGTCGCCCGTCAGGTGTCCGCGCCGGAATCCCGGTTTCCAGGCCGGGGCGTATCCAATCGGAAGGAGCGCGATGTCGAGTTCGCGTTGATTCATCCACAGGACACGCTCAACCAGTTGGTGCGTAGACTCCGTCAGTGCCGTGTCACCGGCGAAGAAGGCACTCTCGTCATCTGACTCGAGCAGGTACATGTTCGTCGCGCTGCGCCAGCGGTCGAATCCGTAACGGTTGCCCTTGTGCGCTGCCAGGTCAGCGTGCACTCGAAGGCTGTCTCCGATGGACACGCTCGCGCCTGCGCCGAGCGGCACCGCATGCCGGTAGCCCTTCCGCACCAGCCACTCCGCTACAGCCGGGGGCGCGTAGAGTGGGATGTCGCGCGGCAGACGATCGAGTGACGAGAAGGAGAGGTGATCCGCATGCGCATGCGTGAGCAACAGCGCATCGAGGGCCGGCAGCGCATCGATCGCCATTCCAGGCGCGGAGACACGCGCCAGAAACCGACCCAGTTTCGGCTCGAAATTCGGATCGGTGAGCACGCGCACACCCGCCATCTCCAGCAGTAACGTCGCGTGTCCGATGTAGGTGATCTGCACGACTCCCCCTCAGCACGTCGAGCGCTGTGCTCCTGATGATCCCGGTCGGTCTACGACCTGCGTTTCACGGCAGCGCTCGGTCCACTGATCGTGGCCACCGGAGTCGGTGGTGCCAGCGATCGCTCGCGCGCCAACAGCCATTGCTGTGGCAGCGCGGCGATGTTCTGCACGGCGTAATAGAGGTTCAGGCCGGAGGCGAAGTTCAGGAAGAGCACCGTGAGCATCACGGGCATCATGTACGTCATCATCTTGGCCTGCGGATTTGGCGGCGCACCCTTCATGCCGATCCACGACATGACGAACATCGAAACGCCCATCAGCAGCGGTGTGATGTAGAACGGATCCTTCAGCGAAATGTCGGGAAGCCAGAGAAACGACACGCCGCGAAACTCGATCGTGTTCTGGAATACGAAGTACAGGGCGAAGAGAATGGGCATCGGCAGCAGCATCGGCAGGCAACCCATCAGTGGGCTGAGCGGGCTCATGCCGTGGTCCTTGTACACTTTCATGATCGCTTCTTGCTGCCGCTTCGGATCGTCACCGTGCTTCTTCTGCAGCGCCTGCAACTCGGGCTGCAGCCGCTGCATCTTCATGCTCGTGCGCATGGCTCCCTGGTTGAGCGGCCAGAGCGCGAGGCGAATGAGCACGCCAAACAGCACTAGCACCCACCCGTAGTTGAGTTGCGTCGTGCGCTTCATCCACAGCAACGCCTTCATGACGATTGTCGCGAATGGCTGCACGACACCCTGTAACCATCCACCGTACGGATTGACCTGATCGAGGTCACCGCCGAGCCGCTGGAGCCGCTCAAAATCCTGTGGGCCGGCGTAGAGATCGAAAGTGGCTCGCCCGTCCGCAGCCAGCGGTTGTGCCACGGTGGCCAGCGCTTCGCCGGCGACCTTCTCACGTCGCGGAGCACCGCGCATCTCGAGCGCGGAAAACGGCTGCTTGGGCCCTGTGCGATAGGCCACGAGAAAGTACTTGTTTCGGGTCGCCACCCAGTCGATCGGGCCCGCTTCTCGTCGAACGTCTGCCGTGTCGAGCTTCGAGAACCCGACACTCTGCACTTCGCTGCGTCGACGATAGCTGACGGCGAGGTGACCGATATCGTCGAGCGTGTCCGGCTCGTTGGACCGCAGCGTGCGCGGGAGATCCGTCAGCAGGGCACTCCCCGGCGGTGCATTCGCCACCGTTGCCGCGACTCGCACGAGAAAACTGTCGGGTACGAAGAGATACTCGATTCGGAGTGCATGCCCGGCAACGTCTCCTGAGTACGTCAGTCGTGGCACGGCGCTGCTGTCGCGTTGCTCCACACGTAGCGACACGGAGTCCAGGGCGATCGTGTCACGACCCAGCGCCAGACGATACCGGGCCAGCGTGGAGCGGGCCTGAACGAGCTCCGCCTTCCGTCCCGTCGCGCCTGGCCGACGGGAGGGATAGCTATCCAGCACGACCGATACTGGTGCTGCGCCACGAGAGGTGAACGCATAGGTGGAACGCAGCGTGCGCACCGTCGTGGTCTCGACGACACTGCTGATTGGTTGCGAAATGCTACTAATCGAAGGAGGTGCCGTCGATTGCGGAACGCCGGCGGCGATGCCTGGCGTCAACGGCTGCATCACGCGCTCCGTATCCGCCGGCGCCTTACGCACGGAATCCGTCGACGCCACTGTCCCGGGGCGGCGGTTCGCGTTCGGGAACAGAAGCGGTGTTGCGATGATGACGATCGCCGTCAGTACGAGGGCGAGAAAGAAGCGCTTGTCCATAGTTGGGAAGCCTGGGGAGCGTTCGGCTCTCTCAAGGCACCGGATCGTAGCCGCCGGGGCGGAATGGGTGACACCGCCCGATGCGGCGGAGTGCAAGCCAGCTACCGCGGCGCGCCCCGTGGCGCTCGAGCGCTTCGATGGCGTACGCGGAACAACTCGGATAATAGCGGCACGCGGCGGGAAGCAGGTAGCCGAGCGATACTTGGTATCCCCGCACGCCCAGAATTAGTAGACGCTCTACCACGATTCAGCCCTGCCTTGGGAATGGCTCAACGGCGGGTACAGACGCTGGCGCTGACGACATGCACCAGAGTGCGAGCTGGGCGAGGGCCCGCGCGATATCGGCCGCGAGAGCCTCGAAGGTGGCATCGTAGGCCTCCGGTCGAACACGAACGACGATGTCTGCAGGCAGGTCGCTTGGTAGCAGGCAGGTGCGGGCCAGCTCTCGCAAGCGACGCTTCAGTCTATTCCTGGCTACCGCTGAGTGCTTGTGCAGCGGCACGATCAAACCCACTCGCGTGCGGGACCCCGGGAAAAGTGCGAGAGGGGAAGCGGTAGCCCGAACCTCGAGGTGAGTGGTCCGGATTCGCTTCCCCTCTCGCACAATACGCTGTAACTCCGCACCCCGCGTGATGCGTGCTCGGGGCGGAAATCCTAATGACGCCTGGGGCGTCTCAGGCTCCAGCGTACTTGTCCGGGATACGGACCGTCAGCTGCTTCCGCCCCTTCTTCCGCCGGCGCGCTAGAATTGCTCGGCCCCACTTCGTTTCCATCCGCGCACGAAACCCGTGCGTCCTGAGTCGCCGCGTGTTACGCGGACGATAGGTTGGCTTACCCATGGCTGCTCCAGATACGGTCTACAAAAGAACTGAGGTATAGACTGGTAAAGTTATCCAACACAGTAAGATAGGTCAAGACGGTTCACTTCTTTCATCGATGGCGATGGAGCAAACCCGGTCCGGGATTCCGACCTGGGCACAACTCCTCGTTGCTTTTTCCACATGGCCGGAATAGCTTCGCTCCCCCACCTTCCCGGGTTATCCACATCGTTTCATGACCCTTTCGGCGCTCGAAGTCTGGACCCGCTTACTCGACCGAGCCCGTCTTGAGCTCCCAGAGCAGACGTTTCGCACGTGGCTCGAGCCCACAGAGCCGCTCGCGTTAGAAGGGAATACCATCGTGGTTGGGTCTCCCGACCAGTTCGCCGCCGACTGGAATGAGTCGAAGCATGCCGATCTTCTCACGAGCTTGGCTCCGATCGCGCTGGGACATCCACTATCGGTGGTGTTTCGAGTTCATGAGGAACGGAAGACTCGAAACCAGATGGATCTGTTTGTGGCTCCTCCGGCCTCTGGTGCGACACAAACACGCCAGCGAGCAGGCAGCATAAGCACACAGCTTAGTGATCGCTATACCTTTGAGCACTTCGTCATTGGTAAGTCAAATGAGCTCGCCGCTGCGGCGGCAGCGGCGGTATCCCAAGCCCCCGGAAAAGTCTACAACCCGCTTTTCCTCTATGGCGACACCGGGTTGGGAAAGACACACCTCATGCAGGCAGTCGCTCATGACGTGATGGTGAGGTTCCCGGAGACGCGTATCACGTTCATCGGCACCGAGCAATTCACGAATGAGATGATCGGTTCAATTCAGACCAGAACCACTCAGGAGTTCCGACGCAGATATCGGGAAACTGATCTTTTGCTCGTCGATGACATTCAATTTCTAAAGGGAAAGGAAGCTACCCAGGAAGAGTTCTTCCACACGTTCAATGCTCTTTATGAAGCTGGCCGGCAAATCATTCTTACGAGTGATCGGCCCCCCTCTGAAATTCCGGGGTTGGAAGCCAGACTCGTCAGTCGATTTCAGTGGGGAATGGTCGCTGATATAGAGCTACCTGATCTCGAGCATCGAATCGCCATTTTACGGAATAAGGCACTAATCGATCACCTGGAGATGACGATTCCAGAGGATGTGATCCGGTTCATTGCCGAACATGTTCGTTCGAGCGTTCGTGAGCTCGAAGGATCGATCATCAAGCTACTGGCGTATGCCTCACTCAAGCATCGGGAGATCACGGTAGACGTTGCACGAGAAGCGCTTCGTGACAAGCTTCGCCCAGGAGAATCCCTTGGCTCTGCCTCTGCCGGATTGAATGTCCAGACGATTCAACAGACCGTCGCGAAGGAATGGGGGGTCACTCCTGAAGGCCTACGATCCAAGACGCGTACGAAAGCGCTCACTACGCCTCGGCAGGTAGCGATGTACCTCATGCGACATCTTCTCGGACTCCAGCTCGTAGAAATTGGTGCGGCCTTTGGAGGTCGTGATCATTCCACCGTCATTCATAGCCTCGAACGCGTTCTCGGAATGATGAAAGAAGATCCTTCCTTCGCACAGCGGGTCGGTCGCCTCCATGCTCTTCTGGAGACGGTTACCGCTTGATGATTTCTGACCAGCTTTACCAACAACCTCCTGCTGGGATCAGGATTTATCCCCATATTGGTCCTGGAACAGATCCCTCAGATACACGAAAGAACCCTTGTGGCACTCAGCCATGTGCACAGCACGGAATCTCCACATGATCGGCACATTGATATCTCACGTCCAACCCATTGAACGATTAAGGCTTTGTGAGTTTTCTCAACAACTCAACAGCTACTACGATTACTACTGGTTTCTCTCTTGAATAGAGTAAAAGCAGAACACGACGCCGGTTGTACACAACTCCGAACCACACAGGAGCGGTAATGCGGTTCACGATTTCCCGGGAGAAGCTTCAGGAAGGTCTTGCAGCTGTGGCTGCAAGCATTCCCGCGAAGACGACGCTACCTGTCCTTGCAAATATTCTGGTCGAGACGACAGAGAAAGGCATTCGTCTGTCGGGAACAGACCTGGACATCGCGGTGAGTACTGAAGTACCGGCCGACGTGGAAGCGACTGGAGCTATTACCATTCCGGCAAAAAAGCTGTCGGAAATTGCTCGAGAGCTCCCGCCGTCACCAGTAAAGATCGCAGCTGCTGGTGAGCAGCGAATTACACTGGACTGCGGCCGTTCACACTTCAAGATCCTGGGTTTGCCTCGGGATGAATTTCCCAGTTTTCCAACTGTTCGATTCAATGAAAGCTGGCGCATCCGCTCGGGTGATCTGCAGAAGCTCATCGGGCATACAGCGTTTGCGGTCAGTACGGAGGAAAGTCGTCCGATCCTGAATGGAGTGCTGTGGGAGCTGAAGCCCGAATCCATGCGCATGGTCGCCACGAATGGACATCGTCTGGCCAAGATGGAAGTACCGATCAAGTCGAGCGGAGCGCCGGCTGCCGACTTGATTGTTCCTCCGAAAGCATTGGAACAGATTCGTCGGCTCTTTCCCGCAGATGAGGAGTTGGAAATTGCGCGAGGAGACAATCATCTTGGGTTTCGGTCTCCCTTCACATCCGTTTTCACGCGGTTGATCGAGGGTCCATATCCGAACTATGACCAAGTCATTCCCAAGGACAACGATCGTGTTGCTGTGGCGGACAAGGTGGCCCTGACGAGCGCCCTCAAGCGTATGTCGGTCATTGCATCTGATCAGACACACCGAATCCGGCTGTCCTTCAACTCGGGACTCTTGCGCTTCAGTGTGCAAACGCCGGATCTCGGAGAAGCGACCGATGAGCTCCCGATCCGGTACTCCGGAGATCAGCTGGATATCGGCTTCAATGCGAGCTATCTCCTCGAGATTCTGCGATACATTCCGACAGAAGAGGTCAAGCTCACTTTCAAGGCACCAGAGCGGGCAGCGACGGTCGAACCAGAAGGATGGAACGACCCCGCCAGTTACCTGTGTCTGGTGATGCCCTTGCGGTTGGTCGACTGACTGCCGCCGCGTCGTGAGCAGGTTGCGGAAGTCGTGTCTCTTCATTCACACCCAGGCTCAGTGGATTTCAGGCCATGAGATGAGTGCATGAATGCGTTCCAGACGCTTGCTCAGGCTGCGGGGATTGCCTATGCCGCGGGCCTGAATCTCTATGCGACCGTAGGCATCGTCGGTCTCGCAGCTCGTCTTGGCTGGATCGGCCCGCTTCCAGGCAGTCTTGTTGGACTGACCTCGTGGTGGGTGATTACGATCGCCCTCACTCTCACGGTCATCGAGTTCGTCGCGTCGCTTATCCCGGCGATTGCCTCTGCATGGGATACGATGCATTCACTGATTCGGCCTCCTGCCGCCGCGGCCCTCGCGGCCGCCACAGCTTGGCACGGTGACCCAGCCTTCGTATTGATTGCAGCACTCGTGGGCGGGACGCTGGCGGTCACGACGCATACGACGAAACTCGGTTTGCGATATGCCGTCGACATGTCGCCGGAGCCCATCAGCAATGGGGTCACAAGCACGGCCGAACTGGGCCTTGTGGCGACGATTGTGCTTGCGGTCTGGGAGCATCCCTACATCACGCTCGCGTTTGCTCTCGGCGCCCTGTGTCTGCTCATCGCCCTTGTTCGGCTCATTTGGCGAACGCTGCGCCAGGTGTTCGCCGGCCGGTGGGTTCCACGGCAGGGCTTTCTGCAGGATGCACGCACAAGCGATCGACTGGGTCGGCGGGAAGAGGACTGAGTCGGCGCCGGTGATGGCTGTTGTTTTAGTAATTAAACGTTATTTAATAATAACTTCGTAATTATCTGCTTCTTTTCGATTTGGCCTGAGGGGTACGACGCCGCACCGAAGACGCGTCGTGGCGAGGAAAATGAAGTGGATGCTGCCGGCCAGAAATCCGGGTTCTGTCGAGCGTTGCCGCTCGGATGGTCATTCCTCTCGGAGCGCGGTCGCCCGCGCCCTCTAGCAGCCTACCCGCAGCGTCTTGACCGGGGCGGGCCACCCCTCGCTGCCTATTTGGCCTTGCTCCCACTGGGGTTTGCCACGCCGTGACTGTTACCAGCCACGCGGTGGGCTCTTACCCCACCGTTTCACCCTTGCCTGTGCTTCAATTCTCCGAAGCCATCGGCGGTCTGTTCTCTGTTGCACTGTCCGTCGACCCCTTGCGGTGCCGCCCAGGCATTACCTGGCAGTGTGCCCTCTGGAGCCCGGACTTTCCTCGAGCACTCGCGTGCTCGCGACCATCCGGCCGACAGCATCCGCACGAAAGATAATCAGCCGAGCCGCACGAAGCGATGCGGCCCCGCGATGACGAAGGAATGACACATCCCGGTATGATCAACCCGATCGCTGCACCGCGACGCAGCGCCGCGCGATTCCTGGCTTCCCGGAGACGGAGTTTCGCCATGTCACACACGCCGACGGACAACGAACTACTGCTGCCGATCGCCACACTGCTCACCGCCGCTGAACGCCTTCGTGTGGACGCAGCGGGCCAAGGGTACTATCGCACCCTGCACCGTGACTCCGTGGACGATCTCATCACTGATCTGAAGTCGCGTCAGGTACACGCCGTTCTCGTATCCGTGACGTGTGCCGGTCTGCACGCAACACGTGTCGCTTCGCTCGTACGCGAATTTCCACGCGTACCAGCGGTTGCGCTGCTCAGCGAGCTGGAAGTACGCACACCGCATGCTGTGTTGGCACTCGGGCAGTGCGGCATTCGGCGCCTGGTCGATGTACGGAGCGCGGCGGGATGGCGCGAGCTGCGTGGCGCACTGATGGCTGACGGAGACGGCGCGCAGCGCCATCTCCTCGGACAGCTCGCCATGGATCTCGCAGGTGCCCCCGTGGACTGTTGGCGGTTCTTCGAGACGGTCTTCACATGCTCGCCGCGTATTGGAAGCGTGAGGATGCTGGCCCGTGAGCTCGGAGTATTGCCGAGCACAATGATGAGCCGTTTTCACCGTGCAGGAGCGCCGGCACCGAAGCGCTATCTCGCGATGGCGCGACTCGTCCGAGCGGCCAGGCTGTTCGAGAATGCGGGCTTTTCAGTCGCGAATGTTGCCAACCACCTCGACTACAGCTCTCCACAAAGCTTCGGACGGCATGTACGCACCATACTCCAGATGACTGCAGGCGATTTTCGGCACCGCTTCGATGGCGCTGGAATGTTCGAGCGATTTCGTGCTGAGCTCGTGCTCCCCCACATCAGCGCACTTCGCGTGCTGCGGCCGCTGACGGCGCCGCCAGGCTGGGTTGCACCCAAAGGCCACCAGCACGAGCACCCGCGGGCCGATGTCCGAGGGGCATCGCCAGAGTGGTGAACGGCTGAATGGCCGCTGGCAAGATTGCTGCAAGGCACGAGCTCGTGACCGACGAGCCAGACGCACTGCAGCCCGCTGTGCCGCGCACAACCTCAGCGCACCAACCTGATCGGCTCGTGCCGGAAACCCCGGCATTCGCCGGTTTCCGTGTTCGTGTCGCGACGGCGCTTGGTGTTCGCGCGAAGGACATTGCGGCTCGGTGGAATACGCAATCACGAACGGTTGCCTTGCGCGACGAAACGAGTGAGACCGGAGAGGATGTTGCGTCCGCGCTCGTCACCTCGCTCGCGTCGGCTCTGGCGTCCGATGGCAGCACATCCGACGATCTGGTGGCGCTCGGGCTTGCCTTCGGGGTGGACGCATTCGAGCACGGCGGATCGCTGCATCATGCGCTCAAGGCCCTCGACCTCCTCTCGGCGATGACGCTCTATGCCGTGGAGCTGGTCGTCGCCGACGAAGCCGAAGCGACGGCCGTCGATGGCGTGCACGTGAGCCGGCGGCTTCAACAGGCCGCATCGCTGCTCGCGCTCGCTGCCACGAAGGGATACACGCAGGCGATGGGTGATGCGATGCGCAGTCGGTTTCGTCACCTGCGGCACGACCTCAGAAATCCGCTGGGCACGATCAAAAGCGTGCTGGCGATGATGGACGACGAGACGATGCCTGCGGAGGCACGCACGCATCCCCGATTTCGCGCCATGGCGAAGCGGAACGCCGGCTCGCTCGGCGATCTCATCGCGGACCGGCTGAGTGATGTCGAGGCAGTGGTTCCCGCCCTGCTACAGCAGAGCGCCTCGTTGCGAACCGTGGCGTCCGGGGTGCGACGAGACCTCCGCGCCGAGGCCGAGTCGCGATCCGCCACCGTGGTGGTGGACGGGGCGCGGGTGCGCGTGATGGTCGACGCGGTCGGATTGGAGTTGATGCTTCACGAGCTGTTGCTTGCCGCACTGCATGAGGCGACTGCGGGTGATGAACTGAGTGTCGGATTCGGCGACGGCGATGGAGAGCGTGCCACAGTGACGTTGCGCTGCAAACCAGATCGCTCGCCGGTGACAAACCCCCTGGCCCTCGAACGCCTTGGCGCGCTGGCATCGCAGATGGGGGCTGCCCTTGAAACGGACACGCACATCATGACGCTCCTGATTCCCGTGCGCCGTGTCGAGCTCACCGTGACCGTGCCCGCAGCGGAGACCGCATCCCCCAAGAGCGCCCCGACCAATTCGGCTCAGGTACCCGGCACCCGGGCCACGATGTCCGAGGCATGCGTGAGCACGAGCACCGAGAGCCCGGCGCCCTCGAGCGCCTCGCGGCCGCCTTCCTGACGATCCACCAAGGCGAGGACGCCCGCCACTATTCCGCCTGCAGCTCGGATCGCGTCGACAGCGCGCAAGGCCGACCCGCCGGTCGTGATCACGTCCTCGATGACGGCGACACGGTCTCCCTCACGAAAGGGCCCCTCGATGAGCCGACCCGTGCCATGCACCTTCGCTTCTTTTCGTACCGTGAAGGCCCGCAGCGGGGTGCTGGCGAGCGCACTCGCATACGCGATGGCGTACGTCACCGGGTCGGCGCCGAGCGTCAGACCGCCGATCGCGTCGACCGACCAATTGGCTTCCCGGAGCGCACGCAGGCCGAGCGGCCCGATGAGGGCGAGGCCTTCCGGGCTCATTGTCGTGAGGCGTGCGTCGATGTATAAACTGGACTGTCGCCCTGATGCGAGCGTGAAGTGTCCGCGCCGCGCGGAACGTTCGGCGAGCAGCGTGAGAAGACGATCGTGATCAGGCATGCGCGTGGCAGACGGTAGCGGGTCGGGGGACGGTGGTCAGTCGATGGGTCGGGATACGGGGGTGCGGCTGGGACTCGGCCTGCTCGCGCGATTCATTGGCGCGGTCCTGCTCGTGCTCCTGGGCGGGCTGCTGCTGCTCGACCGTGTGTTGCTTCGTGCGAACCAGAACCAGGCCAGACTCGACTCACAATCGGCCGCCCTGCTCACCGAGTCGTTCGTCGCCAGGCAGGCGATGCTGCTGGACCGGGTGGCTGACGAGGCCAGGCATATCGAGATCGAGAAGGATAGCGCCGCGGTACGTGAATGGGTGCAACGCCTCCTCTCATCGGCACCCGAGGTCCACGAAATCTGGGTCGCTGATCCGTCCGGTCGACGTGTCGTTGCGGTTGCGCAGACAGGAGTCGCGCCGCTTCCCATCCTGCTCGACAGCCTCCACCGTACGCCGGCACGCGACCGAACGGCAGTCGTCGCGACACACGCGACGCCGAACGGACGGTGGATCACACTCACGCGCACGGTCGATCGCGAGGGTGATGCGCGTCCCTCGGGAACCACAGGCCTGATAGTCGAGGCTGCGGCGCTGGAAGTGCTCCTCGGTCGAACGCAGCCAGACGCTCGACTCTCGCTCGCCGTGCTCTCGGGTGCAGACACGATCGCCCGGCTCGGCCGCCGTATTCCAGAGGAGCAGGCTCTCCGCGAGCGGAGTTCCCTGCTGGTTCGGTTGCCGAACGGGGGCACATGGCGCGTCGTGTCGGTGCACGCGCTCACCTCGCGCGCGCTGCGCTGGGGACTGTGGTCGTCAGGAGTGCTCGGCGTGCTGTTCCTGGCATTCGGACTGCTCCGCGAGCAGCAGCGCGCCATCGAGGTGGCCGATCGGTCGATCGAGCTCGAACGCCTCTACAGCGACGTGAAGCGCGCCAATCAGGCCAAGAGCGAATTTCTGGCGAACGTGTCGCACGAGCTGCGCACGCCACTGAACGCCATCGTCGGCTTCGTCGAGTTGCTGCGCGACGGCTTCTACGGGGACCTTTCACCGCGGCAAGTACCACCGGTCGACCGAATCGCGGCGTCGGCGACCCACCTGCGCCACCTCGTGGACCAGGTGCTCGACATCGCGAAGATCGCCGCTGGCCGACTGGAGGTTCACTCCGAGACGATCGTGCTGCGACCATTCGTGCTCAACGTAGCGAGCGAGCTCGAGTCGCTCGTCAGTGAGAAAGGCCTGGCGTTCTCGATCACCGTGGGCGCGTCGTTGCCGCGAGTGCGCACCGACCCGACGCACCTTCGCCAGATTCTCATCAACCTGATCGGCAATGCGGTGAAATACACGCCGTCGGGGACGATCAGTGTGCGAGCCCGTCTCGTGGGCGCTCCGCCGGGAGCGAACATGCCACTGCTCCCGGCGCGCCCCACCCCACCCAGCGGCGAGGACGTTGGCACGCGCGCCCTTCAGGCCCGGGCACCTCGCAGCGGTGCGTGGGTTGCCTTACAGGTCGTGGACAGCGGGGTAGGAATCGCGGCGGCTGACCTGGAACGCATCTTCGATGAGTTCGAACAGGTGAACGCTGGTCCGCGCGGCGACTCCATGCAGCGCGGAACGGGGCTTGGACTCGCGATCTCCCGTCGGTTGGCTCGGCTGCTCGGAGGAGAAATCAGCGTCGACAGCGAGGTCGGACGCGGATCGACATTCACGGTGTGGCTCCCGGTGAACCCGGCCGACCTCATTCGGGAACCGGTCGTGAGCAGCCCTGCCGCCGCCGGACCTGGCGCTGCGCCCGGCGGCGCGCTCGACGCGAGAGAACTCAGCGCCTGAAGATCGATTTCACGCGGTCGAGAATCCCCGGCGTGGTCGGGACAGCGGAGCTGGCCATCGCGTCGCGAAGCGCCTCGGCAAGCTGACAGGTATCGCCGTATCGCTGTCGAGGATCCTTGCTCAACCCTTTCATGACGACCTGCTCCACCGCGGGCGGAAAGTGCAGGCCCGCACGTGCCTGATTGAGCGACACCGGTGGCTGGGATAGCAGTTGCGAGAACATCTCGCGCGGTGTCTTGGCGGTGAACGGGAGACAGCCCGTGAGCATGAGATAGGCGATCGTTGCCAGGCTGTACTGATCGGCGGCAGGGGAGACCAGTTCCCCGGACAACGCCTCCGGCGCGACGTACATCAACGTGCCCACGAAGAACCCCGCGCGGGTGAGGCGCTCCTCGGGGGCCATGTCGGTGTCGGTCGCGATGCCGAAGTCGAGCAGCTTCACCTGTCGTGTGACCGGATCGTACATCACGTTATCCGGCTTCAGGTCACGATGCACGATGCCCACGGCGTGGGCGGCGTGCACCGCATCGGCGATCTGAATCACGATTGTCGCGACCTCGTCCGAGGGCAACGGCGCATGCGCCTTGACGTAGCGCTCGAGCAACTCGCCCTTGGCCCACTCGATGGCCAGGAAGTGCATGCCTGGCGCCGCCTCGCCGACTTCCAGCGTCTGCACGACGTTGGGATGACGCACGCGCTCGCCGTACCTGGCTTCGCGCACGAAACGCGCGACCGCGGTCTTGTCATGACGGAGCTTTTCGCGAAGGACCTTCACCGCGACGGTGCCGTGCATTGCGTGCTCGGCACGAAACACGGCAGACGTTCCCCCTTCGCCGACCTCGCTCCGAATGGCATATCCCGCGAGCGTCTGCCCGACCAGCATCTCTTTCGGCACGGGGCGAACCTAACGTCCATCGGCCGGCGGTGGCAAGCGATGGTTTCGCCGGACGCGCGCAGGGTCTAACCTTCGCGCTCTGCCAGCCATCCCGCCGTACGCTCCGTGACCGATCCTACGTTGATTCCCCCCCCGCCCGCGAGCCGCCCCGACGCCCCGCGGCTGTTCCTGATCGACGGCTACGCGTTGATCTACCGCGCATTCTTCGCGCTGATATCGCGCCCACTCACGACCGCCCGCGGCGAGAACACATCGGCGGCGTGGGGAGTCGTCAATTTCCTGCAGCGTCTCCTGGCGACGCATCGGCCGGAATATCTCGGATGGGTTCACGATTCCGGACTGAGTTTTCGGCATGAGCGATATCCCGCGTACAAGGCGACGCGGGAGAAGCTGACCGAGGAACTCCAATCCGACTTCGACACAGGCATGGAGCGCATCTGTCAATTGCTCGACGCCTATCGCATCCCGATTCTCTCGCTGAAGGGATTCGAGGCAGATGATGTCATTGGTACGCTCGCTCGACAGGGGGTCGAGGCGGGAGTCAACGTCGTGATCGTATCAGGAGACAAGGACTTCCAGCAGCTCGTGGCCCCTCACGTCTGGCTGCTCAACCCCGGGCGCGGCGGTCCGGCGAGCGTGGAGGAACACTGGGTCTCGGTGGAGAATGGCGCGGAACGTCTTGGTGTCAGCCCCGAGCGAGTGACGGATTATCTCGCGCTCGTGGGGGATAGCTCGGACAATGTTCCGGGTGTGAAGGGAATCGGCGAGAAGACGGCGCGCGAACTCGTGCGTGAATTCCGTGACCTGGACGCGATTCTCGCGGCGGCACCGGGACTGACGAAGAAGCGACCGCGGGAGGCGCTGCAGGAGCACGCCGACATGGCGCGTCTCTCGAAAGAATTAGTAACCATTCGCGATGATCTCGCACTGACGCTGATGCTCGATGAGATGCGCGTCGGACAACCGGACACCGCGCGACTTCGGCAGCTGTTCGTCGAACTCGAGTTCGGAAGCCTGGCTCGCTCGCTCGGCGAGTCGCCAAACGGGACGTCGAGCGTCGAAGGCGAGTCGGGCTCCGACACCACGACGACCGGGCCGGCGCGGCCGCCCCGGAGCTACCAGACGGTCGATACGATCGAGGCCCTGGAACGGATGGTCGCGCGCGCGAGAACGGCACCGTACATCGCGTTCGACACGGAGACGGTGATCGAGGCGGATAGTCCGCAGAAGGTGGATCCACTGCGATGCACGCTGGTGGCGATCTCGATCGCCGTGGCCGAGGGACAAGCGTACTATTTGCCGTTACGCCACCGCACGCTGCTGGCCGCGCAAGGCAACCTGCTGCTCGGTGACGCCGAGCCGGGTAGCGACTCCGACGACGCGAACGATGCGCAGCCCAAGAAACCGCGCGCGAAGAGGACGGCACGGACGGCTGAACCGACGAGTATCGCCGCACGGGCGCTCGCCGCGGGGGTGATCGCCGCGCACAACTTGCCGTCACTCGACGACCCGGCCATGGCATCGTTGCGCGCACTGCTGGAGGATCCGGCTGTGCCAAAGGTGGCACAGAACGCGAAGTACGACGTCCTCGTGCTGCGACGAGCAGGAATCGCGCTGTCCGGTCTCGTGTCCGATACGATGGTGGCCAGTTACGTGCTCGACCCTGGCCGTCGGTCGCATGGTCTCGATCTGTTGGCGCTCGAGTTCCTGCAGTACACGATGACGAGCTACGAGGATCTCTGCGGCAAGGGGAAGCAGGAACTGCCGTTCGACGTCGTCCCGGTCGACTGTGCGCGCGACTACTCGTGCGAGGACGCGGACGTCACGTGGCAGCTGGAACAGCGATTCCGTGCGCAGCTCGAGACCCAGCACATCGACGGCCTGTACCGGGACATCGAGATTCCGCTGATTGGAGTGCTGGCCGACGTGGAATGGGCGGGAATCCAGATCGACCGACCCTGGTTCGCGTCGCTGAAGGAGCGATTCGCGCGCGAACGTCAACGCGTGGAGCAGGAAATTTATGTGAGCGCGGGGGGCGAGTTCAACATCAACTCCACTCCGCAGTTGCGCGATGTGTTGTTCGAGCGGCTGAAGCTGCCCATCATCAAGCGGACCGCTACCGGCCCATCAACCGACGCGAGCGTGCTCCAGGAGCTGGCCGAGGCGGGACATGAGCTACCCGTACTCCTGAGCGAGTATCGCGAACTCTCGAAGCTCGAGAGCACCTACATCGACGCACTGCCGGCGCTGGTGAATCCACGCACCGGACGTCTGCATACCTCGTTCAACCAGACCGTGGCGGCAACGGGGCGCCTGTCATCGAGCGAACCGAATCTCCAGAACATTCCGATCCGGCGCGAATTGGGACGAGACATCCGGCGTGGCTTCGTGCCCCGCGACGGGTGCGTCCTGCTGGCGGCGGATTATTCGCAGATCGAGCTCCGATTGCTGGCGCATCTCTCGGATGACCCCGCCTTCGTGCAGGCCTTCCGGTCCGGCGGCGACATTCACCGGCAGACGGCGGCGCTCATCTTTGATGTCCCACTCGCCGAGGTGACATCGGAGATGCGGGGCCGGGCGAAGACGATCAACTTCGCGACGATCTATGGTCAGGGGCCGCACGCCCTGTCGCGTCAGCTCAAGATCACGCACGCCGAGGCGAAGGAGTTCATCGAACGGTACTTCGTTCGCTTTCAGCGAGTGCGCGAATTTCTCGATGCGACCGTGGAGTACGCACGGCAGAACGGGTACGTGGAGACGATCTTCAAGCGTCGCCGGTATATCCCCGAGCTGCGGGATCGCAACTTCAACATCCGTGCATTCGGTGAACGCACCGCAGCGAATTCGCCCATCCAGGGGTCGGCAGCGGATCTCATCAAGATCGCCATGATCCGTATCCACGAGCGGCTGCGTGTGGAGCGACTCGAGGCGCGCATGCTCCTCCAGGTGCATGACGAGCTGGTGTTCGAGGTACCGCACGCGGAGCTTGAGACAGTGACCGCGCTCGTAATCCACGAGATGGAGCACGCGGCGTCGCTATCGGTGCCGCTCGTGGTGGATGCCGGCGCCGGACGCAACTGGCTCGAGACCAAGTCGGGCTGACGGACGCCGATGTCGATACAGGCCGACGTGCGACCGCCCTTTCTGGAGTTCGAGTCACGGCGCGAAGGGATGATTCACGCGATGGACGGTGGACTGTGGCTGCATCGGCATGTCTGGAAAGGACGCCCGATGGCACATCTGGTGTCCACGGACAAGGTTCGCCTGCTCGCGTATGGCACCGAGGTCGGGCTCAGCGCGGGGCGATTGCAGTACAAGCCGTTGAAGGATCCTCGGACAGGAGTGCGACGCGAGGCGTGGCACTGGGACCTCGGCGGACCACTGCTTCCACCACCGGCGGCAAGGGGCGTGCGCTAGTCTCGGACTCCAGTGCGGGCGCGCCGCGTGCGTGGTCGACGAACCGTTAGCGCGGCACCAGCGCCGCCTCGAGCGCGAGTCCGTTGCGCACGATGGCCTGGACCTCCGCGAGCGCCTCCTCCCGGAGTGCTGGATCGGCACGTAGCGCGAGGTAGGTGCGGGCACGGTTCCAGGCCCGCCCGAGACGATCTCGGAGCAGAAAGTCGATGCGACCGGCCAGCACGAGGGCCACCAGCCACAGCGTCGCCACGACGCCACCGAACCAGCGACTCACGAGCAGCGCCTGTATCACGTACCACGCCAGCACGAAGGCGAGACCGAGCACGATGGTTCGCATGGCCGGCTGGTCGCGCGATTGGTCGGCGACAAGTGGCCGCATCGCGAGGGCGCGGGCGAGACGCAGCGGTAGCCAGTGCAGCACGCGCCCGAGCAGCGCGATGGGAAACACGACTGCGAGAACGACACTTTCTCGCAGGACGAACCATGCGCCATGCCGAAGCTGCGGCGACACCTGTACGTCGACGAGCACGGCGCCGCGCTCGCGTAACCGGGCCTCCAGGGCCTCGATACGCGCGATGAAAGCATCTGCCTGGCGCACGAGCGCGGGCGATGCGCTTTCAAGGGCGTCGGTCGCCCGCTCGATGCGACGGGCCAGTTCCGTCTCGGACGTGAGTGCGCGCGCCTGTCCAAGCGACACCGGAGCATCGGTGATTGCCGCGAGCGCCCGCGCGAGCGCGATGGCCCGCCGGGCTCGCGCGTCGCTGGCGAAGTTGAGTGTGACGTGGCGCAACGCCTCGTCGAGGGTCGTCGTCAGTGCGGCGACGTCCGATCCGGTCCGCGCGCGCCACGCGTCGACGTCGATCGGCTCGCCAACTCGAATCAACACGCGACTGCGTGGCTGTTCCTTGCGCTCGAAGATCAACCCGAGCGGAAGCAGGCGAATGTCACGCGCACCGGCCTCGGCTGCAGCGAGTGCCATGCGTGCCGCACCCGACTTGAGTGGGGCGAGCGTGGGCGCGTCGTGACTGATCCCTTCCGGAAAGATGAGGACGGTGCCGCCCCGGAGCAGCGCCTCCGTCACCTGGCGAAAGCTCCCGATGTTGCGCGTCTCGACGGACGCAGCGCCGGAAACCGCCCGCTCGTCCTGCGCGCGGCGCAATGGCACCACCCCAACGGTGCGCAACAGGGGCGCGAGCAGTCGATGCTCGAACAGCGTCGCCTTGGCGGTGAGCCGCACACGCCGGCGCATGGTCGTGCTGACGAGCAGCGCATCGACGAGCGCATTGGGATGATTCGACGCGATCACCAATGGGCCGCCAGACGGAATGCGCTCCGCACCCTGCACCACGATGTCCGCGTAGTACCAGTGGAGCGCGACATCGGCGGCAGCACGCAGGATCTGGTAGAGCATCGTCTCAGCCGACCGGTGCGACCGGCTGGCGCTGATCCGGCACCCGCGCCATGAGCACGAGCGATGCAGCGAACATCACCACGACGGTGACGACCGCGGCCCGGTACGCGACGCCCGGCCCCTGACCCGGCTCGAGGCTGTCGACTGTCAGCCCCCAGATCAGCGGACCGGCGACCGCAGCCGCGCGCGACGAGAGCAGCATGAGGCTGAAGAATCGTCCGGCCTCTTTCTCCGGCACGAGGGACAGCAGCAGCGGCCGCTCGGCCGTCGGCACTGCGCCGAAGATGAGTCCAATGAACAGACCGACGATCCAGAAGGCCCGCTGCGATGGAGCGAGGATCATCGCCACGAGCAACCCGATCCACGCGACGATCGACACGATGAGCGTCTTCCGGGCACCGAAGCGATCCACCAAGCGCCCAGCGATGTAGCTCCCGAAGATGGCCGGGACGGTCAGCACGAGGAACAGCGTCGTCTCGGCGCCTCGGGCGAACCCCATCGCCTTCACCGCGTACAGCGCCATGAATGACACGATCGTTCCGATGGCGTCCTGGTAGAGAAACGACGCGAGGATGAACGGTAGCGCCCCCTTGTGATCGCGTGCGGCCCGCAGCGTATGCGCCACATTCGTGAATGCCTGGCGCCATTCCACTCGGCCCTCGCGGGGATATCGGTCGCGGCAGAGGAAGAACAGCGGTAGCGAGAAGAGCAGGAACAACAGCGCGGTCGGCACGAAGGTCGAGACGCGGCCGCCGGGCGTCGTGAAGGGGACGATCGACCGCAGCCCCTCCAGGACAGACGCGGGAACGGCTCCCAGCAGGGGAAACGCGCCGTTGAAGAAGGGGACGACGAGCAGTAGGCCGACGATGGTGCCGACATATCCGACCGCCGTGCCGATTCCCGACAGTCGTCCTCGCTCGGCTGGAGGCACCAGGTCCGGCATCATGGCATTGTAGAACGGCTGTGCGGCCTGGTAGCAGTAGTTGGCGATCACGAATGCCAGCAGCACCCATCCGAACGTTCCGACGGTCGGGTGCCACCCCGCGGGGAGCACGCCACCCGACGTTCCTTCACCCACGATGGGCAGCGTCTGCTGACCGAGGACGCCGATGGCGGCGCAGGCGATGCAGGCGGCGAGCGTGAAGCCGACGACCCATGGCTTGCGGCGGCGGCGGGCGTCCGAGAGTGCGCCGAGCACCGGGACGGAGAGCACGACGAGCAGCGAGGAGAGTCCGTTGCCGAGCGCGTACACCGTGTTCGATGCACCAAGGTCGTTGATGAGCCAGACCGAGAAGTACAGGGTCGCCACGTTCATCGAGAAGATGGTGTTGGCGAAATCGTACAGTGCCCAACTCGCGCGCTCGCGCGCGGGCGCGCGCGGGGTGGCGGAGTCCAGGGACGCATTCGCCAGCCGTGACTGCTGCATTGATCCTCCAGGTCTGATTGACGTGCCCCCGCGCCGCCCCAAATTACCGTGCATGCCGCTGAGCCGCTCTGCCTTCGTCCGGTGCCCGTGTCGCTGCGTGGTCGTGGCGTTGCTGTTTCTCGCACCGATCGCGTCCTGCGAGCGTCGGCCAGCCGACTCGCGCGGGGATTCCGCGGTTGCGCAGCCGCAAGCCACGGGCGACTCGATTGCGCAACGCCGGGTTGCCAGCGGCTGGAACGATGCCGCCGGGCCGGCGCTGCTCATTCAGGGGCCGGTACGTACCGAGGCGATCGCGCTCTTCGCCACCCCCGACGACAGCGATGCGGTGGCGCAGCTCGATTCGGCGAGCATGCGGCAACGGTCGGTCACGCTGGTCGGGCGAGGTGGCGCCATACTCACCGCGCTGCTCGGCGCCCCATCCGGCGATGGAAGCGACGAATGCGAACGATGGCCCCTGCGATCCATGCAACCCGATTCGGTCGCGACGTGGGCGATCGGGTTCGTCGGCGTCCGCGTCCGGCCGATTGCTCTCGACTCGGTGGACGTCCTCTCTTCGCGCGATAGCATGGCGCTCGCTGCGGAGGCATCACGGCTGGCGTCGACCGTGACCCTGCCGACCGACGTCGCATTCCAGGGGCTGCGGTTCACGGCGCACGACCTCAGGCGCTTCGTCGTCGCACCGGGTGTGCAGGGGCTGGTGGCCCACGTGGTCCGGCGTGTCAATCAGGAAGCCAACCCCCGTGAGGAGCAGACGCTGCTCATCGCGGAGCGCGATAGCGGCGGGGCGACCGGTCCGTATCAGCTCTCGTATGCCGAGCGCGATTTCGGGCGTGAGGAAGCGGTGATCACGCCGGAAGTACTCGCCGCTGTTCGTCTGGGAGCGGGCGCGTCGTCCGTCATTGTCGTGGCGCGTGACAACGACGCGGGGATCTCCTACCGGATGATCGAACGCACGGGTCCGCGGCGATGGAAGGCTCGATGGTCGAGCGGTGTCATCAGCTGTGGCTGACGCGGTCGCTGCCGAGGGACGCTAGGACAGCGGCCTCCCGAGTGCGGCCGGCGCCCGCGCACGTCCGGCAACGCCGGTCAGCGCCGCCAGGGTCAGCAGGTATGGCATGACGAGGAAGAGCTGGTAGGGTGCGTTCCACGCCATGGCCTGGAACGCGAACTGAAGCGCACTGGCCGCACCGAAGAGCAGCGCGGCGAGCGCCACGCCCATCGGACGCCATCGTCCCAGCACCACGATGGCGATGGCGATGAAGCCTCGCCCCGACGACATGTTCTCCGCAAACGTGCCAGCTTGCGCGAGAACGAGCGTCCCACCGGCCAGCCCGCCAAGGGCACCTCCCGTGAGCACTGCCAGCACACGAAGCCGGTCCACACGGACTCCGGCGGCCGCGGCCGCGGCGGGCTGTTCGCCGATCGCTCGCACCGCGAGGCCGGCATGCGTATGGACGAGAAACCAGGCGAGCAGTGGGGTGAGCAGGTAGACGGCATACGTGACGGGAGGCTGTGCGAAGAACGCCGCGCCGACGACGGGGATGGAGGAGAGCCCCGGAATCGGCACGGGCACGCTCGTTGGCAATGTCAACGCTGCGCCACTGCTGCCATAGAGCGCGCGATACAGGGTACCGGTGGCCCCGACGCTCAGCAGTGTGATCGCCGTGCCGGTGATGATCTGGTCCGTCCGCAGCGCCACCACGCAGACCGCGAACACGGCGCTGATCAGCAATCCTCCACCGATGGCCGCGCCATACCCAAGGGCAAGACCACCGGCCGTCGCGCCGACGAGCGCACCGAACGCGCCGGCGAGTATCGCCCCCTCGAGCCCGATGTTGATGATTCCGACTCGCTCGACGAGTACCTCGCCGAGCGCAGCCAGGGCGAGCGGCGTCGCTGTCCGTACGGTCGCGGCCAGGAAGGGTGCGATCACCTCGAACTCGTTCATCCGCCAGCGACCAGCGCGGCACGCGTGGGCTCGACCGGCACGAGCACGCGTCGCCGCCGTATCGCCTGCGTCACGACGACGGCGAGAATGAGCAGCGCTTCCACGATCATCACGAGTGTCGACGGCACGCCGGCATCTCGCTGCATGGCGCCAGCCCCGGACTCGAGCGCGGCGAAGAGCACTGCCGAGAACACGATGCGCCACGGATCGAGACCCGCGAGCAGTGCGACGGCGATCGCCGTGTAGCCGTACCCCGGTGAAATGTTCTCATAAAGAGCGAACGTCACGCCGAGCACTTCCACGGCTCCTGCCAGCCCGGCGAGGGCGCCACTGATCAGAAATGCGCGGAACGTCACAGCGCCGACGTCGATCATTCCGGCGCTTGCCGCGGCGGCGGGGCTTTCTCCCACCACGAGCAGGCGAAAGCCGCCAGCCGTGTGCCGCATCATCCATCCCGCCACCATCAGGATTCCCACCGCCAACAACAGACCCACATGCAATCGACCTGCGCCCGGGAGCTGGCCTAGCCGCACCGTTTCGGCAATCGCAAGCGATTGCGGATACGCGTGCGTGGGCTCCTGCAACGGACCGCGCACGAGGAACGAGACCGCGTATAGCGCGACGAAGTTGAGCATGATGGTGCTGATCACCTCGAGCACGCCGAACCGCGACCGGAGTATTCCGGCGATCGAGGCCCAGACCCCGCCGCCGACCGCCCCAATCACGAGCGCGAGCAGCAGCGACACGATGCCCAGGTTCGGCGCGGCAAGGACGACCGCGGTCGCCGCAGCCGCACCCGCGAGCAACTGCCCTTCCGCGCCGATGTTGAACACACCGGCCCGAAACGCGATCGCGACGGCACATCCGGTCAGCATCAAGGGGACGGCACGCACGAGCGTCGCCGACGTGAGTGCGTACCACGAACCGACCGAGCCCGTCCAGAGTCCCGCCAGCGCGACGCGCACGTCGTAGCCTCCGACGGCCAGCAAGCCAGCGGTCACGAGCACGACGACGGAGAGGACCAGCGTGACGAGCGAGACGAAGCGAATGGCGGACATCACGAGTCATGAGGGGGCGGGGGCGCGGGGCGCGCTGTAGACTGTCGCGCCATGACCGCCACCGAACAAGGTGATGAACCAACGCTTCCGACGGTAGCAGAGGATCCAGCTCGATGGCGCATGCTCGCGCTCGTCGCGCTCGCGGAACTGCTCGGCATGTCGGTGTGGTTCGCGGCGACCGCGGTCAGTCCACTGCTGGTGCTTCGGTGGGCGCTCACCTCCACGGAGTCCGGCTGGCTGAGCACCGCCGTGCAACTCGGCTTCGTCGTCGGCACTGCCGTGGCCGCGTTCCTGAATCTCGCCGACGTGGTGCCCGTGCGAGTCTACTTCAGCGCCGCTGCCGTGGCCTCCGCCGCCGCCAATGCGGCGTTGCTCCTCGCGCCGGACTTTCGCACGGCGCTGCTGTGCCGCGCACTCACGGGTGTCTTCCTCGCGGGGGTCTATCCACCCGCAATGAAGATGGCGGCGACATGGTTCCGTGCGCGACGCGGGCTCGCGATCGGAGTCGTGGTCGGAGCACTCACGATCGGGAAGGCAGTCCCCTATCTGCTGCAGGCGGCGCCCGGCACGGGCATCGTACGGGTCGTGCTCGGCGCATCAGGAGCTGCGGCCATGGCTGCGCTCCTCGTGGCCCTTTTCTATCGCGATGGCCCGGTCCCATTTCCGACGCGCCCATTCAACGCCGCACTCGTGCGCACGGTGCTTTCTGACCGACGCTATCGACAAGTCCTCGGCGGGTATGCGGGCCACATGTTCGAGCTGTACGCGTGCTGGGTCTGGCTTCCCAGCTTCCTGGCGGCGAGTGCCAGGGCGCACATGGGTGGGGATCCGGGATCGTCCACCTGGATCGGTGTCGCGTCATTCCTCGTCATCGCGGCGGGAGCGCTGGGTTGCGTCCTGGGCGGTGAGCTTGCCGACCGCGCCGGTCACGTTCGCCTGGTCGTGGGCGCCATGGCGGTGAGCGGCACGTGCGCGGTGCTGACACCGCTCGTATTCGGCCGATCGACGGCACTGCTCGTCCCGCTGTTGCTCGTCTGGAGTGTCACGGTGATCGCAGACAGCGCACAATTCTCGACGCTCGTCACGCGTGTCGTCGCACCGCACGCCATCGGCACGGCACTCACGTTACAAACATCGATCGGATTCCTGCTCACGACCGTGACCATTCAACTGGTGCCGCTGGTGTCCGATCACGTCGGGTGGCGGTACGCGTTTCCCGTGCTCGCGGTTGGACCGGTCCTCGGCATCCTCGCCATTCGGCGACTGCGTACCTGAGCGGCACGGTTTCATCTTGTGCCGACGTGCGTCCAGTTCGTGATGCTGGTCGTCCGTCGGGTCATCCGATCCCGAGCATGGCCCGCCCGACCGCATCACGGTCGGTCGCCACCTCGCGAATCGAGCCCGCGAAGGCGACGAGCACTCGAGACGCCAGGAGCAACACCTCGTCGAGATCGCTCGAGTACATGATGACGGCAGCACCGCGATCGCGCGCAGCGCGCAGCCTGGCATGCATGTCGAGCGTGGCGCGGACGTCCAGCCCGCGTGTCGGGTTTTCCGCGACGATGGCCGAAGTGTCATCCGACGGCAGCAGCGACTCGTCGAGCTCGCGCGCGAGCACGAGCTTCTGCTGGTTTCCTCCCGAGAGCGAACGCATCGGAGTGTGCGCATCTGGAGCGCGCACGTCGAATGCGAGCATGAGCGCCTCGGCATGCGCCCGCGCCGCCGTCCATGCGATGGTGCCCTTCCGCATGCCCGCGCCGCGCAACGCGACATTCTCGTAGAGCGGACGGTCGAGCAGCACCGCGTCCCGGTGGCGGTCCTCCGGGACGAATCCGACGCCGTCCGGACGCGTGACCACGCCGCTCACGGCGCGTTGCCGACCCGCGAGCGCCCGCAGCAACTCGCGCTGGCCCGCCCCTTCCACTCCCACAATGCCGACGATCTCGCCAGCGTGCACCGCGAACGTGGCGTCGCGAACCCGGACCGTCCCGTGCTCGTCCGCTACACTGAGACCCACGGCCCGGAATGCGACGGCCCCAGGGTGTGCTGACTGCGGCGCTGGTGCGGGAATGACGGACGTGGCGTCCGATCCGATCATCGAGGATGTCAGGGAAGCCTGCGACGCAGGCTCCGCGCGCCCGGTGTGCACGACGCGACCACGACGAAGCACCGTCACGTCGTCGGCGACCGACAGCGCTTCGCGAAGCCGATGCGTGATGAGCACGGCCGCGTTCCCGCGGGATGCGAAGTCCCGCAGCCAGTCCAGCAACTCCCCGGCTTCGGATGGCGCCAGCACGGCGGTAGGCTCGTCCAGCACGAGGATTCGCGCCTGTCGCGCGAGCGCCTTGGCGATCTCGACTCGTTGCTGCGCGCCGACGGAGAGCGAGTCGATCCGCGCATCCGGGTCGAGCGTGAACCCGGTGGACGCCGCGATCCGCCGCACTGTCGCGACGATGTCCGCGCGCCGTACTCTGCCACGACCGCCAAGGGCGATGTTCTCCGCAACCGTCATCGAGGGCACGAGGGAGAAGTGCTGGTGCACCATCCCGATACCAGCCGCGATGGCGTCGGCCGGTGACGCAAACAGGGCATCGCGCCCATCGACTCGCACGTGACCTTCGTCCACGCCGGCCATGCCGAACGCCACGCGCAACAGGGTCGTCTTTCCCGCACCGTTCTCTCCGAGCAACGCGTGCACGGTTCCTGGACGCAGCGTGAAGGACACGTCGTCCAGCGCGACGATCGAACCAAACCGTTTGGTGATTTTCAGGAGTTCGAGCACTGGCCCGCGCTGCGGGTCGTGCGAAACCGCGCTGTTCACAGGCCTGTCGGCGCGTCCACGAACAGCCACGGCAGCCCGAACACGCGCTCCAGGTCGGCGCCAAGGGCGCGGACGCCAAAGGTTTCGGTGGCGTAGTGTCCCGCATAGAGCACGGCTATACCCAGTTCGCTCGCGTCGACGCCAGTGTGATGCGGACCCTCACCAACGATGAGGGTGTCCACGCCAGCCGAGGCAGCTTCGCGCAAGGAGTCACCGGACGCGCCGGCGCCAGTGCAGATGGCCCAGCGGCGGGTACGTCGACCGCTGTGCGCGCCGACGGTGATGAGGTGACCGCCTTCTCGTTCCGAGATGGGTCGCAGCCGGTCAGCGAGGACCGCGGTGTCAATGTCCGCATCACCCATGACACCCGCGTCGATCCCCTGAAAACGCGCGAACCCGGCGGTAGGTGTCAGGCCCAATGCACGTGCGAGGAGCGGGTTGTTGCCGTGGGTCGAATGCAGGTCCAGCGGCAGATGCGAGGAATACACCGCTACGTCGTGGGCCAGCAACAGTCGAACGCGCTCGTAGAAGCGACCACGCAGCGGTTGCACGCCGCCCCAGAATAGACCGTGATGCACCACCAGCAGGTTGGCGCCGGCGGCAATCGCACCTTGGATGGTGCGCAGGGACGCGTCTACCGCGACCGCGCAACGCACCACCGGGCCCCTGTGCTCCACCTGAATGCCGTTCAGTGCGCCGGCGTAGTCCGGAATATCCGCCGTGCGCAACAGCGTATCCAGGTGGTGGGCGATGCTCGCGAGCGAGGCGGACCCGGGCGACATGAACCGTTACGGCGCGGTGGTGGGGACGGTGTCGCGACCGGAGAACAGTTGCGCGCGCGCCGAGTCCACCGAGCGAATCGCGGCGGCGGGAATGCGCGATCGCAGTTGCGGGTTGAGGACGAGTGTGATCACGTCACTCCGGGAACCGAGTTTGATGACGCGAGCGACGAAGCGCTTGTCCTTCACCTCACGCGCAACGGTCAGGAATGCGTGCGGCAGGTCGATCACGACGCTCCCGATGGTGACCTCGGGCGCAACCAGGTTCTGATTGGCGTTCGAGCCGAAGACGAGCGCCTTCTTCGTCTCGCGCGCGGCCTGAAAGACACCGAGACCCGCGGCATCGGCATTCTGGAAAATGATGTCCGCGTTGCGTCCGATCTGTGCGAGTGCCTGTTCCTTGCCAGCGCTCACATCATCCCAGTTGCCGACGTACGACGTGAGCACAGTCGCCCGTGGATTCACGGCAAGGACGCCGCGCGTGAATGCAGCGAAACTCTCCTTCACCGGAGGGAGCTCCGTTCCGCCGATCACGCCGAGGACGTTCGATTTCGTCATGCGGCCGGCGACCATCCCGGCGAGGTACGACGCATCGGCGAAGGCGAACTCGATGCCCGCGACATTGGCGCCGCTCGTCGAGCTGGATGTCGTGACGTAAATCGTCCGGGGGAAATCAGGACCGACCCGTTTGGCAGCGTCCTGGAATTCGAAGCCGTGTCCGAACACCAGATCGTATCCCTGGGAGCCGTACTGGCGAAACTGCTCCTCGAATTCCGCCGGAGTCTTGGTCTGGATGTGGCTGACGGTCGCACCCAGGCTGTCCCTGATACGAAGGAGCCCCTGGTACGCCCCTCCATTCCAGGACTGATCGCTGATGGGTCCTGGTGTCAGGAGCGCTACCCGGAAGCCGGGAGCATTGGCGGCGGTCCCCTGCGCTACCTGATCCGCGTCGCGACTGCCTCCCGAACACGCAGCGAGTGCGACGGCCGTCAGCATGTGGATAAGGACGACAGATCCTCTCCGCGCCAGTCTGTAAAAACGATGTAAGAGCATTATTGACAACGTGTTACTGTAATGTGGACAATTGGTGTGGACAATCGTGTAAACAGACGATTCCACGAACCGCTTGTTCGTATGTTTACGATTGGAAGTCGGTACGGACTCCAACGATCAGGTCGAGCACCCGCTCCAGGTCGTCGCCGCTGTAGTACGAGATGCGGACAATCCCTCGATCGTTCCCGAGCGGTTGCACCTGCACGTCGGTCTGCAGCCGTTTTCGAAGCTGCTCCTCGATTTCCCGCACCGCCGGATCGGCGCTGGTGCGAGTGGCGCTCGCCGGAGATCGAGCCGAACCCGGCTGTTTGCGAGAGTCGGTCTCGCGCCCGCTCGCCAACGCGCGCGCTCGTCCCTCTACCTCCCGTACCGACAGCTGTCGAGCCACGATCTCATGGGCCAACTCGAGCTGCCGCCGTTCGTCCTTGATGGGGAGCAGCGCTCTCGCGTGACCAGCGGTGATGTGTCCCTGCTCCAGCATGGCACGCACGCCTGAGGGAAGTGACAGCACGCGGAGCAGGTTTGTGACGGTGGTCCGGTCCTTTCCGACCGCTTCGGCGACCTGATGCTGCGTCAGCCCAAACTCGTCGATCAGGCGCAGATAGCCTTGTGCCTCATCCAACGGATTGAGGTCGGCACGCTGGAGGTTTTCGACGAGCGCCAAGGTGAGCATGGCTCGATCGTCGAACTCTCGCACGATCGCAGGAATCTCTGTCCAACCCAGCCGTCCCGCGGCACGCAGGCGTCGCTCGCCCGCCACCAGTTCCCAGCCACCGCCCGGCTGACTCCGTACCGTGATTGGCTGCAGTAGCCCACTGCTACCGATCGATGCTTCGAGTTCGGCGAGCTCCGCCTCTGCGAATGAGCGGCGGGGCTGGAACCGGTTCGGCGCGATATCGGCGAGTCGAATGCGTCGAAGATCCGAGGTTGCCGCCTGCGGTTCTCCTGCCCCGGACTCCGAGGAACGCTGCTGTTTGGCAGCCGAGATCAGGGCTTCGAGTCCTCTACCGAGGCGCCGCGGCGCGTCGGCGCTCATGCGGAGGCCTCGTTCGCGATCGATGTGACGGACCGCTGGGTGTTCGATACCGCGACTCGTGCCCGTGCCACGCTCGCCGCTTTTTCGCGCGCGATCAATTCGTCGGCGATCGCCATGTACGCCTGCGCGCCGATGCTCTGGACGTCGTACAGCACGATCGGCTTTCCGAAGCTCGGTGCCTCGGCAAGTCGGACGTTGCGTGGGACGACGGTCTCGAATACCTGGCCACCGAAATACTCACGGGCGTCGGCCGCGACTTGCCGCGACAAGTTGAGACGCGCGTCGTACATCGTGAGCAGCACGCCCGAGATGCCGAGCTCGGGATTCACCCCGCGCTGGATCAGATGGACCGTGTTGAGGAGTTGGCTCAGCCCTTCCAGGGCGTAGTACTCACACTGGAGCGGGATGAGGATGGAGTCCGCTGCCGCGAGCATGTTGAGGGTGATGAGGCCGAGCGACGGAGGGCAGTCGATCAGGATGAAGTCGTACTCGTCGCGCACGGCGTTTACTGCACGTCGCATCCGGTGCTCGCGATCGGACAGCCCCACCAGCTCGACTTCCGCCCCCGCCAGATCCGGCGTCGCCGGCAACACGTCGAGATGGCGGAATTGGACTTCGCGAATACGGCTCTGCCGGATATCCGCCTCGCCCAACAGCACGTCGTACGTCGTACGTTCGAAGCTCCCACGCTCCACGCCGACACCACTCGTGGCGTTGCCTTGGGGGTCGCCGTCCACGAGCAAGGTGCGGCGTTCGGCCACGGCAAGGCTGGCGGCGAGGTTGACGGCGGTCGTTGTCTTGCCGACTCCGCCTTTTTGATTCGCGATCGCGATGACGCTGGCCACGGCTGTCTGGTGGGTCGAGGTGCGTGCAGACTACCAGCGCTCGGTAGTCGTCGTGTTGTGTAGCGCAGCGCCCTCGTCTCGTGCGGCGACCCGGTCGGTGGGCGCCGCGGAAGGCGGAGTCGGGCGAGCGGGCGTCCTGGCTGCCCGTCCGAGAAGTATGCACGGCGGTCACGCTGCGCGCATCTCGCGACGAGGTGAAACGGGAGTGCCACGTGGCACCATCGCTCGGGATGTGCCACGTGGCACATGCACGAAGAGCTCGCGATGGCGAGCTCTTCGGCAGAGCTAACGCAACAGCGAATATTTATCTAACTATCGTTGCGGTACGAATTGCCACCGCGCCGTCACGAAAACACTGACGGTCTGCAGGCCGGGATTGACCGGCGTCGGTTCCGCCTGCGCCACCTTGCCACGGGCCATTGCCATGTCGTACATGGGGCGAGGCGGCGAGGTGGGGCCTTGTGTCGACATCTCGAGGAGATTGCCGAGCGATCCACCCGCGGCGCGCGCCATGGCGTCGGCATCGGCACGGGCGCTCATCACCGCCAAGGCAATCGCCTCGCGCCGTGGGGTGTCGATGGACGAGGCATAAAACGACAGGCTGTTGATCAGGTTGGCACCAGCGCCGAGCGCAGCATCGATCATCGCGCCCGCCTGCTCCACGCGGTGCGTCTCCGCCTTCACGGTGTTGGTGACGACATATCCCGTGACCTTCGGGGACCCGCCCTCCTTGTCGTATCGCAACTCGGGATACACGGTATAGCCCTCGGTTCCCAATTGATCGCGCGGCAACCCCAACTTGGCGAGTGCGTCGAGCACCGCCCGCGTGATCCGGGCATTCTCCGACGCAGCGCCGGCAGCGGTGGTGCCGCGACTCTGCACATTTACCATGAGCGACGCCCGATCGGGAGCCACCTTCGCCTCACCCTGCCCCGAGGTGGACAGCGCTGGTACCCCCGTCCCCACCAGGGACTGTGACTGCGTGAATGCAGGGCGAGCGGCGGCAACGACCATCGTGCCACCGACGAATCCTGCCAGGACGAGCTGCTGAAGTGTCGAGCGCATGTCTACCTTGCGAAAAAGAATGAACGACCGTGCAGGAAATAAAACTGTATTGATACTAAAAGACTCGATTCGCGAAGCGCCGACCTCCCCGGTGCCGCGCGTGTGTCACGTACGATGGGAGACGCCGACGGAACACGGAGTTGCACATCGTGTCGTCGCCACGTTCCAGTCGTCCCGTCGCGGTGCCGCGCGACGAGCGGGCCGGCACACATGATCAGTCGGTCACGGGCACCAGATCGGGCACGCTCCGGCGACGCTTTTCGATTTCGATGACGAGATTCTGGAGGTCCGCACGACTCACCCCGGGCATGCTGGATGCCTGCGCCAGTGTGCGGGGAGGTCGCGCGAGCAACTTCTGTCGGGCCTCGAACGACAAGGACAGCATCTCGCCATACGGGAGCGCCGCACTGAGGGGTACACTGCCCAGCCGGCGCAGTTTCTCCACCTGAACCCGCTCTCGCTCGAAATACCCCGCGTACTTGAACGCGAGTTCCGTACTGATGACCGCGTCGCTCGCCAGCTCAGCGCCGACACCGGTGGCGCGGAACAGGTCCACCAGCGAAACGGACTGCCGTCGCGCCAGCTCCGCGAGACGCACCGCATGTGCGAGCGGAGCACTTCCTGCCGCCAATAACACCGGAGCCGCATCCGCCGGGGTGATCGACGTCGCCTCGGCAAGGCGACGGGCTTCGTCTTCCGCGGCGAATCGCGCGCTGATCGTCGTCATCTCGTCCGCGTCGTACATCCCGAGCGCGAGACCAAGCGGGGCGAGGCGCCGCAAGGCGTTATCCTGGCGAATGGACAGGCGGAACTCGGACCGCGAGGTGAAGAGGCGATACGGTTCATCGACGCCGCGCGCCACGAGATCATCCACCAGTACTCCGATGTAGGACGTCTCACGCCCCAGCAGGAGCGGTTCGATTCCCAGCGCGAGCCCGGCGGCGTTGGCGCCGGCCACGAGCCCTTGGCCGGCCGCCTCTTCATATCCAGTCGTCCCATTGATCTGGCCGGCGAAGAACAAGCCGGGAATCGCCCGGACCTGTAGCGTCTCGTCCAGCTGCGTGGGCGGATAGTAGTCGTACTCGATCGCATATCCCGCTCGTGTCATGCGCGCCGACTCGAGTCCGGGAATCGAATGGAGCACCGCGAGCTGCACGGGAGCAGGCAACGAAGTGGAGAGCCCGTTCACGTACAGCTCCCGCGTATCGTGCCCCTCGGGCTCGAGGAAGATCTGATGGCGTTCGGCGTCGGGAAACCGGACGATCTTGTCTTCGACCGACGGGCAATAGCGCGGTCCCTTGGACGAGATGGCTCCGCCATACATCGCCGACTCACCGATGTGCCGGCCGATGATTTCCTTCCCGTCGCCGCCCAGGAAGGTGATCCAGCACGGAAGCTGCGCCGGGTGACGTGTCGAGCCGTCGGCTCGCTGTCGCGCGTCGGGCCAGAAATGGGACCAGGAGAAGTCGAACATGTTGATTTCGCTCTCCTGGCGGACGAGGCGCTCCCAGTGCACGGAGCGGCCGTCGATGCGCGGTGGGGTGCCGGTCTTGAAGCGCGCGACCTCGAGGCCCGCACACTCGAGCTGTTCGGCGAGATGCGTGGTGGACGTCTCGCCCGCTCGGCCACCAGCGATGGACGTCGCCGTCCCGATATGCAATCGACCCCGCAGAAAGGTGCCGGCCGTGAGCACCACACAGTGGGCCCCGAAGCGTCGCCCCTCGAGCGTTTCGACGCCCGCAATCCGAGTCCCGTCCATCAGCAGCCGTGCGACCGTACCCTGGATCGGTTCCACGAGCGGATGGGCTTCCACGAGCGAGCGCACGGCGCGTCGATACAACCCGCGGTCGCACTGCGCGCGCGGTGCCCACACCGCGGGCCCCTTGCTTCGGTTCAGCATGCGGAACTGCAGTGACGCGAGGTCCGTCGCGCGTCCCATGATGCCGCCCAGCGCATCCACCTCGCGCACCACCGTACCCTTCGCGACGCCCCCGATGGCCGGATTGCACGACATCTGGCCGATGGTCTCGAGCGCCGAGGTCAGGAGCGCCGTGCGGGCGCCACGTCGTGCAGCGGCGACCGCCGCTTCCGTACCGGCGTGCCCCGCCCCGATGACGAGCACATCGAACTCGGCTTCGAACTGAGCGAGCGGCGTGAGCATGTGCGAAAGATAGCGGCCCTGGACGGCGAATGCCGTCAGCGTGCGGACTCGCGCGGAATGATGGAGATCTTCCCGCCCGCTTCCAGCACTGCATGCTTGATCTCCTCCAGGTGCTCGATGCCGTGAAGGCATCGAGCCGCACTCAGGATGTCTTCCTGATTGACGCGTTCCTTGGAGGCGACGTGCTCGACCATCCGCCCATCGCGCACCAGGACCACGGGTCGGCCGTCGAGCACCTGACCGAACGATGGAAACCTGTACTTGAGCACGGAGAGGAGAATGTCGATCCCCACGAGTGTCACGACGAGCAGGAACGCATTGGCCATCGAGTTGTCGGTATCGACGAGCGCTGCCTGCACCGCTTCGCTGATGATGAGGACGAGCACGAGATCGAAGGTCGTCATGTCGTGAAGTGTCCGCTTTCCCGCAACACGAAAGATCACGAGCAGGACGGTATAGACGGCGACGGCACGCAGGATCGACGACACGGGACTCCGTGGTTGAAGGAATCAGGGCAGCACGAGCTGATCGAACTCCACCGTCCCACTCGTCGTCCCGAGTCGCACGCGGTGCCGACCCGGCGTGCCCGCCTGAATGGCGAACGTGATCGTCATCGGGCGGGCGGGATCGGGTCGCAGCAGGTGATACTCCACTCGGTCGGGTGACGCGCGGACACGAACCGGCTCGGGCGCGACACGAACGACTTCGACGGCGCGCACATACGCCGTGTCGAGCGAGACGGTCACGATGGTGTCGCCGACGCGGTCCGGCGCAAGCCGAACCTCCAGCGTACTCGGCGCGTTGTAACGAACGACGCGCTCGAACTGCACGCCGACGCGACGGTCGGCCGACACCACCGACGCGGAGGACAGCGGCCCATCCCCGAAGGCGCCGGCGAGACCGCCGATGATCGCGACGGCGATCACGCCCCAGCCGATGCGCTCGAAGCGCCAGGTTCGGCGAACCGCGCCCGCATCCTGCTCCAGGTCCAGCGCCGTGACCGGACGTGCCCGCGCCATACCACGCCTCCGCGAACGGAACCAACGGTCTTGTCCCGCCGCCTGAGAGCACGTCAGGACCTTCGCCGCAGTTGCAAGTTGCATGTCATCGCGAACGATGGAAGCCATGCGGGTGGAGCGGCGGGCGCTGGCTGCGTATGTTGGCTGCTGCACCCCTCCTCTCTCCCTTCCGCCATGCGATTCGCCACCGTCACCCTGCTCGTCCTCGCAACTCTCGCCCAAGGATGCCAGAGCGCGAGAAGCCCGCAAACTCTCCCGTCGCCATCCTCGGTCGCCCCCAGGCCAGCGACGGACTCGATGCCGTTGTCCGGAGCGGAGACGCGAATTCGCGACTACGTCCGCTCGCACCAGACCGACGACATCGCCCTGCTCGAGCGGTCGGTGAACATCTCGAGCGGCACGCAGAACCTGGCGGGTGTGCGACGTGTGGGAGATCTGTTCGCCGAGGAGTTGGTGTCGCTGGGGTTCACGGTGCGCTGGGCGGAGATGCCGGCGTCGATGCGCCGCGCGGGGCATCTCGTCGCCGAGCGACGCGGCACCACGGGCGCGCGCCTGTTGCTCATCGGACATCTGGACACGGTGTTCGAAGGCGAAGGACAGCGGTTCGTGCGAGACGACACGATCGCACGGGGGGCTGGTACCTCCGACATGAAGGGAGGAAACGTCGCGATGATCGCCGCGCTCCGGGCGCTCCACGCCACCGGAGGACTCGACGGATCGCGCATCGTTGTCGTGATGACGGGCGACGAGGAATCGGCCGGTAGCCCGCTGGAGGTCGCACGTCGCGACCTCATCGACGCCGCGAAGCGCAGCGACATCGCGCTCGCGTTCGAGGGAGGCCGTGCTGCCCGCGCCGCCATCGCGCGACGCGGATCCAGCGGGTGGACGCTCGATGTCACGGGGCGCCAGGGCCACTCGGCCGGCGTGTTCACGACCGGGTCGGGCTACGGTGCGGTGTACGAGATGGCGCGCATCCTCGACGCGTTTCGTCGGGAGCTCGCCGGAGATCCGACGCTCACCTTCAACCCGGGGCTCGTCGCGGGAGGAACGTCCGTGGAGCGTGACTCGGCGGAGGTGTCGCTCGTGGCCGCAGGGAAGACGAACATCATCGCGCCCACCACGATCGTGCACGGCGACCTGCGGTTCCTGCGCGAGTCGCAGAAGGATTCCGTGCGCGAGCGGATGCGCGCGATCGTCGCGCAACACCTGCCAGGCACGGACGCGAAAATCACCTTTCGCGACCGCTACCCCGCCATGCCTCCCACGGCGGCTGGTGCAGCGCTCCTCACGCGGTTCGATGCAGTGAGTCGCGCCCTCGGATACGGCCCGGTCGAAGGCGATCCTCCAGAGAGTCGCGGCGCAGGTGACGTCTCGTTCGTGGCGCCATTTTTAGCGGGAATGGACGGTCTCGGCGTGTCCGGACGCGGGGCGCACTCTCCCGACGAATCGGTGAATCTCAACTCGCTGCGCATGGCGGGGGAGCGCGCGGCGATTCTCATGCACCGGCTCATCACCGGTCCGTCGTTGGAGCCTCTCCGTCCATGACGCGACACTTCCACGGGAGCACGCCATGCCGCTGCCTGTGACGCAGGGCGTACCGACACTCTTCATCCGTCGGTTGGCGTATGAGCGGTCCGGACTCACCCGCGCGTCGCTCGATGAGCGACTTGGTCTCACCGACAGCGAGTTTCAGGTAGACGGTGACCTCGTGGCGCTCGGACCCATCTACGATGTCGACGCGCTCGGCGCACTCGTGGATGATCTCGAGCGCGCGGGACTCGTGTACTACGAGGACTTCTTCGAGCTGAGCGGAAGCTGGCCGGAATGGATCGAGCTCGTCGTACGAGGCGCCGGACGGAAGTCCGCTACCTGAGCTCGGGGATGGTCTTGCCCGGATCGACGGCTGCGGGTGTCGACGGCGCGCTGCGTCGCAGCAGGCCGTGCCAGTTGCATTCGTAGCACCAGCTTGTGCGGAACATGGGGAGGACGCGGTTCAATATCGGCGACTCGACGCGGAGCGTGACGGCGTCGCAATGGGGGCATCGATCGCCGTCGGGTAGCAGATAGAGAAAGAACACAGTGGCGGCGATCGCACGGAGCACGAAGAAGCCGCCAAAGACGATCACGAAGATCACGGCGTCCGACATATCCGCCTCCACGGTGTCCGTCGCCAGGAGACCCCGTCGCGATGGCCGGCGCCACACCCGGCGCCACGGGCTCGCCGACGAGCCATCGCCTTCAGAGCCGCGCCTCCACCTCTGCCCACAGCTCGACGGATGCGAGGTCGCCGTCCACACGCTCGATGCAGACCTCGAGCCCCGCGTCGATCGCGTGTTCGTCGATCGATCGGGCCCGCAGCATGCGAGCCTTCTCCGCGTCGCCATACTCGATCGTCCCTTCGCCACCGGCGGGAATGGCGGCGGTCACCACCGCGACCTGGCCCTGGAGCACGAAGCGCGGATCGTCGGGATCGTGCTCCGGTCGCGTGCGCGCCATCGTGATTGCGAGGCGCGTGACGAGCACCGCCCACGACATGCCGAGCGCCACGGCGACCCCCATGCCGGCCAGCGGCGAGAGCCGGCCGGGACGGGTGAGCAGATAGCCTGCCATGCCGAACATGACCAGGAAGGCGGCGAGCGCCGGCTCGGAACGCCGGAGCGGCATGGCATCCGCCGAGCGGACGCGACGACGCTCCGCGCCGAAGAACATGATGCGAACGGCGAGTAGAAGTCCCGCGAGGAAGCTCGTGAGGTAGACGACGGACATCACCGGCCGAGATGCGTACGGAAGAATGCCAGCGTAAGTGGCCACGCCTGGCGCGAGGCGGTCAGGTTCGCCCCATCCTTGCCGTCCTGCTGGCGGAGGAAGCCATGGCCGGCGCCGACGAAAGTGTGAACAGCGTATGGCTTGCCGAGTGCGCGCATGGACGCGTCGGCCGGTGCGATGGTCGCGTTCACGCGCGCGTCGTCGCCGGCGTACAGGCCAAGGACGGGCACCCTGACGCGACCGAGCAGGCTGTCGGCGGGCGAGGTGCCGTAGTACACGACGGAGGCGCCGAGTCCCGCCGGGCTCGTGACGGCGTGCATGAAGGACGTGCTTCCGCCCCAGCAGAAGCCGACGATGCCGTATCGCCGTTCGGCGGCGGGCAACGCCATGCCATACGCGCCCACCGCGGCGAGCTGCCGATGAACATCAGCCGATGCCAAGGTACGGATCGCGGCGCTCGCGGCGGCCTGCGTCAGCGTATCCGTCCCCACCACGGGCGAGACCCTCCCCGTCAACAGGTCGGGTGCGATGGCGATGAACCCATCCGCCGCCAACTGATCGGCGACGCCGCGAACCCACGTGGACAGACCATAAATTTCGTGGACGACGAGGACGACAGGTGCCTTGGTGGATCGTTCCGGGAACACGACCCATGCCTTCACGCTGTCCGAGGGCCCGGTTCGAATCATCACCCACTCGCCATGTCGCGGCGAGCGCGCGAGTCGCGGAGCGACATCGGTGGCGCCGGCGGGAAGGCTTGCGTCGCTCTGCGCACTGCCAGTGGTCCTGCTCGCTGGTGGTGACATCGCGTGGACGCCGTGAGCATCGCCTTCGGACGACTGTCTGGCGCACGAGGACGCCACGGCGAACAGTGCGAGTGTCACGGTAGCGCGCAGTCGTGCCGGCAGGGAAGAGAACATCAGGTACTCCAGAAGTTGAAAGGGCGGTCGAGGAGCGTTCGGCGAGTAACGCAGCCGACGGGCACCTCGTTCGCGACGGCAGTGCTGAAATGCCAACGGTCCTTCTGTGTCATGCACGAAACCATGTGATTGCATGACCCGGGTGAGCCGGAAGCGTCGTGCCTGCAGATCGCAGGGTAGCGTCGTTTGGTGCGCCTTAAAGAGGTCGAGGTGCGGGTTGGCTGCGGCGGTCTCATGCAGGCAATGGATCACTGGCGAGAATGCGAACTGGAGACCACAAATGGGCGCGCTGCCCTTATAGTACTGTTAATGTGTCGTCATGGTGATGAGAGTCAGCTCTCACAGTTGCCTGTGGAAGAAAGACTTCGAATCTACAAACGGCTGAGTATGCTCGCGGGGTCGGCTCAAGTGGATGGAGATCACGCAGCACCACACTTCTCCTCGACATGGCTGGCCAGATAATCGAGGACTCGCCGCTCCGCGAAAAACTCAGGGCGCCAAGGCACCACTCCGCCCACGAATCCGACATGACCGCCACGGGCGTGGAATTCTACGGTCAAATGACGGTTCTTCAACGACACTAATAAAACATCATCGAGCACCTCAGCGGGCAAGAATGGGTCATCAAACGCGCTCAGCAGCAGGGTGGGCCGCGTGATGTCCACCAGAAAATGGCGGGCGCTGGAGCGTGTGTAATAGTCGCTGGCGCCCGCGAACCCGTGCACGGGTGCGGTGACCGCGTCATCGAACTCGGCAAGCGTTCGTGCGCCCCGCAGCCGATCCTCGGCAAACATGCCTGGCTGCCTCGCGAGCTTCGCGAGCGCCTTGCGCCGGAGGGTCCGGAGAAACAGGAAGGCGTACACGCGCGAAAACCCTTGCTCCAACTGTCGCGAACCGCGCTCGAGATCATATGGTACCGAGACGGCGGCCGCGGCTCGAAAGGCGGAGGGCACGGTGTCGCCCCGTTCACCGAGCCATTTCAGGAGGACATTCCCGCCGAGCGAGACACCGACCGCAACGAGAGGCTGCAACGGGTGTGCGGCGACGAGGCGCTGCACGACGAAGTCGAGATCCGTCGTTTCTCCGGAGTGATAGAAACGAGACGCCAGCGGGATCTCGCCGTTGCAGCCTCGAAAGATCAGGACGTCTGCCGCCCACCCACGACGACGGGCCTGATCGAGCAGCCCTCGGACATAGTGCGACCGGATGGTGCCTTCGAGCCCATGAAGAATGAGCAGGCGCGGCACACGACGATCCGAACCGACGGGGGCATCGAGTCGCTGCATCTCGAGCGTGTCGCCGTCCGGGGTGGTCCATCGCTCCATGCGAGTCGATACGCGGGGTGGCCGACGTACGAGCTTTCCCCAGAGCGTCTGTAGGTGCGCGCCCGGTACCCACCACGCGGGGGTATAGGTATCCTTGCTGGAGCGGCTCACGACTGACGAATGAGTGATCGGGGGCGCGGCCAGTCCGCGCCCTCCTAGTATATCGACCTCGCACGCATGGACGTTCAGATTTTCGGTGTGAAGAAAAGCGCGGAAACGCGCAAGGCACTGCGCTTTTTTGCCGAGCGCCGGACGCGAACGCATTTCGTGGATCTTCAGGAGCGTGCCGCGTCGCGCGGCGAACTCGTGCGATTCACCCAGAAGTTCGGGGTGCACGCGTTGATCGACGCGAACTCGCGACGGTACGCAGAACTGGGGTTGCGCACGGCGCTGTATGGAGACGAGCGGTGGATGGCGATCCTTGCCGATGAACCGCTCTTGCTGAAGATGCCGCTCGTGCGCCGAGGAAACGCGCTGACCATCGGCCCGGCGGAGGAGACGTGGAAGAGCTGGCTGGAGGCATGACCACCGCGTCGCCGACGGAGGCGCGGGCATGACGCAGATCGCGGTGAGCGGCGCGTCCGTCGACTTCGGGGCGAGCACGCTGTTTCGGGACATCACATTCACGGTGGCCAGCGGTGAGCGCTGGGGCGTGGTAGGCCGCAACGGCACAGGCAAGACGACGCTGTTCAAGCTGATGACCGGCGATCTCGCACCGTCGAAGGGACAGGTCGCGCGGCAGTCCGGACTCACGGTATCGCTACTGGGCCAACACCGCGACTACGGTGACGCCACCATGGTGTGGGAGGCAGCGGCGGGCCCCTTTGCCGAACTGCTGGCCCTGGAGCAATCGCTCGCGCAGCAGGCCGATGACCTGGCGACGACGCACGATGAAGCGGCGCTGACGCGGTACGGACGGGACCTCGAACGCTTCGAGCGTGAAGGGGGCTACACGATCGCGCCCCGAGTCGATGCCGTGTTGCAGGGCCTTGGCTTCGATGCCACGCACGCACGCACGCAAATGCTCGATACGCTGAGCGGCGGTGAGCGCGGTCGCGTGGGACTGGCGCGTCAGCTCGTGGCGCCATCGGACATCCTGCTGCTGGACGAGCCGACGAACCATCTCGACCTCGAGACGACGGCGTGGCTGGAGCAGTACCTGCGCGAGACCGACCGCACCGTGATCCTCGTCAGCCACGATCGGGCGTTTCTCGCCGCCGTCGTGGACCACGTGCTGCACTTCGAGGCGGAAACGGCGACTCCGTACGTCGGCAGCTACGAAGCCTTCGTGGCACAGCGCCAGGAGCGCCGTCTCGCACAGCAGCGGGCGTTCGACAAGCAGCAGAAGGTGATCGCGGCGCAGACGGACTACATCGCGCGCAATCTCGCCGGCGTGAACACCAAGCAGGCGAAGGGACGACGCAAGCTGCTCTCGCGGATGCCACGCCTTGGCGCGCCAGTGGGTGAAGACGGGACGATGGCGCTTCGGCTCGAGATCGCCGAACGTGGCGGAGACCAGGTCGCGGTCGCCGAGAAGCTTCGCATCGCGGTCGAGAACCGCGTGTTGATCGACCAGTTCGACGGCCGCATCATGCGCGGAGACCGATTGGGGATCATCGGCCCGAACGGCGCGGGGAAATCGACCTTGCTCAAGACACTCGTCGGTGAACGCCCGGCCGATGCAGGTGCACTCCGCGTGGGCAATTCGATTCGTGTCGCCTACTACGACCAGCAGCTCGGCCAGGTTCCGCTCGACAAGACACTGTATCAGGCGATCAGCGACCTCCGTCCACAGTGGGAGCGACGGATGGTGCAGGGCCACCTCGGCCGCTTCGGATTTTCGGGCGACGAAGTGCAGCGTCGGTCGGAGACGCTCTCGGGGGGCGAGCGAGCCCGTGTCGCACTGGCGATGCTGATGCTCACGAGAGCGAATCTTCTCGTGCTCGATGAACCCACGAACCATCTGGATGTCGAAACCATTGAAGTGCTGGAGGACGCGATCGAGTCCTATGAGGGCACGGTGATCCTCGTCAGCCACGACCGCGCGATGCTGCGTGCGCTGGCGAACAGGGTGTGGGTATTGCACGACCGTCACATCACCATGTTCGACGGTTCGTTCGCCGAGTGGGAAGTGGCCAGCGAGGAACGCGCGCACGCCGCCGCGGTACGAGCAGCGGAGGAGGTTGCGCTTCGGCGCGTGGACGAGAAGAAGCGGACGGCGTCGAAACAGGATCGCGCGTCGTCCTCGGGGGCAGGCGACGTCCAGCGCAAGGCGCTCAAGCAGGCGCGCGAGCGAGCTGCCGAGGCGGAGCGAAAGGTGTCGGAGCTCGACGCAGAGATCACGACCGTCACGACGACGCTGGACGATCCGGAGCTCTACACGAAGTCCGGTGGGGTGGAGCAGGCGCACAAGCTCGGCGCAAGACTGGATGGTCTTCGCGCCCGGCTCGACAAGGCGCTGGCGACATGGGAACGGGAGACCGCTGCGCTCGAAAAGCTCGAGCGTGGCGGCGCGTCCTGACGTGATTCCGAGGGAGACAAGATCGTGACGCCGTGGGTTCAGCGATTCCTGATTGCGAACGTCCTGTTGTTCTTCGTGCAGCAGACGGTGCCCGGCGTCGATTCGATGCTGCGGTTCATGCCGTCGCTGCTACTGGAACGACCGTGGACGCTCGTGACGTACATGTTCCTGCATGCGGGATTCACGCACATCCTGTTCAACATGCTGGGACTCTACTTCTTCGGGCCTCGCGTTGAGCAGCGCATCGGCTCCGAGCGGTTCTTCGCCCTGTACATGATCAGCGGCATTACCGGCGGATTGCTGTCGTTCTACAATCCCTCAATTCCGATCATCGGGGCATCGGGGGCGGTCTATGGCGTGATGCTCGCCTTCGCCCGCTTCTGGCCGCGGGACCAGATCTTCATCTGGGGAATCATTCCAGTGGAAGTGCGGTGGCTGGTGCTCATCTACACCGTCATCTCACTGATGGGTTGGGGTTCAGGTGTCGCGCACTTCGCCCACCTCGGTGGCTTCCTCGGGGCGTTCCTGTATCTCCTCTGGCTGGAACGCAGTGCGGGCACACGCAAATTCCGACAGGTCGCGACCGCGCCACCCGCCGCGAAGGATGCGATCCTCGGCAACTGGCGCAACGTGAACCGTGCGGGCGTCCACGCCGTGAACAAGGACGAAGTGGACCGCATTCTCGACAAGATCAGCGCATCGGGGATCGGAAGCCTCACCCCGCAGGAGCGGCTATTTCTGTCCAACTTCGTTCCGCCGGACGATCGCCTTCCGCCGGTGAGCTGACGGCTCTGCGTCCTCGCGACACCACGTGCCCGTACGTACAACGGTCGGTGCTGCCGCGGTTCAGAACTCGCCGACGAAGTTGATCTCGGGTTCCAGGTCGTGTCCGGAGCTCTCCTTCACCATCTTCTGCGCGTGTTTCACGAGGGCAATCACGTCGGCGCTGGTGGCATCGCCGAGATTGACCATGATGTTCGCGTGGATGTGGGAGATCTGCGCGTCGCCGATGCGGTAACCCTTGAGGCCGCATGCGTCGACGAGGCGACCGGCTCCCACTCCTTCGATCTTCTTGAAGATCGAGCCCGCGCTAGGGTGCCACTCGAGCCACGGGTGACGGCTGCCGCGCCAACTGAGGTTCTCCTGCATGATCTTGTGCATCACCGCCGGATCCTGCTTCTCCAGCCTGAACGTCGCCGCGAGGGCGATGTCCCTCCGATGATGGAGGATGGTATCGTCGTAGCCGAACGCCATGTACGCCTTGTCCACCGTCCTCCGCTCGCTCTCCTCGGTGAGCAGGTCCGCGGACTCGAACACCTCCGCAATGAACATCGTTCGCTCCCGCTCGGGAGCGGGAGAGAGGAAGTGGAGGTTCTGCCAGATCGCGCCACCAACGGTGCTCGGAATGCCGACGTAGTGTTCGAGCCCGGACCATCCGCGGCGCACCGCTTCCGGAATGAGCTGCGACATCACGGCGCCGCTCTCGACGGTCACGCGGCCATCGTCGTGGAAAAGGGTGTGCGTCGCCACATTCCGGATCACCAGGCCGCGCACTCCCTTGTCGGACACGAGCACGTTGGCACCGAGTCCGAGCACGAAGTACGGAACCTGCGCCTGCCGGGCGGTTACGATGGCTGTCGCGAGTGCGTCGGCGGTGTCGGCTTCGAACAGCAGGTCCGCCGGCCCGCCGATCTTGAACGTGGTGTAGGGTTCCAGCGCCACGTGGCGCCGGAGCCGGGGACCATGCAGTGCTGAGGCGACGTGTTCGAGCGCGGCCCGATCGATGGGCGGCGCGGACGACGGAGAGGGGATCTTGGCCATGAGTGAGAGAAAGAAATCATGAGAACAGTGCAATCGCTACGGTGGTCCCGGCTTCTGCGCGTCACGCTGACGCTCTCGGCGCTGGCGCTCTTCGCGCTCCCGCTCGGCGCGCAGCGAGCGGAACTGGAGCGCCGCATCAAGCGTGATACGTTGCCGAACGGGCTCGAGGTGATCGTCGTCGAGAATCACGGCGTCCCGATCGCCACGATCGAAGTGAACGCCCGCAACGGCTCGTTCACGCAGTCGGCGACATACGAAGGCCTGTCGCACCTGTACGAGCACATGTTCTTCAAGTCGAATGCGACGTACCCGCAACCCGAGCAGTTCGTGGCCCGCGCGTCGGAGTTGGGCGCAGTGTTCAACGGGACCACGGGTGAGGAACGCGTCAACTATTACCTGACGGTGCCCTCCGACAGCACCATACCAGCGATGGCCTTTCTCGCGTCCGCACTGCGGAATCCGCTCTTTCGCGCCGACGAGCTGGAGCGGGAGCGCGCCGTCGTGATCGGGGAGTACGACCGAAACGAATCCGATCCGTTCTATGCGCTGACGACCGCGATGGGCCGGACGCTGTGGGGGACCGCCTGGAGCCGGAAGAATCCGCTGGGCGAGCGCGCTGTGATCCTGAAGACGACGCCCGAGCAGATGCGAACGATCCAGCGGAAATATTATGTGCCCAACAACACGGCGCTCATCGTGACAGGCGACGTGACGGCAGATTCCATATTCGCGACCGCGCGGCGCTTGCTCGGTGATTGGCCGCGCGCGCCGGATCCGTTCGTCGCCGATCCGATCCCGGCGGTACCACCCCTCGTGGGCAACAGGGCGGTGATCGTGGAGCAACCGGTGAATGCCGTGGTCGTGCTGCTGCAGTGGCACGGACCCGGTGCGCATGCCGACGTGCCAGCGACTTACGCGGCCGACGTGTTCTCCGACGTGCTCAACCAGCCCGGCTCGCGCTTCCAACGGAAGCTCGTGGACAGCGGACTCTGGCAATCGATGGATGTCAACTACTACACGCTCAACCAGGTCGGTCCGATCACGATCGGCGGCGCGGTAGCGCCGGGCAAGCTGCGCGAGGCGATCGCGGCACTCGACCGCGAGCTGCTGGAGGTGGTGAAGCCGGGCTACATCACCGCCGACGCGGTGGATGGGGTGAAGCAGCGGCGCATCGTCGGGACCATGGAGAGCCTGGAAAAGGCATCGGGCTTTGCGCACCAGCTCGGGTTCTGGTGGGCGGTGACGGGCATGGAGTACTTCTATGGATACAACGACGCGATGGCGAGACAGTCACCCGATGATCTTCGACGCTACGCGGCGCGCTACATCCTCGGCAAGCCGCGCGTGACGGGAGTGCTCCTGTCGCCCGAAGCGCGCCGAACCATCCGGATCACCGAAGCGGAGCTGTCGTCGGGAGGCACGCCATGACGCGCGCGCTCCTGGTACTCGCCGGAATGCTGGGCGTCACGAGTGTCGGTGTCGCTCGTCCGCCGGTGACGACCGGCCACGACGCACGAGCGGCGATGACGAGCGCGCCGGATACCGCAGTGACGACGAAGTTCGAGGTCGCTGGCATTCCCGTCATCCTTCGGCGCAATCCCGCCAACGAAGTCGTGGTCGCCAACCTCTACCTGCTTGGCGGTGCGCGACAACTCTCCCCCGAAACCGCGGGGATCGAAGCGATGCTGCTCGCGGCGAGTGAGCGCGGGACGCGCAAATTCCCGGGGTCCGCGTTGCGTCAGCGTACGGCGCGGCTCGGCAGCGCGATCAGTATCGAGGCGGGTGACGACTGGACGGCGATCGGACTGCATGCCATTCGTGCCACCTTCGACTCGACATGGGCGCTCATGGCGGACCGCGTCATCGCTCCCACGCTCGCCCCGAGCGAAGTGGAGCTGGTGCGCGAGCTGATGCTCACGGGCGCTCGGCAGCGACGGATCGATCCCGACGACGCGGCGACGGAGCTCGCAGACAGTCTGCTGTACGAGCGGCATCCGTACGCTGTCTCGACCTCTGGCACCGAGGCGTCGCTCGCCGCGATCACGGCGGCGCAGCTGCGGCAGTATCACTCGCGCGAGTTCGTGACGTCGCGCATGCTGCTCGTCGTCGTGGGCAATGTGGACCGCCCTCAGATCGAGCGCCTGGTACGCACCACGTTGGGCACACTGCCGCGCGGTTCGTATCGCTGGACGGCTCCGCCCGCGCTACCGGACGCCCGACGCGCCGTCGCGCTCGACAACCGCGCACTACCGACGAACTACCTGCTCGGCTACGTGCCCGGTCCGTCGGCGACGAGCGCCGACTACACGGCGTTCCGCGTGGCGACGGCGGTGCTGTCGGGTCGCCTGTTCACGGAGGTCCGCTCGCGCCGCAACCTGAGCTATGCCGTTGAATCACCGTTTCTCGAGCGGGCGTATGCCGTCGGGGGACTGTACGTGACGACCGTAGATCCGAACGCCGTGCTGCGGATCATGCGCGACGAGCTCGACGCGCTGCAGAACGACCGCGTAGAGGAAGCGGGCCTCCGGCGACTGGAACAGCAGTTCATCACGGAGTACTACCTCAAGAACGAAACCAACGCCGACCAGGCGAACGTGCTGGCGCGCGCGGAGTTGTATCAGGGAGACTACCGCGCCGCGGACCGCTTCATGGCGCAGCTGCGACGCGTGACGCCCGCCGATGTCGAGCGTGTGGCGAAGAAGTATCTCACCAACTTCCGTTTCGCCTTCGTGGGGGACACGACGAAGGTGGATCGAGCGCTGTTGTCCCGGTTCTGATCCGGCGGCGGGCGAACCGCTAACGCGGTCGCTGTCCGACGCGCGCCGCGAGCACGGCGCGCACATCGGCCAGCGATCCACCCAGCGCGTGCAGCGCCACGAGCGCGTGGTAAAGCAGGTCGGCCGTTTCCTCGCGCGCGCGCCCGGCATCTCCGTCCGCGCAGGCGGTCACGAGCTCGGCCGTTTCTTCGCCCAGCTTCTTCAGGCGCAGATTACGGTCGCCGAGCAGCCGGCGCGTGTAGCTCGGCGCGGCGTTGGGTGCTGCGGGGAGGCTTGCACGCTCAGCGATGGTCGTGTCGAGCAGGGCGAGCGCGTCGGCCGCGAGCGCCCGCTCGCCGAAGCACGACGTCGTACCCCTGTGACAGGCCGGACCCGCCGGGACGACGCGGGCGAGGAGCGCATCGCCATCGCAGTCGCGATCGAGAGACACGATGCGTTGCACGTGACCGCTGGTGGCTCCCTTGTGCCACAGACCGCGCGTGCGCGACCGGTAATGCATCTCACCGGTGGCGAGCGTGCGCTCCAGCGCCTCTCGATCGGCGGCGGCCACCATGAGGACGGCTCCGGTCACGGCATCCTGCGTGACGACGGTGACCGTGCCGCCGCCCTTGTCGAAGTTCAACGTGTCGAGGTCGAGCATCTCACTCCAGTGCGGAATCAGCGAGGAGCGCGCGCGCACGAACCGCGAGCGCCTGATTGGTGGCGATGGCGCTTCCGCCGAACGCGGTATCGTGTCCGTCCCAATCGGTGAACGCGCCACCAGCCTCGCGGACAATGGGATACAGCGCCGCGGCATCCCACGGCGAGAGGATGGGGTCGCACATCAGTTCTGCGCGCCCCGTCGCGACGAGCAGATAGCCGAAACAATCGCCCCAGGTGCGGGCAACGGATGACCGCTTCGCGATACGCTCCCACCCGGGCCGTCGCTCCGGCCGATCGAGGAAGCGCGCGTCGGTGGTGAGAACCGTGGCGTCGACGAGCGCCGAGACGGACGAGACCGCGCAGCGGCTGCCGTTCCACCAACAGCCCGCGCCGGGCGCGGCCGCGATCAACTCGCCGACGGCAGGGAAATACGCCGCTCCCGCCAGCACCCGCTCGCCTTCGCAGAGCGCGACGAGCGAGCCCCACAGCGGTGTGCCCCGGATGAACGCCTTCGTTCCGTCGATGGGATCGATCACCCAGCGCCGGCGCGCCCCGGCGCGTTCCTCGCCGAACTCTTCTCCCAGCACGCCGTCCTCCGGGAAATATCGCTGCACCCATTCACGCGCGGCGAGTTCCGCCGCGCGATCCGCGACGGTCACCGGCGAACCGTCTGGCTTGGTCTCGACGGTGAGGCGCGAGCGATAGTGCCCGAGCGCGATATCGCCCGTGAGCCGAGCCAGTTCCGCGGCCGGGGCGATGCGTCCGTCGAGCGGCGTGGACATCGCGTTCATGCCGCACGCACTGGCAGGTGCGCCGCGCGCATGGCTGCCTTGACCGCGCCGACGCTCGTGACTCCATCGTGCAGAATGCCGGCGAGCAACGCGGCGTCAGCGTGTCCCTGCACCAGCACATCGCAGACGTGCGACGCCTCACCGGCGCCACCCGAGGCCACGACCGGCACGTGCACCGCGTCGGCGACGGCCCGAGTGAGCGCGATGTCGTACCCGGTCCGTGCGCCATCGCGGTCGATACTCGTTAGCAGGATCTCACCGGCGCCGCGACGAACGCATTCGACGGCCCACTGCACGGCATCGAGCGGCGTCTCCTCCCGGCCTCCCTTCACATAAACGCGCCAGCTGCCCGCGACACGTTTCGCGTCGATACTCGCCACGACGCACTGCGCGCCGAACCGCGTCGCCGCGTCCGTGAGGATCTCCGGACGTGCGACCGACGCGGAGTTGATACTGACCTTGTCCGCACCGGCCCGCAGTGCGCGGCCCACGTCGTCGGCGGACCGAATGCCACCCCCGATCGTGAGGGGCACGAACAGGCGCTCTGCCGTGCGACGCGCCACGCCCAGGAGCGTATCGCGTGCGTCGGCACTGGCCGAGATGTCGAGAAACACGATCTCGTCGGCGCCTTCACGCTCGTAGCGCGAGGCGAGTTCCACCGGATCGCCGACATCGCGAAGGTTCACGAACTGGGTGCCCTTCACCACTCGATCACCCTGCACGTCGAGGCAAACCACGACACGCCGCGTCAACATCTAACGTTGCTCCTCGATCCGGAGTGCCACGCCACCCTTCGTGCTGAACACCGCGCCGGAGTCGACGAAGGCATCACGAACCGCGAGGCCGAGTGCCTTGAACGCCGCTTCAACGACATGGTGCCGGTCGCGACCGCGGATCACACGGAGGTGCAGTGTCGCGCGGGCATGATCGCTGAACGATCGCATCCAGTGATCGTAGAGCGAGCTGGGAAGCGGGCCGCGATAGAAGGGGCGGCCCCCGAGGTCGAGCGCGCAATGAACCAGCGCCTCATCCATGGGAATCGTGCGGTCGCCGTACCGGGCTGCGGTGGCGGGGAGCGCCGCCGCGACCGCGGCACCAACGCAGATTGCCACGTCCTCGATCAGGTGATGTGGCAGGTCGCCGGTCGCCTGAATGGACAGATCGAGGCCGCTGTAGCGCGCGAACGTGACGAGCATGTGATCGAGAAACCGCTCGCCTGTCGCGACGGTCGCCAAGCCCGTCCCGGGCGCGACCTCGCAGCGGATGGTGGTCTCTTTCGTTTCCCGGACGACGACGGTCATTTCTCTGTTCCGGCACAAGTGAATGTCATTCGTGGAACTCCCCGGCGAGGACGACCGGGTCGAGTGCCCCGGTGTACAACGCCATGCCGATGACGACGCCGGCGATGCCGCGATGCTCGAGCGCGCGCATGTCCTGCATCGAGGCGACGCCGCCGGACGCGTACACGGGGAAATTCGACGACTCCGCGACATCTTCCATCAGCGGCAGGTCGGTGCCCTGCATCTGTCCCTCGCGATGCACGGCGGTGACGAGCAGGCCACCCAGCGGAAGCGCGTTCAGCTCCTCGACGGCATCGAGGATATCCAGTGGCAGGGTGCGCACCCAGCCGCGCGTCGTGATCCGACGCTCGCGCACGTCGCAGGCGACGACGATCTCGCCCGGATGCCGCGACGCGATCCCGGCAAGCCATTCCATCTCCTCGATCGCGCGCGTCCCGACGATCACGGTGGTGGCGCCGGCGTCGAGCAGCTCCTCCACCAGGTCGCCCGAGCGAATGCCACCGCCCACCTGCACGGGAATGTCGACGTCATCCAGAATGGCGCGCACGACGAACAGGTTCGAGCCGCGGCCGGTTGCCGCATCGAGATCGACCACGTGCAGGCGGCTGAAGCCGAAACGCTCCCACGACCGTGCGACCTCGACCGGATTGTCGAGGCGGATGCGCTCCTCCTTGTACGACCCGCCGACCAGCTGCACGCACGCCCCGTCACGGAGGTCCACCGCAGGAATGGCGATCATCGCTCCTCCATCGTGCGGGCGTCGTCGATCAGCGCGCGAAGGAATCGCACGCCCTGCGTGGAACTCTTTTCCGGGTGAAACTGCACACCCACCGCGCGGCCCGTCCGCACCGCGGCGGGGAAGCGGTCGCCCTCGTGCTCCGTCCATGCGGTAACGACGGACGTATCCACGGGACGACAGACGAAGCTATTGGCGTAATAGACCATGGGCACCGGGGCTGCGACGAACAGAGGATCACCCGGCACCATATCCAGGTCGTTCCACCCGATCTGGGGGACGCGTGCAGCGCGAAGGCGAGTGACACGCCCCGGAATCACGCCCAGTCCCTCGCCTTCGCCTTCGTCGCTGCCATCGAAGAGCAGCTGCATGCCGAGGCAGATGCCGATGGTTGGCAGGCCCCCCATGATGGCGGCCCGCATGGCACCGCGACCCGGCGCGAGACGCTCGGCGGCGCCGCCGAATGCGCCGACGCCCGGCAGCACGAGCACACCGGTGCCGTTTTCAACCGCACGCGCCGGATCGGTTTCGATGCGCACGACGACACCTGGACACTCGAGTGCCTTGGCGAGCGAGTGCAGGTTGCCCGCGCCGTAGTCGAAGATCGTGACGTTCACGACACCTCCTCGAGGACATCGAGGACGCGCTGCATGGTGTCCCAGGGGCCGACGCCGATGCGCAGGGCCTCCCCGTTCGATCCGGCCAGTGCCTCGAGATTGCGCGGAAGCCCCGCGAACGCCCGCACAAGGACACCGCGCTCGCGCATGCGCTTCGCGAGCAGCACGGCTTGCGCCGTGGGCACGAGCAGAAAGTTCGCCGCAGACGGCAGGGGTACGAGCTGCAAGGCGCGCAGCCCCTCCACCAGACGCTCACGATTCTCCAGCGCCAGCGCGACGTGCGCACGCGTCCATCCGAGCGCGTCGTCAGACTCGCCGAGCGCTGCGAGCGCCGCCCGTTCCGCGAACGCGTTCACCTTGTACGGCCCGCGTGCGCGCTCAATCATGCCCACAAGCTCCGCGCTGCCGACGCCGTACCCCACCCGAAGGCCGGCGAGCCCGAACGCCTTGGAAAAAGTGCGCGTCACGATGAGGCGGTCGAACCGGGTCACGAGGTCGACGAACGTCTCCGGCGCGAACTCGGCATACGCCTCGTCGAGCAGCACGATGCCACTCGCGTGCTGCGCCACGTACTCCACGGCCTCACGCGAGATCGCCGTGGCGGTCGGGTTGTTCGGCGAACAGAGATACGTGATCTTCGCGGCGAGGCGCACCAGGTGCTCGGCGTCCACATCGTATCCCGGCGTGAGCGGAATCGACTCGACCACCAGACCATTGAGTCGTGCGAAGGTGGAGATCATCGAAAAGGTGGGTGCCGAGAAGGCCACCCGATCGCCGGGCGCTCCGAAGGCGCGCATCGTGGAGTCGATCACGTCATCGGATCCACAGCCGGTGACGACGCCAAGCCCCGCTCCGGCAGCGAGTCCGGCGTACCGGAGCACGGCGTCGCGAAGCGGCGCGGAATACAGCGACGGGTAGCGCGCTACCGAAGCGACGGGCGCTTCGGCCAGCGCGCGCCGCGCCGCAGGAGACGCGCCCCAGAGATTCGTGTTGTCGCTGACATCGACGGCGCATGCCGCTGCGTCGGGTGCGTAGAGCGGAAGCGTACGCACGTCGGCGCGGGCGAGCGAGCGGATCTTCGTCGTCTCGCTGCTCATGCTCGCGCTCCATCGTGCCAGGCACGTGCAGCCATCGCGTGGCCCGCCAATCCTTCGGCGTCGGCGAAGATGCCGACGTCGAGCGCGAGTCGCGCCGCCGCCTCGGGAGACACCCGCTGGTACGTGGTCCAGCGGATGAAGTCGAGCGACGACAGGCCGGAGTACGACCGGGCCAGGCCACCCGTAGGCAGTACATGGTTGGCGCCCGTCATGTAGTCACCGAATGCGACCGACGCACTCGCGCCGACGAACACCGTGCCGGCGTTTCGAAGTCGTGCCAGTGCCACATCCGGCTCGGCGACGACGAGTAGCAGATGCTCCGCCGCGTAGTCGTTCGCGAACGCGATCGCGTCCGCGAGGGATTCGGCCCACAGTACTGCCCCCTGCCCCGCGAGCGCGTCAGCGCAGATCGCGGCTCGCGGCTGGAGGGACAGCTGTGCCGCCAGCGTATCGCAAATCGCGTTTGCGCCATGCTCGCTCGTCGACACGGCCACCACAGCGGCGAGCGGATCGTGCTCGGCCTGTGCCAGCAGCTCGCGCGCGATGAGCGCGGGATCGGCCGTCGCGTCGGCCACCACGAGCAACTCGCTCGGACCGGCTGGCGAATCGATCGCGACAGCACGCGATACCTGCAGCTTCGCCTCCGCGACGTACGCGTTCCCCGGCCCGACAATGCGATCGACACGCGGCACGCTCTCGGTGCCATAGGCCATGGCGGCGACGGCGCCTGCCCCACCCAGCGCGAAGACGCGACTTGCGCCAGCGAGCGCCGCGGCGGCGAGCACCACGTCGGACGGACGGCCGCTCACACGGGCGGGCGGTGAGCACACGACGATCTCTTCGACGCCTGCGACGCGCGCCGGAACGACACCCATGAGGACACTGCTGGGATACGCCGCGCGCCCACCAGGAGCGTACACCCCGACGCGTCCGAGCGGATCGGGGCGGCGACCGATGACGATGCCGGGTTCGCTTTCGGTTTCCTGCGCGCTCGGCATGAAGGCGCCGTGCACGCGCTCCAGGTTCGAGATCGCGCGCTCCATGGCACGACGCAACGCCGGCTCGAGCGTTGTCAGCGCGCGAGTCCATTGACTGCGTGGCACTTCGATCTCGTCCAGCGAGACGCCGTCGAGTTCGACGGCCAACGCCCGCAGTGCGGAGTCGCCAGCGCGTCGGACGCGGTCCACGATGCCTGCCGTACGTTCGTGAACTTCACGCTCGGTGGACGCCGTCCGCTCGAACAGTCCACGACGATCAGCTGGCGCGAGGGCGGCGAGCGATCCGCGCCATCGCAAGGCAACGGGCGCGTTGGACGAAACGGGCTTCATGCCATCAGCCTCTCGATGCGCGTGACCAGAATGCCCTCGGCGCCAAGTGCCTTGAGGTCGGCGATGGTGCGGTAGATCGTGGCGGCAGCCACCACGGCGTGCACCGCGACGAAGGCCCCACCGTTCATGATGTCGATAATCGTGGGACCGTTCAGGCCCGGAACCACGCGCTTGACCTCATCCAGGCGCGCGCGCGGCACATTGGCCATCACGTAGCGCTTGCCGCGCGCGGCAATCACGCTGCCAAGGGCCGCGACGAGCTCGTCGAGCGAGCGCGCCCGTCCCGCGTCGGTACGCACGACGGGCGAGGCGATGAGGCGGGTGGATGACTCCAGCACCGTTGCGACCTCGTGCAGGCCGTTGACGCGCAGCGTGGAGCCGGTCGAGACCAGGTCCACGATGACGTCGGCGATCCCGATGTGTGGCGCGATCTCCGCCGCCCCCGAGACCGGAACGACCACGACGCGTTGCCCGCGGGCGTGGAAGAACTGCTCGGTGATGCGCGGGAAGACCGTGGCGACGCGGGCCCCGTCGCGGATATCGTCGAGGGTCAGCACGCCGCTTTCGTCGCGCGCTGCCACCGCGAGCCGACAGCGACCGAACTGCAGGTCGGCGAGCTCATCGAGGGCCCGGCCCGATTCGCGAACCAGGTCGAAGCCGGTCACGCCGGCGTCAGCGGCGCCGTCGGCGACGAACTCTGGAATATCCTGGGCGCGCACGAACAGCGCCTGGAACTCTCCCCCGAGCGACGCCGTGAGGGCGCGCGGGCCAGCGGCGCGGATCTCGAGGCCCGCGTCCGTGAATAGCTCACGGGCCTCCTCGGAGAGCCGGCCCTTATTCGGAAGTGCGATGCGAAGCATGTCGTTGGCCTGAGCGGCCTTGCGTGGTATGGTGGAAGTGCCGACGCCGATCGATCGACAACAAAAAGGCCCGTCCAAGGGGACGGGCCGGGCCGACGATCGCGCGAACAGCGGCGGTGGTACTGCTCCGCTACCCCTGCACGTGCGTGTCGCCCCGGCCGGTCCGGCCGTGGTGATGGAGCACGTGATGATGGTGGGTGCGGGCGGTCGTCATGAAAATGAACGTAACGGATGACCCGGGCGCCGGTCAACGTTGCGGCGCGTTGCGTGCAGAATGCGGTGGAGCGAGGGAACCGCCGAGTTCGGAGGAGCCTTCAATTGCGCATGGACCTGCTCGTGAATAAAGTCACAATGTCCGGCGGGGCCCCGTCGGGCATACTCAACGATCAATGTTTGTGGAGGCTTTTCAGAATGCGTTTCTACGGTATCACTCTTTTGGCCGGCGCGGCTGTCCTCGGCGCCTGCGGCGGCGAGACCAAGTCGGCGACGGATTCCGCCGCGATGAATGCGGCTGCAACGACCACCGTCACCCCCGCGGCGACCCCCGCCACGAGCACCACGCCGGCTGCTGGCGCAATGGCGGCGGCTCCGGCCACCGGCACCACGCATGAAGTGAAGATGATCGGCGACGCGACGGGCTATAAGTTCGTCCCGGCCGCGATCACGGTGAAGTCGGGTGATGCGATCAAGTACGTGATGGTCTCCGGTGGCCCGCACAACGTGGCCTTCCAGACCATCGCCGATGCGGCCGTCAAGGCGCAGCTCGACGCGAACATGCCTGGCCAGAAGATGGGCGAAGCGTCCGGCCCGATGATCATGCAGCCGAACGAGGCGTACACGGTGTCGTTTGCCAAGATTCCCGCCGGCACGTACGAGGTGGTCTGCGTTCCTCACATGGCGATGAACATGAAGATGGCGGTCACGGTCCAGTAGTTCGTCAGCTCGTCGCTCCAGCTCGGCCAGACGGGGTGGATGCCATACGGCATCCACCCCGTCGTTCGTCTGGTAGGCCAGGCGTGCGACGCTGGCCCACCACGTGCGCTAGCGGGAGCGGCCGCACCCGGCCAGGCCACCACCCCCGTAGCACTCCGCAGGCACCAACGGCACTACAAGCACTATGAGTCCGCGTCGTCGCACCGCCCGCAAGCGCGCCAGTCCGCCGTCTCCATCGCGCGCGGCATGGATGACCGCCCGCGCCCGCAATGCGCTGCGCCGACCCGTCTTCATCGGCGCGGTCAGCGTTGTCACCTTCATTGCGTCGCTCGTGGCGCTCATCGTGGTGCCGCAACAGGCGAAGCGCGAGGCGAACGCGATCCGCCCGACGGCGGAGTCACGCCCGGACACCGTGCCCACGAGGAATTCGTTGCTCGCCGCGGAGCGGCAGGTGACTGCCGCCGAGGCGGCCATCGTGGGCGCGCGAACGGCGCTCACGCAGCTCATTGCCGCCACCGCGGCGGCGGCCGACGCGGATACGACGGTCGAGGGTGTCGCGATCACCTCGGGGGCTCGAGCCATGCGCGATTCCATCGCCGCCGATATCGAGGTGCTCGACCGGCTGCTGAGCCGGGCGGACAATGCGCCGCTCCTCGGGTCGTATCGCGCGCTCGCGGAAGCGGCGCCCATGCGCGGCGACGCGCCGGTCAGGCAACTGCTCGATTCCCTGGTCGACATCGAGCGGGAACGCGAGAGCTATAACGCCGTGGGTGGCGTGGATCCTGTCTTCGTCGCCCTCACGGCGCGCGCGAACGAGCTGGGCCGGAACATCCAGGCACTGGTTGCGGGGCGGCGCAGCACCATGCAGCGCGACCTGGCCGCGCTGTCCCCGCCGCCGTCGGCGGCCGCGTCCGCATTGGCGGCGCGCCCGTTGCCCGATACGCTGACCGCCATGCTCCGGCGCGACACCGCGCGCGTCGTCGCTGCCGAGGTCGCCAGCCGGCTCGCGCGCGAGCGCATCGAGCTGCAGCGGCTGGATGCGAGGGAAGCGCGTGCGCGCGAGTTGGCGAACATCGGCGCATCGCCGGCCGCGATGCTGGCCGCGGCGCTCGTGTTCGGCGCGATGCTGGGCTTCGGAATCGCGCTCTTCGACGAAGTACGCCGGCCGCGCGTCGCCGATTCCTACGAGATCGAGCGCGCCACCGGCGTACGCGTCCTCGGGGTGATCACACCGCTCGCGCCGTCGCCCGAGCGGGGTCGCCGCGCATCAGACCGGAACGGCCCACCCTATCTCGATCCCGGCGCGGATGGGCATCAGCTGATCTACCTCACGATTGCCACGGCTGGCACCGACGTCGTCATGCTGACGGTCGCCGGCGACAACCCGGCAGTATCGGCGATCGTCGCGATCAACTTCGCAGCCATCGCCGCACAGGAGGCGCGGGCGACGCTGCTGGTGGACACCGACGCCGCGGATACGGTGGAGATGGCGCTGCGGCTCTCGGCCAGTCCCGGCGTGATGGGGCTGATCGACGGGAAGGTGAGCTGGCCGGAAGCGATCCGGCCAGCGCGGACGGGCCGCGACCGGACGATCGACGTCGTCTCCAGTGGTCATGGGTTGCTTCCCATCGACCAGTTGAAGGACCTCCTGAGCCGCGACATCGCGCGATTGTCGCGCCGGTACGACGCGGTCGTCCTAGTGAGCGCGCCCGACCAGGTGGCCATGGGCCTGCCCACGGCACTGCCCATTCCCGACGTCGTCTACTGTGCCCGGACCGGGCAGACGCCGGTGGCGGAGCTCAAGAAGGCGCTCGAGGACATCGAAGCTGCCGGGTGTCGAGTTCGCGGCGTGGTGCTGTGGGATGCGCCCGATCCGGCGTTGCTGGAACAGCAGGCGGCGCCACAACAGGCTCGGCGCGAGACGACGGCGGTCGCATAGCTGGTCGCATGACCGGTCGTGGAAGCAGCTAGGCGACGCCTCGATCGATCACGATACCGAGGTCGGTAATGAGACCGTCGCTCACGGGGTACGCGCGCCATGTGCCGAGCGGGAGCGTGCGGACGAGTCGACCGGCCGATGTCCCGCCTGCCCAATCGCTGAAGGCGGGCAAGACGACGAGTCGTTCCCCCACGAGCACGCAGGGATAACGGGCCGACGCGCCGGTCTCGTCGCGCACGGTGACGCGCGGATGGAGATGACCGCAGATCGACCACCGTTGCGGCATCTCCGTGGGTGGGACATGACCGATATCGAACGGGCCGACGCGGAGCGTACCGGCCGATTCGCGGCCGACGATCGATCCGCCACGATCGTGATTCCCCAGCACGACCTCGAGTGCGACGTTGCCGCCGATCGCCCCGGCGAACTCTTCGAGTTCCGTGCGCTCGAACGCGTCGAGATCGCGTGTCGAATGGCGCAGATCTCCCGCGATGATCACACGATCGGCCGCGTGCGCCAGTGCGAGAGCACGCATACGGGCACCGATCGCCGACCCTCGGTGGATCGGGGGCAGGTAGCCGCCTCGACGCTGGGCGGCGAGCTCGTACCCGAGATGTACATCCGCGATGACGATCGCCTTCTCGTCGGGGAGCCACGCTGCGCCGTCACCGGTGACACGCAGGCC
>JANLTI010000254.1:0-5368 GCA_031362845.1 Gemmatimonadaceae bacterium | reverse complement strand
CGCCGCGGCGCTCGTTGCGCAGGCACGTATCGTAGCCGATCGCGCCACGGCGGCGATCCGTCGCGCTGAGTTGCTTGCCATGCCGCTCGAGGACAGCGCACCGCTACCCGGTGCCGTGCTCGGAGTGTTCGCCCTGTTCGGCGTGATCGCGCCGCTGATCTTCAGGGCGAGCAGCCGAATCATCAGCTGACGGCGCTGGCGGGAGACCTATCTCCGGTCCCGCAGCGCCTGCGCGAGCTCTTCGGTTCGTCGCCCGGAAAATTCGCCGAGGCATCGCGCGCGAACGGGGGCCCAAAGTGGTCCTTCCTTGCCGCGATTGCGACGCCGGCACTCGGTGTCGCGATAGACGAGCCAGGCACGCTGGGCCACGCGCAGCTGTTGCACGGATGAGGGCTCCTTCGCGCCCGTCGTGGCGCCCGCCTCACGCTTCATGTCGGCAATGAGCGACTGATACGTGCGGTCGAGCGCGACGTCGGACCGCGCGAGATGCAGCATGAGGCATCGGCGCTGGCTCGGCGCGGTGGGCGACGCACACGGTTCGTCACTGCCGGCAGGCGGCAGTGCGGCGCCCGGTACGGATTCCAGGATCGTCGCGGCGTTCGCGCCGGAGGGCGTACTGCGGCTCGACGTCTCGCGTCGCTCCGGCGTCGCGGAAATACCGCGACCCGGAACGGGATCGGCGTGTATGGTGGCGGGCGCGGGGCGCATCTGGACGGGCCGCGACGGCGCCGGTCGCGAAGTGCTCGCTGGTGTGGCTGCAGCCGGCGGCGAGGCTCTGCCTGCGGTGGAGGAGCGATTCACCCGCATCGGAACGGCGGTGGCGAGTGGCGCGGGGGCGGGCGTCGGCGCTGGCCGCTCGACTGGGTCGCGGCCCGGGATCGCCGTCTCGACCGCTGGCATCGCGGAATCCGGATCGAAAGCCATGGCGACGTCAGCTGCCTCGGCGAACGCCGAGGTGTCGGCCTGCTTCAATTCGCTGGCGAGCGAGCTGTCGCGAGCAAGCACCTCGCCGGGTGACTGCTCCCTGGTCCCATCACCGCAGCCAGCAATGCTCAGGGCGGCGAGTGCGAGCGTCGTCAACAAACAGCGCGTGGTCATCGGTGGGCCGATCCAGTAGGAGTCGATCAGCCTGTGTTGCGATTCCCGCGCCGCGGCGTTCGAGCGGTGGGATCGTCCTGGGTCAGCCACCGCCAGAGTCGGATATGACGCCGACTCGGTGAGGGTGCCGACTCAGGACGCCATGCGCTGACGCTCGCGATACGAGCTGCGCCCGATCGCGAACTCGGTCCAGCGTTCCACCGCATCATCGAGCTGCGAGGCCGTCATGGTTGGCCCGTCGGCAAGCAGTGCGGCACGATAGGCCGAAATGAGGGCGATGCGCCGCTGTTCGAGCCACTCCAGCATCGACTCCTGATTCTGTGGTAGGATTCTGCGTCGGTTCATTGAAGTCACCCTCGGGTCACCGGTGAAAAATCATGAGGAGTTGGGGCGTTGTGTCCTAACGGACGCGACAATGTCAAGGGGGTAACGGCAGCTTCTTGAGACTTGCTCCCTTTCACATGGAGGTAGTGCGCTCTCGCCGAAGTCCTCAATCGCGACCTTGAGCCATTCCTCCGAGTTGGATGGCGGGCGCGGCTGTGTACATCCGGTGGAGAGCACGCGATCTGCGCATCCCGGTTCGTCTATGGCCTCGCCCATCATCGGCGGCGACGACGGGCGTTCCTCCGGAGGAACGCCCGCTGTCGACTTCGTCCAGTATCGCGCGCGCCGCGTGCGCACTCAGTTGCTCGAGCTGCTCGATGCGCTCATCGTCGCGATGGAGCACCGCGACGTTGCAGCGGTCTTGCGACTGCTTGATGACGACGCGGCGGAGCGATGGTTCCCCAGCGGACTTCGGGAGGAGGCGCTCTCCATCGCCCAGCTTCCTGCAGCGGCGTTTCGCGCGCCAATGCGGGTCTACCGCTACTACCATCAGCTTCGACAGCTCGGGGAAGAAGCCATCGAGCTGACGCACGACCCTCGGCAACTTTCCCTGGACTTGTTGCCCGCATCGTCTCAGCCGTCCGCGAATCGCCGTGCCGAGACGTTCTCAGCGACGCCGGAATCACCGCGCTCGGACGGCGGTCCGGGGCGCCGCCGCTCGGGATCGCGCTGATCGCGTGTGCCGAGCCATGCACGCGCGTCGTTGAGCGGCGGCGGCGTGCCTTCGCTATTGCCATTCGAGGCGGCGGATCGATCTTACTCGTTCATGCGCGCCACACCCACGTCGACGAGTGACGCATCGGGCCGGAAGGCCGAGCCGCTCTTCCCGCTGCCGCTCGTGGGGCGAGAGTCGGAGCTCGCGACACTCGCGTCCCGGCTCGACGCCGCGCATGCCGGGAGGGGCGGCACGACACTGCTCGCCGGTGCGGGCGGCATCGGCAAGTCGCGACTCGTCGCTGCGATGGCCGATCGCGCCGAACGGCGGCAGTGGACGACGAGCATCGGGCGCGCGAATCCGGTGGAGACCGGCGTCCCGTACGCCATCTTTGCGGACGCGCTCGCGCCCATCGTTCGCTCGCTCTCACCGTCGTCGCTCGCCGTCCTCGCACGCGGAGACGCGGCGAGCCTCGCCAGCATCTGTCCCGCATTCAGCGCCACCGGCGCACCGGTGCCCGCGAGTGACGCGGGCGACGCGAAGGCGCGGCTGTTCTGGACCTTCACGCAGTTCCTGACGCAGCTCGCAGCGCAGCGGCCCGTGCTGCTCGTCCTCGAAAATCTGCAGTGGGCTGATGCGTCCTCGCTCGAATTGCTGCACTTCGTGGCGCGCCAGGTCGCCACGCATCGTATCGCGCTCCTCTGCACGTACAACGACGAGGCGCGCGATACCAGCGCCGCATTTCGCGCCACGGAGCAATCGCTCCTCACGCTGGGCACCGCCACACTGATCAGGATCGGGCCGCTCGACGAGGCAGCGCTGCACGGACTCGTTCGGTCACTGTTCCGCGCCGATGACGCCTCGGCCCGCGCGTTGTCGACGCGACTCTACGCCTGGACGCGCGGCAACGCGTTCTTCGTCGAGGAGATCCTGAAGGCGCTGGTGCATTCCGGGGCGCTACATCAGCATGGCGGCGCCTGGCATGGGTGGGAAGCTGAACCGCCCGACCTTCCCCGGTCGATTCGCGCCGCGGTTGCCGCGCGCATGGACCGGCTGGGCGAATCGGCACGCGCGCTCGCGAACATGGCGGCGGTGATCGGCACACGCACCTCCCACGACGTGCTCAGTCACGTCATGGGGGGGGCCGAGCACGATGTGCTCGTGTCGCTCGACGAGTTGCGCGCGAACGGCGTGTTGTCGGAGAGCGCCCAGCCGGGCGGCGAGATCCGGTACGACTTCACGCACCCGTTGATGCGCGACGTGCTGTACGCCGAGCTGGGCATCGCACGATGCCGCTCGCTCCACGCATCCGTGGCGCAGTCGCTGGAGACGATCTACGGATCATCGGCCGACTCACACGCCGACGAACTGGCCTACCACTACGCGCGCGCCGAGAACCGTGCCCTCGCCGGCAAGGCGGTTCGCTACCTGGACGTCGCCGGGCGAGGCGCCATCGCTCGATACGCCAATCAGGAGGCCGCTGACTATCTCGGCGCAGCGCTCGAGCACCGTGACCGCGCGGATCAATCCGTGCAGCTCGACATCGATCGCGACGACCTGGTGGAGCAGTTGGCGCGCGTGCGCCAGCGACTCGGCGATTACGACGGTGCGACGTCGCTCTGGATGCGGGCTCGCGAGTCGGCCGCGCGCGCGCACGACGCCGTCCGCGTGGCCACGATCGATCGTCGGATGGGACTCGCCTCGTACTGGAGCGGCCGCTACCGCGAGGCGCTTGGCCACTTCGACGCCGCGCTCGACGCACTGACGACGGCAACTGATGACTCGCTGCTGGCACGCGTCCGCGTCGCCCGCGCGATGACACTGCAGGCGCTCGGCGATCCAGTCGGTGCGCGCGCGGAAGTCGACGCCGCGCTGACACTCGCCGAGCGACTCGACGACGCGGGCGTGCTGGCGCGCGTGCACCGGGCGTCGCTCGTGCTGCACATCTTCACCGGGCCCGCTGACCGCGCGTACGCCGATGGCACGCGCGCGATTGCCTTCGCGGAGCGGGCGGGCGAACGTGGTGTGGAGTGGTCCGCGCATTGGGCGATGGCGATGGTGGGCGGACTCACGGGGAACGGCGCGATGATGGCGCGTCATCTCGCCGAAGGGGAGCGGCTCGCCGACGCGCTGGGCTCCCCCGTGCTGCGCTGCTGGATGGCCGAGATCACGATCGAGTACGCCTCGGGCACGGGCGAGTGGGATGCCGGACTCGCGCTGGCGGAGCGCACCATTCCGCTGGCGCGTGCGCTCGGCCAGCGAATGCTGCTGCCCCGGTTGCTCGTGTGGGCAGCGATGATTCACCTCCATCGCGGTAGCAGCGCCCTTGCCAAGAGCTATCTCGACGAAGCACTCGGACTCACGCGCGACGCCGCGAGAACGCTGCTCGACGTGCACTCCAGCGTGCCGGTGCATGCGGGGCTGGTGGCGTATCACGTGTCGACCGGCGAGCATCGGCTCGCGATCGACGTTGGCGAGCGCGGGTTGGCCCTGGTGGATTCGACCGGGTACGTGGCATGGTCGGTACATCGGCTGCTGCCGGGGATGATCGAGGCGGCACTCTGGCTGCGCGACCTGGACACGGCCGAGCGGTATCGCGATCGCCTGCGTCGGGAGTCGATTCAACTCGGACATCATCTCGGCCTGGCATGGGTGGATACCTGCGACGCACTCATACGCATGCTGCGTGACGATCACGCCGGCGCGATTCCCCTGCTCCGGCGCGGCGCTGATGCGCTCGATGCCGTGCCCTGGGTGCTCGACGCCGCGCGGGCGCGGCGCAATCTTGGCTGGGTGCTCGGCAAGTCGGGCGATCGCGACGACGCGACGCGAGAGCTCCGACGCGCGCATGATGTGTTCGTGCACCTTGGTGCCGAGCCGGAACTCAGCCGCACGCGCGACGTGATCCGCGAGCTCGGGCTTCGTCCTCCCGCGCGTACCCAGAACATCGGGGCGGGCGGCCTCACCGGACGCGAGGTCGACGTCGCCAGGCTGGCCGCCACGCACAAGTCCAACAAGGAGATCGCCTCCGTCCTGGGCATCTCGCCCCGTACCGTCAGCACGCACCTCTCGAGCATCTTCGAGAAGCTCGACGTCGGCTCGCGCGGGCAGTTGGCTGACGTCGCGCGGCGCGAGGGTCTGACGGACGCGTGACGGGGCCGGGCGGGACAAACGTCGACGGGGCGGGGGGCCATCGCGCCCGCCCGGGTGCCCATTTTTGGCGCTGGGGGG
>JANLTI010000210.1:0-11183 GCA_031362845.1 Gemmatimonadaceae bacterium | reverse complement strand
GCGGGCGCTACGCGCCGCCTAACGGGAACGGCGTTGCTGTTGAAGTTCCGTTAGCGAGCGCAGCGAGCGCCCCGTAAGCGTGCCGCGCGTAGCGCGGTCACGCGCCCCGTAAGCGAGCGCGCGCAGCGCCGTGAGCGCCCCGCAAGTCACGCGCCCCGTAAGCAAGCGCGCGCAGCGCCGCGAGCGCCCCGCAAGCAAAGCGCCCCGTCACCGCCGCGCCTCCGCATCCAACCCCGCGATGATCTCCGCGGCGTGACCTGGCCCCGTCCGCGGGTTCATGATCGTCACGCGCAGCACTCGACGTCCGCCAAGATTGGTCGCCGTGATCCAGCCGGCGCCGGAGCGGTTGTATCGCTCGCGCAGCTCACGGTTGCGCGCATCGAGCGATTCGTCATCCATCGTACGGTCGCCCACCCAGCGGAAGCAGAGAATGTTGCATTCCGGCGCATGCATCACGTCGAACGACTCGTGCGCGACGAGCAGATCGTGCATCGTCATCGTCACGTCGCACAGCCGGTCGTACAGCGCGCCAAGCCCGCGCGCGCCGTAGCGCTGGAGACTCACCCAGAGCTTGAGGACGTCGGCGCGGCGCGAGCACAGGAAGCTCCGCACTCCCTGATCCCACACCCGCTCGCCCTCGCCGCCGTGAAAGAGATAGGGCGCGCGCTGGGCGAACGCACTCTCGAGGTCGCGCTCGTCGCGCACGAGCACGAGCCCGGCGCTGAGCGGCAGCAGCATCATCTTGTGCGGATCCCAGGCGATGGAGCGCGCGCGCCCGAGCCCGCGCAGCCGGTGCTGGTGCCGCTCGCTCAACAGCGCCGACGCGCCGTGCGCACCGTCCACGTGCAGCCAGATGCCCCGAACCTCACACAGCGCGCCGATCGACTCGAGGTCGTCGAACGATCCCGTCGCCGTGGAGCCAGCCGTCGCGACCACGGCCATCACCGTTCGCCCCTCGCGCTGCAACCGATCGAGCACGACGACGAGCGCGTCGGCATCCATGCGCCAGTCGCGCGACGGCACCACGGCGACGTTACGCATCCCGATGCCCAACTCACCGACGGCTCGCGACACCGCGTAGTGCGCATGCTCGCCGCACACCACAACTGGGGGGTTGGCGCCAACGCCATTGGTCCACACATCCGGCATTACCGCCGACCGCGCGGCGAGCAGGCCGGTGAGTGTCGCTTCCGTGCCCCCACTGGTGAGCGTACCGCCCGACGACGCCCCGTAGCCCGCGAGATCGCACATCCAGCGCACCACCCGATGCTCGAGCACGGTGGCGGTCGGCGACATCTCGGCCACGGCGAGCGACTGGTTCAACGCCGCGATGAGCGACTCCGTCCAGATGGCCGCCGGCAGCGGCGCCGATACCTGGTGGCCCGCGTAGCGCGGATGATAGAGCCGGTTGCAATCCGACATCACGTCGTCGCGCAGCCGCGCGACGATCTCCTCGAGCGGACGGCCATCGCGCGGCATCGGTTCGTCGAACCGCTCGGCCAGCTGTGCACTCGTGCGCGGTGTGCTCACCGGGCCGTCGCCGGCGCGCGTATCGGCGAGATACCGCGCGGCGAGCTCGGTGAATTGCATGCCCGCACCGAGCTGCATGTCGCGCTCGATGCGATCGAGGATGGACGCGTGATCGTCTTGCTGGGACACGAGAGATGTCATCCCGCCAGGGGGAGCGTGAGCAGGTGACGCGACTCCCCGATGTCACGCGTCAGGTGGCACTCGATGTGATCGATCGTCACCACCTCGTCGAATCGCTGCGCGAGCAATGCGGCGAGCACCTCACGCGTCTGCTCGCGATAGAGGCTCAGGGTGACGTGCGGCGTGTAGTAGAATCGTGGTGCGGCTGCACGCAGCCCGGCTGTCTTGATCTTTTCGTGGAGGGCGCGCAGCGGACCGTGCGGATCCAGCGGCAGCACGACGATCTCCGTCTGCATGAAGCGGGTGGGCCGGCCGAATCGCAGCGCGATGGGCGGCGTGGTGCGCGCGATGGGGTCGAGCGCCGCGCGCAGCTCGTCGATCGTCGTGTCGGGAGCGATCGGGCCGATGCCGGACGACCCGGCGAGTGTCACGTGTGGTGCGCCGAGCTTGAGGAGCCGAGGGTCGTGTGTCGCGTGCAGCGCGGCGATGCGAGCCCCGATTGGTGCCGGGATGGGCGCGATGATGAAGATGCCGCTCTTGATCCGGTTGGCCATCGCCGTGTTCGCTCGTGCGCCCGTGTCGTCGCGGATGCGCGCTGGTCAGCGCCGGCCGGCGAGCACGCCGGGAATCACCATCCAGTGCAGCGAGCGTCCGCCCGTCTCGTTCGGCACGAGCGAGCCCGAGAGAAAGAAGCGATCGATGCCGTTGCCAGGCCGCGAGTCGTGGTAGCGCACCACCTTGAGGCCGGCGAAGGTGCCGATGCCGGCGCCGACCAGCACGTCGGTGGCCCAGTGCCGGTTGTCGTACATGCGAGAGACGCCGGCGAGCGCGGCGCCGCCGTACATCAGTGGCGCCACGAACCAGGTGGTGTTCGGCGCGTTGCGCGACGTCTCGGCCGTGAACGCTGCGGCGGCCGCGAATGCGGCGACGGTGTGACCGGAGGGGAACGACCGGTAATCGTCGCCTTGCGCCACGCCACGGAGGAATTGATAGCTCCGCGCATTGCGAGGCCGCACGCTCGGACGCTGGCGGCCAACGACTCCCTTGATCACCACGGCCACGGCCTCGCCCACGACGAGCGCTTCGGTGCCGTGCAGCCCGAGCGACGCGAGCTTGCGGTTATCCGCCAGACGTCCGATGGCATACAGCGAGCCGCTGACGATGAATGCCCCAGGCGCGGCCGTGCGTCGCACGAACGTGGAGAGGGTGCGCAGTTTCGCGTTTGCCTGGGTGGACGAATCCTGAAGTCGCTGCGCGTAGTAGTCGTCGAGCGGATACACCAGGCGCGCCGCGGCGAGCACGCTCCCGGCGAGGATGGCGTCGCGATACGTGAACAGCGGACCCACCGCCGCGGCTGGCGTCGACTGCGCATGCGCCACGCTGGACGCGGCGAGTGCCGCGAGCGGGAGGATCCTGGCGAACCTGTTCATGTCCGTGAGCTGATCGTCATGCGCGCGACGGATTCCCGATCATCGCGTCACTTTGCGCGAGCGCATCGTGATCTCGCTCGAGTGCTCCAGGTCGTCGAGGAACATCGCTTCCGCCTTGGCGCCGATGGTCGCATCCTCGATCACCGCGTCGAGCTCGAAGTTGATCGCGACGCCCAGCGGGTTGAAGTCGGTGGAACCGACGCGCACCCACCGGCCGTCCACCACGCTCGTCTTGGCGTGCATCATGGTGCCCTTCCATTCCCAGATCCGGACGCCGTTGGTGAGCAGGCGGCGGTAGTATCGGCGGGTGAGCAGGGTGACCCACGGATGATCGTTGCGACTGGGCACGAGGATGCGTACGTCGACACCGTCACGTGCCGCGCCCATGAGCGCTTCCACCTCCGACCAGCTCGGCGCGAAGTACGCCGTCGCGATCCAGATCGATCGCTCGGCCGAGATGGCCTGCATCTGGAGTGCGCGCGCGACGCGGAGTCGCAGTGGCTCGCCTTCGACGATACCGACGAGCGCCGGTTCCGCGGTGGCGGGGTCGAGGTGCGCTCCGCGAGCCGCGCGTCGTGTGAGCCGATGCATGCCGCGGCGCTCCCGCTTCTGCGCGCGCTGCCACATCGTGTCGAACGCCTGCTGCATGTCGATGGCGGCTGGCCCTTCGATTCGCACCGCCGTGTCGCGCCAATGGTTCCGGTGACGCTTCGTCTTCCCGATCCACTCGTTGCCGATCCCGACGCCGCCGGTGATGCCCACTTTGGCGTCGATGACGAGCAGCTTGCGATGATCGCGCGGGATGAGGCCGAGCCAGGGGCGAAAGCCGGGTGGACTGAAGACCCGGTGCTCGATACCCGCCTTCCGGAGCGTCGCGAGAAAGCTCGACTTGATGCCTCGCATGCCGATCCAGTCGGTGAGCAGGCGGACCCGCACGCCGCGTTGGGCCGCGGCCATCATGGCGTTGCCGATGCGCTGGCCCGCTTCGTCGGACCGGAAGATATAGGCCTCGAGGACGACCGTTTCGCGCGCCTCCCCGATCGCCTCGCACATCGCGTCGAACGTTGCGGGCCCGTCGTGCAGCAACATGACGTCGTTGCCGCTGGAGACGTCGGCCGCGGCGATACGCCAGAGTCCGCGCGCGAACGCTGGGCCGGTGGCGGAGCCACGGCGACGCTCGTCCACCAGCGCAACAAGCGCCGGCTGGAGCGGCAGGCTGGCGAGACGACTTGCGTCGGCGTCGGTGGGGAACGGAGGGCGTACGGGCTGCGACACCCGTCAACGTTAAGTCCCGTTGCGCCGCTCCGCATCCATGATGGACCGTTCGAGATCGGCGAAGTCGAACGGCTTCTGGAGCACCGGCCGGCCGAGCGTTCGCCAGACCTTGCTGACCTGGGTCTGGTCGGCCAGTTCGCCCGTGACGAAGGTGACGCGCGACGCGAGGGCGGGATGCATTTCCTGGATCCAGCTCATCAGCTCGAATCCGCTGTCGGCGCCGAGCCAGACGTCGATGAACATGGCGTCCGGCAGCTCCAGGGCGATGGCTTCCTTGGCGCCCGCCACCGTGTCCGCGAGTTGCACCGTGTGTCCGCGGCGCTCGAACCAGCGCGCGACGGCCTTGCCGATGAGTACCTCGTCGTCCACGTACAGGAGCTTCGCCACGGGTGATATACGATTACGGACAAGTTTCGGTTGCAAGCGCACTCTGCCGTGGACACATGCCGAAGGCCCTTGCCGCTCCGTAACCTCAGGTCATTTTTCGCGCATGCTCAACATCGACCTGACCGGACGTCGCGCCTTCGTAGCGGGAGTCGCCGATGATGGCGGATTCGGCTTTGCCATCGCGAAGGCGCTGGGCGAGGCAGGCGCCAGCGTCGTCGTGGGAACCTGGCCTCCCGCGCTCAACATCTTTCTCAACCTGTTGGAGCGCGGCAAGATGGACGACTCGCGGAGGCTGCGCGACGGCTCGCTGCTGACGTTCGAGGGGATCTACCCGCTGGACGCCGTGTTCGACACGTACGACCAGCTGCCGGAGGATCTTCGCTCCAGCAAGCGATACAAGGAAGTCGGTGATTGCTCGATCGACGGCGTGGCGCAGCGGCTGGTTGCCGAGTTCGGTGAGCGTCCGCTCGACATCGTGGTGCACTCGCTGGCGAATGGTCCCGAGGTGAAGAAGCCGCTGCTGGAGACGAGCCGGAACGGCTACCTGGCTGCGGTGAGCGCGAGCGCGTACTCGCTGGTGTCGATGGTGGCCCGGTTCGGGCCACTGATGCGGGCGGGCGGCGCATTTTCGTCGCTCACGTACATGGCGAGCGAGCGGGTGATCGCCGGGTACGGTGGAGGGATGTCGAGTGCAAAGGCCGCGCTGGAGAGTGACACGCGACTGCTCGCGTTCGAGGCGGGCCGGAAGTGGGGAGTGCGCGTGAACACCGTATCCGCCGGCCCGTTCGCGTCACGTGCCGCGAGCGCGATCGGGATCATCGAGAAGATGGTGGACTACGTCGGGCGTAACGCCCCGCTCACCGAGCACCTCTCGGCCGACGAGGTGGGAGCGGCGACGGCCTTTCTCTGCTCCCCGCTCGCCAGCGCCATCACGGGGACGACGCTGTACGTGGACAAGGGATTCCATACGATGGGGATGGCGGTGGACGAGGCGTAGCATGTCCTCCTGAGCGCCGCGAAGAACCCGCACGTTCAGAGCATCCTTCCCTTCGCTGGGCTCGAGGGCAGGCGCGGAGTTCACCCCGCACGCCGTGTCGGGGCTCAGGACGACGGATTGTTGATCGGCGTGCGCGGCGTGCCACCCTCGCCGCGCAGCTCGGCCGAGTGCCCGCCCGTGATGTACGCGATGCCGTCGGCGGTCGCGCGCATGATCTCCCCGCGCCGCTCCGGCGTCAGCGCGCGGATGTCGTAGCGCATGTAGTCGAACGTCGGGCGCTCCGCCATCCGGTGTCGATGGCGCTCGAGGTATTCGTCGAGCGAGCAGATGACCTTGGCGGGATTCCCCGAGCAGACCGTGTCCGGCGGCAGCGACTTGTTCACCACCGAGCCTGCGCCGACGATCGTCCGCGGGCCGATCTCGACGCCGGGCAGGATCACCGTGTGCGAGCCGATGTGGCAGGAGTCGTGGATCGTGACGCGGCCGATCCGCGCCGCGTCGAGAAATTCGTCCATCTGTGCGTCGTGCGCGAGGATGTGACAGCCGTCGCCGAACCCGCAATTGTCGCCGATGCTGATCAGGAAACAATGGCTGGAGTCGATCCACGTCGAATCGGGCAGCCAGACGTTCGCGCCGATGTGCAGGCCCTGCGACCGGAGAATCCTCCAGCGCCGCGCGGCGCGGGCACGCTCCACGCGGCCGAGGACGCGGCTGACAAGGCGCAGCGCGTAGGACAGCACGTCAGCGGCCCAGCATCTGCGTGATCACCTCGACGCCGCTCACCAGCTCGCGAAACTCGCGATCATCGGCCGTGTAGGCGAATCGCTTGACGCGGAACGGATCGCCCGCCGGACCGGCGCCGTTCGCGTCGAGGCGCTCGGCGTAGCCCGTCTCGCCGACGACGGCGCCCGTCATCCCCAGCTCGCGCAGCGTCTGCACTTCGCGCGCGCCGAAATCCCGCGCGCGGCCGTTGGGATAGCAGAAGATGGGAACGGGGTTCGCCGCCTCCTGTCGCAACCGGCTCCACCCCTCCGACAGCTCGCGCCGCGACTGTTCGTCGGTGGTTCTCGACAGCACCGGATGGGTCACCGTGTGGGGACCGAAGGTCATGCCGCCCCGCTCGGCGGCGCGCAGCTCGTCCCAGGTCATCGGGGCATAGCCGGCGGGCGGCTCCGCCGGAAGCACGACCTCGGCCGCCTCGGCGAGCGCCTCGACCGCGGCGAGCTTCACCGCATCCGGTACGTCCTTGCAGCGCTCGGTGAAGTCGTCCTGCGCCCGGGCGCGACCATCGCCGAGCTGGTACGAGAGAACCTCGTCGCCGAACGGCACGGCGATCGAATGGCGCGTGCTCGCGTGGAAGACGTACTCGATGCGGTTCCACCAGAACCACAGCTGCCGGTCGACGAATCCACTCGTGACGAATGTCGTGACAGGGCAATCGTAGGCCGCGAAGACCGGCGCGCCGACGCGGACCTGGTCGGCGAATCCGTCGTCGATCGTGAAAGCGACTGCGGGCCGCCTGTGAGGACGGCCGTGCAGGAGATCGTCGAACAGCGTCTCGAGCGAGATCAGGTCATATCGCTCGCGCCGCAGGAACTCGAGGTGCCGTGTCAGCAACGCCGGATCGTGGCCCTCCACGCCCGCATCGGGCATCCGGAACCGATGCAGCATGAAGATCGTGGCCCTCGTGCGCATCAGCGGCCGGAGCAACGGGGCCGCATGGCGCGAAGTGATCAACCGTCGCACTGCGTCAATGCTGCGCCCCATGCATCCTCGTGAAATGGCAAGGCGTCGTCGACGCCTGCGGCCGCGTGGTCAGCAAAGATGAGTTGGGCGCGCAGGCGATGCCAGTAGTTGCACGGCCTTCATGGGTCGTCGTCCGGATCCACGTCGTCGTCCATCACGATGTCCGGCTTGGGCACGATGATTTCTATCGCCCGCGCCACGATCTCTGCCTGTCCGGCGCCCTTGAGAATGCTGTTGATCTTCGGCAACGATCCCTCCAGCGCGCGCTTCATCTTCGCGAGCTCCCCATCGAGCTGCGTCGCGAGCGCGTCGAACACCGCCGTCGTCTGGTCGGTGGGGCGCGCTTCCGAGCTGCCAGCGACGCCGGCCAGTGCGGCGATCTTGTTGTTGAGCCGGATCGGATAGTTCAGCGGATCCTGTCCGCTCCGGTTCTTCGTCTGGTAGATGGAGTCTTCCACCACGGCGAGCTCGCTGCGCAGCGGCGTCGCCAACGACTGGAACTGCGTCAGCGTCGACCCGCTCAGCTTCTTCTCCCGGTCGGCGAGCTCCGAGCGCACGTAGCGAATCGTCTTCACCGCGTCGTTCGCCTGTGACGTCCGCTCGCGGATGCGCTGGAGAAACGCGAATTGCGCCGCGAGATCGGCCGGCGTGGCCGTCGACCGCGGATCCTTCTTCAGCGCGAACTGTTCGGTCGACACGGCGACACCGTCCACCAGTAGTCGCACCCGGTACGTGCCCGGCGGGGCGACGGGGCCCTGCGTGCCACCCGCCCACATGATCATCCCGTCGAACGACGACGCATCGGGATAGCGCATGTTCCAGGCGAAGCGATTGATGCCCGCCTTGTTGGGCGCGCGCGGCGGAGGTGGCGTGCGGCGCGGGCCGTCCTCATCCTCTTCTCCGCCCTGCCCTTCCGCTCGCGTCGCCTCGGCGCTGCGCGTCACCATCCGCTCGGCGCTGTCCGCCGCGATACCCGACGTCCGCAACGAATCGATCGTCGCGCGCTGGCGGCGATACCGCGTGACCGAATCGGCGGCGGTGACGGAATCCTGACGGCTGGTGAACGAGCGGATGAGCGCGCCGTTCGCGTCGAGGAACTCGAGCGTGATGGTGCGGTTCGGACGCTTGAGCCAGTAGAACACCGCCGGTCCACCCGAGGGGCTCGTGGCAACCGGGCGCACCGGCGGACCGGCCGGCGCGGCGGCTCCACCACCACCACCGCCTCCGCGACTGGCGAAGCTCACGCGATGCGCATCGCGCGGCTTGAACAGGTGCGCATCCTTCGCGGTCACCACGGTGCTGAGCTGGCGGAGTGGCGACAGATCGTCGATCACCCAGAAGCTGCGGCCATGCGTGGCGGCGATGAGATCGCCCTCCTTCACGGCGAGATCATGCACCGGCACGATGGGCAGGTTGAGCTGGAGCTTCTGCCAGCTCGCCCCGTCGTTCGGGGAGAACCACACGCCACGCTCGGTGCCGACGTAGAGCAGGCCGCGCCTCTCCGGGTCCTCGCGCACGGCGCGCAGGAACTCCGTGGGCGCGATGCCGGCATCGATGCGCGTCCAGCTCTGTCCGTAGTTCGTCGTCTTCCACAGATACGGCTTCATGTCGGCGAGCTGGAACCGGTTCGCCGCCACGTACGCCGTGCCCGGCGCGAACTGGCCCGGCTCGATGAGCGACACGCGCGTGTTCGCCGCCATGTCGGACGGCGTCACGTTCTGCCAGGTGCGTCCATCATCGCGGGAGACGTGCACGAGCCCATCATCGCTCCCCGTCCACAGCACGCCCTTCATGCGCGGCGATTCGGCGAAGCTGAAGATCGTTCCATAATACTCCACCGACGTCTGATCCTTCGTGAGCGGCCCGCCCGAGGCACCGAGCGTGCTCGGATCGTTGCGGGTGAGGTCGCCCGAGATCACCTGCCAGCTCTGTCCTTCGTTCGTGGTGCGGTGCACGTGATTGGACGTCGCGTACACGACGTTCGAGTTGTGCGGCGACACGACGATGGGAAAGGTCCACTGGAAGCGATACTTGAGATCGATCGCGGAGTGGCCCATCGGATTGTCCGGCGCCGCGTTGATGTTGCGCGCCAACCCCGTGCGCATGTCCTTGCGGGTGAGGTAACCACCATAGCTGCCCGCGTAGACGATGTCCGGCGTGTCGTGCCGAGGCGCGATGTAGCCCGACTCGCCACCGCCTGCGTCCTCCCAATCGCTGATTTCGATGCCGCCTGCCTTGCGGCTCGGTCCGCACAGCGTGCTGTTGTCCTGCTGGGCACCGCAGACCTGATAGGGAAAATGATTCGTCGTGATGACGTGATAGAACTGCGCCGTCGCGAAATCCTCGTCGGTCCAGGTCTTTCCGCCGTCGGTCGAGACGGACGCGCCACCATCATCTCCCTCGATCATGCGGCGGTTGTCGTTCGGCGCGATCCAGAAGTCGTGCGAGTCGCCATGCGGGATGCCACGCACCGGACGAAAGGTCTTTCCACCGTCGGTCGACTTGTGAAAATTGACGTTGTTGACGTAGACGACGTTCGTGTCCTTCGGATCGGCGTGGATCTTGGTGTAGTACCAGGCGCGCTGGCGCAGCGAGCGATCGCTGTTGGTGCGCGTCCATGTCGCGCCCGCATCGTTGGAGCGGTACACGCCGCCCGAGTCGGCCTCGATGATGGCCCACACGCGATTCGAGTTCGCGCCCGACACGGTGATGCCCATGTTGCCGAGGAGACCGGCGGGGAGACCGGGGTTGCGGGTGATGTCGGTCCAGCTGTCACCACCGTCGGTGGTCTTGAAGATCGCGCTCCCGCGTCCGCCCGAGACGAGCATCCACGGCGTGCGCCCCGCCTGCCACATCGTCGCGTACATCACGCTGGGATTGGCCGGGTCCATTACGAGATCACTCGCGCCGGTGGAATCGTTGCGGAAGAGGATCTTCGACCAGTTCCTGCCGCCGTCGCGCGAGCGGTAGATGCCGCGGTCCGGCGTCGGCGCCCACACGTTTCCCTGCGCGGCGACGTACACCAGGTCGGGATTGGTGGGATGCACACGCACTTTCGAGATGTGTCGCGTGGCGGCGAGACCGAGCGACGTCCAGGTCTTGCCAGCGTCGGTCGACTTCCACACACCGTCGCCATGTGACACGTTGCCGCGGATCGGGAACTCACCGCCGCCGACGTACACGATGTCCGGGTTCGCGGGATACACGGCGACGGATCCGATGGTGCCACCGAAATACTTGTCGGTCATCGGCGCCCACGACTGTCCTCCGTCGAGCGTCTTGAACACGCCGCCGCCGGTGGTGCCCATGTAGTACTCGTTGGGACGCGAGGCGGAACCGGCGACCGCGACACTGCGTCCGCCGCGAAAGGGGCCGAGCTCGCGCCAGCGGAGCGTGTTGACCGCCGCGGTATCGAGCGAGGCCGTTTCCGCGAGGCGCGGCTCGTTGAGCGGAATGCTCGGCCGCGTGTCGTTCGGGCGGCCAGGGGCGATGGGCCGCTGGGCGGCCAGGGAGGCGGACGGCAGGAGCAGGGCGCTCGCGAGTGCGGCGCCACGCAGGGTCGTGCGGATCACTTCGAACCTCCAACAGGCTGTGGGTTGGTCAGCCCGTCGAAGTAGCGTTGGGCGCGGCGGGGTCGCAAGTGGTTGGGATGGCAGGGATGCTCGGATTCGGGCTACGCGGCATGCCGTCGTACGGCG
>JANLTI010000187.1:0-3473 GCA_031362845.1 Gemmatimonadaceae bacterium | reverse complement strand
GGCAGCGCACTGCGTCGCTCACGCTCCGTCTGCTGCTCCACTGCCGCGCGCTTCGCGACGTAGCGCTGCATCGCCCGGATGACGTAGATGCCGGCAATGGCGCTCGCGATCACACCCACGCCATAGCGCACGTATCCGCCGTAGCTCGGTAGGTACGGCACGAGCTCCACGAAGAAGGCGAACGCCGCGAACAGCACGAACCCGCGCGCGAGCGGCCAGTACTGGCTCTTTCGCTTGTGCTTCACCAGCCATCCGGCAATCAGCAGCAGGGGCAGGGTGAGGAGCAGCCGAATGCCGAATACGCGGAGCTCCTGGCTGCGGCGTGCGGACTCGAAGCGTCCGCGCGCCTGCTCCTCCAGCGTCTGGTAGCGCTGCTGTTGCGCGTCGGTTGCCTGCGCCACGCTCAGCACTTCGGCGTCGAGCCGGTCGACCTCGGCCTGCGCAACCCGTTCGCTCGCTTTCAGCGCGTCCAGCTCGCGTGTCCGCTGGAGGACTTCCGGGTCCTGCGCCGCATCGGTGGTCGCGGTGCGTGTCGCGATCCAGTTATCGAACGTCGCGCGCGTGCTGGCGTACCGGTTCGCGGCGGCAGTCAGCCCGAGCTGTGCCCGTTCGCGCGCCGCTTCCTGCCCCCGTGCCTGTAGCCGGAGCGACTGGATCGTCACCCTGTTGCGCGACACCTCCGCAGGATCGAGGAACTGCTCGATCGTGATCTTCTGGTCCACGCCGGGCAGGTCGCCGACGATCTTGCCGCCGAGTCCGATGAGGAAGGTGGCGAAGAAGAACGACACCAGCCACATGGCGATGTCGAACAGTCGCTCGGGGACGCGCAGGCTCTTGAGCATGGTCTCGTAGTCGGTGGAGGTCTCTTACCAGACGTTCGAGTCTGGGGAAGATCACTCGATGCGTGAGGCCACGTTGGTTTGACCGGCGGCGCTCGCGCGGTTAGCCTCCCGTCGACCCCACCTCGAGACCGTGTCGTGACAGGCATTCGCATGATCGGCGTCCCCCTCGACTTCGGCGCCTCTCGGCGCGGTGTCGAGATGGGCCCTGCCGCACTCCGCATTGCGCAGATGGCCGAGTCGCTGCGCGCGCTCGGTCACACCGTCACCGACATCGGCGACGTGACGGTTCCGCAGCGCGCCACCATTTCGGCCGAGATCGCCGGACGCGGTTTTCTCCCGCTCATCACGCAGGTATGCGAGGCGCTCGCCGCGGAAACCGCTGATGCGATCGCGCATGGCGACGTGCCGCTCGTGCTGGGAGGGGACCACTCGCTCGTCGCCGGGTCGCTTGCTGGTGCGGCGCGACACTTTGCGGAACGGGGCGAATCGGTGGGCTGCGTGTATCTGGACACGCATGGTGACCTGCACGTGCCGGGCACCAGCCACACCGGCAACGTGCACGGCATGCCGCTGGCGCACCTGCTCGGTCATGGCGACAGGCAGTTCGCGTCGATTGCCGGCGCCTCGCCGGCACTCTCGCGCAAACGGCTTGCGCTCGTGGGCATTCGCGAACTGGATGGGCCGGAGAAGGAGGCGATCCAGGCGTGGGGACTCACCTGCTTCACGATGCGCGACATCGACGAACTCGGGTTGCGCGAAGTGATGCGTCGCGCGATCGCCGTGGCGACGTCGGAGTCGGACCGGCTCTGGGTGTCGTGCGACATGGACTGGGTGGATCCCACGTATGCGCCGGGCGTCGGCACTCCGGTGCGCGGAGGTGCGACGTATCGCGAGGCGCAGCTCGCGATGGAGATGCTGTCGGACACCGGCAAGCTCGTGGGGCTGGACATCGTGGAAACGAACCCGGTGCTCGACGAGCGCAATCGCACTGCGGAGCTGGCCGTGCAGCTCGCGATGAGCGCGTTCGGGCATCGGATCATATAGAAGTCGGTAGGTGTTGGGTTGCGCATGCCTCTCGCGATGCGTGCCACCGAGTCGGTGGCCGCTCGGTGAGCAGAGAGCGGGCATTGCTGTGCATCGGCGCTGCATGTCGCTCGGCGATGCACAGTGCGCTGTGCCAACTTTTGGGATCGAAGTCGCCCCGACGTTTCGGCATTTGCGGATTTCGGTTGCCTTGGAGTGATCGGCGAGTGATCGCGATTGCGAAGCCGAGCAGGCGGACGACGTTGGTGCTTCTTCACACGCCCTCGGCGAAGCGACAGCGCCCCGTGCGTGTTATGCAGCGGCCTTTCGCCGCGTAATCACGCACTGCATAATCGCGGAGCGCCAAGGCGTTGACTCGGAGCAGTTTACCGATCGGCGAATTTCGACTTGCGTGTTATGCGGCGGGCGTAGATCTCATTCTTGTCGATTAAGTCTGATAAGATGGCTGTACAATCAGCGTTAGATCGCAGCGACTCCCCCAATCATCCACGCAAGCTGCAATGAGTCGAGCTTCGCGCTTCGTCCTGGCGGCGGTTCTATTCCTCTTCACATGGATGGTGCTATCCGGCTGGGAGACAGATTCCGTGCAGGCACGTGCGGTCAGTGCAGTGATCGCGGCCTTCATGATCGTTCTCGCAGCTGGCCTACTGGCGCCGACGAGGCTGCGTATCGCGTTTCGCTTGGTGGCCGGTGTCGTCGCGCTCACGTACGCTTGGTACTTCGGAGCCGAGTTGTTCGCATTACTTGGAGGCGAGGCACAGCCGATTCGCTTGGGAATGCCATCGGCGCTAATGGCCGGTCTAGGATTTATCGTGTTCGGAGTTCCGGCGCTGGTCTTCGCGTTGGGCGGTGTAACGGTTGGCTGGGTCGATCGTTTGCTGAGACGCGCACGCGGCGAACCGAGATCTGATGAGCCTGCGATCTAACGTGTCGCTGCAGCTGACAAGCGCGAGATTATCGGAAGTCATTGAGGCTTCCGCCTATCGGGATGCTAGTGCATCCACACCGGTGAGTCGCATATTGAGCTGATCGCTTGCAGCTGAGCTTAGGCGTTAGCGCGCCGGAGACCATGCCGTACTGTTGAAGGTGCGGGGCCGACTCGTGGCTCGCCGCGCCGCGCATCACGACAGGGCCAGCATCGCTCGTCACCGGCCCGGGTCGCGAGGGCGAGTCTCGTCGGGCGCGACCGACCGCGCCGGCCGAGTTAGTTCGCGAGTGAGTCGTTGGGTGACTCGCGACGTCGTTGCACCGGGCCGACCGCGCGATCTTGGGGCTCCGTGAGCGGGCGAGCTTTGCCAGGGATGCGATACCGTGCGTCGTTCATCCGCGCGCTAACGAAACGCTGCAATTGTCGGGCGCTGTGGAAGCATCAGTATGAGCGCGCGTTACCTATCGCGAGCCGTCGGCGGTTTCCCCATATTAAGCGACCGCCTGCAATTGAGCTTTGGCGTTAGGACGCCACGTCCTCATGCATCTGGTATACATTGACGAAGTAAAGCACGATCCACCGACGCAGCCATTTCACTGGTTGTGCGCCTTGGCGTTCCCCGAACAGTCGATTCAATCCGCCGATCGTGCCCTATCTCG
>JANLTI010000174.1:0-11066 GCA_031362845.1 Gemmatimonadaceae bacterium | reverse complement strand
TGACATCCTCGGCACCGAGGATCACCTCGGCGACATGGACTTCAAGGTCGCGGGAACGAAGACCGGCATCACGTCCATCCAGATGGACATCAAGATCGACGGGCTCGACCTGCAGATCATGAAGGAGGCGCTCGCGCAGGCCAAGGAAGGCCGGTTGCATATTCTCGGCGAGATGGACAAGGCGCTGGCGTCGCCGCGCGCTGAGCTCAGCACCTACGCGCCGCGCATCGTTACCCTGATGATCAACCCCGAGAAGATCGGCGACCTGATCGGACCCAAGGGCAAGACGATCCGGGGCATCCAGGACGAGACGGGCGCCGAGTTGACCGTGGACGACACCGGTCTCGTGACCATCGCCGCCGTGGGCGGCGAAGCGATGCAGCGCGCCCGGCAGATGGTCCAGGCCATCACGGCCGAGCCGGAGATCGGGGCGACGTACGAGGGCACGGTCAAGACAACGACGGCGTTCGGCGCGTTCGTCGAGATCATGCCGGGCACGGAAGGTCTCGTCCACATCTCCGAGCTGAAGCACGGTCGCACCGATCGCACCGAGGACGTGGTCAACAAGGGCGATCGCGTGACGGTGAAGCTGCTGGATCGCGATGAACGTGGCCGGCTGCGCCTGTCGATCAAGGCGCTCGTGCCGAAGCCCGAGGGCATGCCGGAAGAGGAGCCGCGTCCGCCGCGTCCCGAGGGCGACCGTCCGCCGCGTGAAGATGGCGATCGGCCTCGCTCGCGCAGTGGAAGCGGCGGGGGCCGGCCGCGCCGCTAGTGAACCGCGGTGACACGACGGCGGACGGATTTCGTCGCACCGTGCTGCCCAATGGACTGACCGTACTCTCGGAGCAGATGCCGGGAGTGCGGTCGGTCGCGTTCGGGGCCTGGATTCGCGCCGCTTCGCTGCATGAGCCGCGCGACCGCATGGGCGTCTCGCACCTCCTCGAGCACATGGTGTTCAAGGGGACGGCGAGGCGTTCCGCCAAGCAGATCGCGCTGGAACTCGAGGCGCTCGGTGGCTCGCTCGACGCCTATACGTCGCGCGAACACACCGTGTACCAGGCCCGTGTCCTCGACGAGCATCTCGACATCGCCGCCGACGTGATCGGCGATTTCGTCTTTGCGCCATTGCTGCGGAAGGCGGATCTCGAACTGGAGCGGAAGGTGGTGCTCGAGGAGATCGCGATGGTCGACGATACGCCCGACGACCTCGTGTTCGAGTTGCACAGTGAAGCGCTCTGGGGTCAGCACCCGTACGGCTACTCCATTCTTGGCACGCGCGATTCGGTATCCGCGCTGCGGACAGCCGATCTCGAGTCGCTGCATCGTCGCGCCTATCATCCCGGCCAACTCATCGTGGCCGCGTCGGGCAACGTGGAGCATGACGCGCTGCTCGCGTCGCTCGAGCGCACCGGATGGCTGACGCGGGAGCCTGGCGACGCGACGCGCCTCGTGGTGCCGCCGCCCGCGGCAGAGGCGCCGCAGAGGCGGCATGTCACGCGCGACGGTGCGCAGACGCATATCGTCGTCGGCAGTCCTACCGTTCGGCACGATGATCCGTTGCGCCACGCCGTCGTGCTCCTGAGCGCCCTCCTCGGCGGCGGCATGAGCTCGCGCATGTTCCAGCGCGTGCGGGAAGAGCTCGGGCTGGCGTACGCCGTGTACACGTTTCAATCATTTCATGCGGACGTCGGCATGCACGGCGTGTACGTGGGCACCGGGCCCGATACGGCGCGCGAGGCGCTCGATGCCATCAACGCGGAACTCGCCGAGGTCGCCGCCAACGGCTTGCCCGCCGACGAGCTCGCGATGGGCAAGAGCCAGCTCAAGGGGCAGGTGACACTCTCACTCGAAAGCGTCACGTCGCGGATGTATCGCTGCGCCGGCGTGGAGCTGTACGGCGAGCCCTACCGCACGCTCGACGAGATGCTCGCCCTGATCGACGGCATCACGGCCGAACAGGTCGCGCACGTGGCTCGCGAATTCTTCGCGCCGGAGCGACAGACAGTTGTTTCCCTGGGGCCCGGCAATGAGTTTTAGCCCTCAGTCGTCAGCGATGACGATTCATCCACTTCAGATCGAGTTGGCCCAATGAAGATCGGCGTCCCGAAAGAGATCAAGACAAACGAGAATCGCATCGCCCTCGTACCCGCTGGTGCGGAGTCACTCATCAGCGCCGGGCATTCGGTGCTCATCGAGCTGGGTGCGGGAAATGGCAGCGGCTTCACGGACGCGGACTACACCGATGTCGGCGCGACGATCGCGCCGGATGCGGCGTCCGTCTGGAAAGACTGCGACATGATCATGAAGGTAAAGGAGCCGATCGCCCGCGAGTGGCCACACATGCGGAAGGGACAGCTCATCTTCACGTACTTTCACTTCGCGGCGGATCAGCAGCTGACGCAGGCCCATCTCGACAGCGGCGCAACCTGCGTTGCGTACGAGACGGTGGAACTGCCCTCGCGTGAATTGCCGCTGCTGACGCCGATGTCGGAAGTCGCGGGCCGAATGGCGGTGCAGGAGGGCGCGAAGTATCTCGAGAAGCTGTACGGCGGACGCGGGGTATTGCTCGGCGGCGTGCCGGGCGTCGCGCCGGCCAAGGTCGTCATCCTGGGTGGGGGCATCGTCGGCATCAACGCGGCCAAGATGGCGGCGGGCATGGGCGCCAAGGTGGTCATCCTCGACAACTCGCTCGAGCGTCTGCGCTACCTGAGCGACGTCATGCCGGCCAACGTGCAGACCATCTTCTCGAACCGGCACAACATTCTGGAGCAGATCACGACGGCGGATCTCGTCGTCGGCGGGGTGCTCATTCCGGGCGCGGTGGCGCCGAAGCTCATTCGGCGTGAGGATCTCAAGCTGATGCAGCCCGGCTCCGTGATCGTGGATGTGGCGATCGATCAGGGCGGATGCGTGGAAACCATCAAGGCGACGACGCACGAGAACCCGACCTACGTCGTCGACGGTGTCATCCACTACGGCGTGGCGAACATGCCGGGCGGGGTGCCGCGCACGTCGACGCTCGCGCTGACGAACGCGACGCTGCCCTATGCGCTGCAGCTCGCCAACAAGGGATGGAAGCGCGCGCTGAAGGAGAATCCGGCGCTCCTCAAGGGCCTGAACGTCGCTGAAGGCAAGATTACCTACGCCGGTGTCGCTGACGCGTTCGGCATGACGTATCACGAGCCGGCGCAATTCGTGAATTGATGGCGTCTGGTCGCGCGACCGCCTACTGTGCAAAGCGACGTAGGTCACGGCACCACAATGCCTTGCCGCGCTATATTGTCAAAGGTAGCTTTCGGCGTTTTCGCCTCTCGATCGTGTACGGCTCGTTCCCTGCAAGCGGAGCGAGCGCCCCAACCCCGGATTGATGCGCTGGCCTTTCTTCTCGGCGGGAAGTCTTTTCCCTGCGAATGCGATTGGTGTTGACCTCGGCACCGCGAACACCCTCGTCTACGTCAAAGGTGAGGGCATCGTCCTCAACGAGCCGTCGGTCGTTGCCCTGGATCGCGAGACCAGACAGATCAAGGGCGTGGGCCTGGAGGCCAAGCGCATGCTTGGCCGTACGCCCGAGGGGGTGATCGCGGTGCGTCCAATGAAGGACGGCGTCATCGCCGACTTCGACGTGACCGAGAAGATGCTCCGCTACTTTCTCAAGCTCATCATCGACAACCACGTCTTCAAGGTGAAGCCGAGGGTGATCGTGTGCGTTCCGAGCGGCATCACGGAGGTGGAGAAGCGCGCCGTGCGCGACTCCGCGCTGGGTGCCGGGGCGAAGGAAGTGTTCATGGTCGCCGAGCCGATGGCCGCCGCCATTGGCGTGGGCCTGCCCGTCGAGACACCCACGGGCAACATGGTGATCGACATCGGTGGTGGCACCACCGAGATCGCCGTCATCGCGCTCTCCGGCATCGTCAGCGACACGTCGATCCGCACGGGGGGCGACGAGCTCGACATGGCGATCGTGCAGTTCATGCGCAAGAACTACAACCTGTTGATCGGCGAGCCGACGGCGGAACAGATCAAGATCCAGATCGGCAGCGCGGCGCCCATCGGCGACGAGCGCGAAATGGAAGTGAAGGGGCGCGATCTCGTGTCCGGAATTCCCAAGACTGTGCGCGTACACTCCAGCGAGATCCGGGAAGCGATTCAGGAGCCCATCCAGCAGATCGTCGACGCGGTGCGACGCGCCCTGGAAATCACCCCTCCGGAGCTGGCGAGCGACATCGTCGATCGCGGCATCGTCATGACGGGTGGTGGCGCCCTGATCCGCGGCCTCGATCTGCTACTGAGTCAGGAGACCGGACTGCCCATTCATGTCGACGAAGACCCCCTCACGTGCGTGGTGCGCGGAACGGGGCGCATCCTCGACGACGAGGAGAAGTACTGGTCCGTGCTGAGCACCTGAGGCGAGGGTGGCCCGCACCAGCCGGTTCAGCTCCCGCGTCGACATCGTCATCTTCGGCGCCTGCATTCTGCTCGCACTCATCGCCACCGTACTTCCCGCGCGGCTGCGGGAGCCCACGGCGAGCGCGCTGCGCCGGACGCTCGTAGCGCCGCTGCTGCGACTCCAGCAGGGTGCAGAGCGCTGGCGCGCTGCGTATCAGTCGACCGAGCGAGAGCAGCTCCGGCAGGACACGCTCGCTCTGGCAGCGGCGCGAGTGCCCACGCTCGAAGGCGAGAACGAACGCCTGCGGAAGCTGCTTGGCCTCGGCAGCAGCATGAAGTGGGGATTCATTCCCGCCGATGCCCTCTCCGGGCGAGGCAGGGCGGAAGACTTCACCGTGACGCTGAGCGCCGGCTCCAAGGCGGGGGTCCGCGAGCGCAGTCTCGTGGTGGCGCCCGAGGGGATCGTGGGCCTGGTGCAGACCGTGGATCCCACGATGAGTCTGGCCATCCTCTTCGCGCATCCGGATTTTCGGGTGAGCGCCATGTCGGCCGATGGGAGCGCGTTCGGCATCGTGCAGCCGCACGTGACGAGCTCGAGCACGACGCAGGAGCAGGCGTTCATGCGCTCGGAGCGCTATCTGCTCGAGATGCGCGGCGTGCCCTTCCGCGCGGCGCTCAAGCCGGGTGCCGTGGTGTACAGTTCCGGCCTCGGCGGCATTTATCCCAAGGGGATTCCCGTGGGGGTCGTGCTCGGCGAGATCAAGACCCCGGAGTCGTGGGCGCGCACGTACATCCTGCGGCCTGCGGTGAATCCGGCGGAGCTCAATGCCGTCATGATCCTCACGCCACAGCGGGGGGCAGCTGACCTCGCGAGCATCTGGGCGAACGTCGGCGCGATCGACTCCGCGACACGAAGCGTGGTGATTGCCGGCGACTCGCTGGCGCGCCAGTCCGCGGCAGCCGAAGCGGCGGCGCGGCGCGCGGCCATCGACTCCGCGGCGCGCCAGTTGCGCGACTCCATCGGACGCGCGACGACCGCGACGGACACGACCGGCGTCGTGGCGATCGATCCGGCCGTGGCAGCCGCGCGCGCACGTGCGCGTCGTGACAGCGCGGCGGCGCGCGCTCGGCGAGACAGCGTGAATCGGAACCGACCGGATACGCTGGCGCCGCAGATTCCCGGCGCGCCGCCAACGACTCCTCCGGTGACTCAGCGGTGATCGCATCATGAACTGGGGCGCAACCGTCCGGACGATCGTGCTCTGCGCGATCCTGATTTTCCTGAACTACACGTTGCGGCCGCTACTGAACTGGAAGGCGTCGGCGGATTTCCTGATCATCGCGCTGTTGCTTGCGGCGGTGCGGGTGCGGCCCGGCGTGGCCGCCCTGTTCGGGTTCGTGCTCGGCATCGCCACCGACTCGCTCGCGCTCGGAGGATTCGGCGCCGGCGCGCTCGCGATGACGATCATCGGCTTCAGCTGGTCGCGCCTCAAGGCCGTGTTCTTCGCTGATCACGTGCTGCTCAATGGGTTCTTCCTCTTCCTCGGCAAGTGGGCGTACGAGATTCTGATGAATCTCGTCGATCGCCGGCTCTCCGGGGTAGAACTGGTCATGCAGATTCTCGTTTATTCCTCACTCTCCGCGGCGGTGACTGCGGTGGCCGGGGTGATCGCGCTGATGCTGCTGCGCCCCGTGCTGGAGACTCGTTCCACATGAGCTTTCACCCGAACGACATCCAGCGGAGGGGTCGGGTTGCGAACGTGATGGTCGCGGCCGTCCTGCTGTTCCTCTCCATCGGCTTCTTCCGGAGCCAGGTGCTCGATTATCGGAAGTACGCGTTGCAGTCGGAGACCAACCGGCTGCGCGAACTGCCGTTGCCTGCGCCGCGCGGCATGATCTACGACCGCAATGGCAAGGTCATCGCCGACAACGTCATCGGCTATTCAGTCTCCATCCTGGCCCAGAAGGAAGACACCCTCAAGGCCGTGCTGCAGCGGCTGAGTGGCACGATCAGCCTCAGCAACGCGCAGATCGAGCAGGGGCTGCGCCGCTTCCGCCGCGCACCGGCCCGTCCCACGGTGATCATTCAGGACGCGTCGTTCGACGTCGTGAGCGTGCTCGAGGAGCATCGGACCCAGTTTCCCGGCCTGATCATCCAGAGTGCGCCCCGGCGCTTCTATCCCGACGGTCCCGTCGTCTCGCCGTTCGTCGGCTATACGGCGGAGGTGACCGAGACCGAGCTCACGCAGCCCGGCTTCGCCGACTACAAGGCCGGACAGCAGACGGGGAAGCAGGGGCTCGAGAAGGAGTACGAGAAGGTGTTGCGCGGGAAGGAAGGGAGCCAGTTCGTGGAAGTCGACGCACGCGGCCGTATCGTGCGCGAGGCGGGTGGCGCTCGCCCCGATCTCATTCCGGTCGCCGCGCCGCCGCTCTACACCAACATCGATCTCGACCTCCAGCGGTTCGTCGCCGGCATCTTCGGCGACTCGCTCCAGGGCGGCGCGGTCGCGATCGACCCGAAGACCGGCGGCGTGCTCGCGCTGTACAGCGCGCCCACGTGGGACGCGAATCGGTTCATCGGCGGCATTCCCGCGCAATATTGGGATTCGCTGCGCACCGACCCTCGACGCCCGCTCTACAACAAGGCGCTCCAGGGGACATATCCTCCCGCGTCGACCTACAAGCTGGCGACGACGGTGATGGGCCTGGAAGAGAAGGTCATCCAGATGACCGACAAGATGCCCATCCCGTGCACGGGTGGCATGCAGTTCGGCAATCGCTACTTCCGCTGCTGGGACAAGCGCGGACACGGCAACCTCACGTTGCAGGGGGCGATCGCCAAGTCGTGCGACGTGTACTTCTATCAACTCGGCCTCAAGCTCGGTCTCACTCGCCTGCTGGCCGGCGGCGTGAAGCTCGGCATGAACCGCAAGGCCGGCCTCGACCTGCCCGAGGAACGTCGTCCGCGGTGGCCCGAAACGCCGGACTATTTCAATCGGAAGTACGGTCCACGAAACTGGTCGCAGGCTGTCATACTGAACCTGTCCATCGGTCAGGGAGAAAACTCGCAGACGATCCTCAACATGGCGCGCTTCTACGCCGCCCTGGCGACGGACGGTTCGGCGCCGCGGCCGAGGATCGCACGCACGAAAACGGAGCGCGAGGTGCTGATGCACCTGACGCCCGATCAGCTCGACCAGGTACGCGCCGCGCTCGTGGGCGTGGTGCAGGGCGGCACGGCGTCGGCATCGGCGATCAAGGGAGTGTCCCTCGCCGGCAAGACGGGCACGGGACAGAGTGGAACGTTCGTGAACGGCGTGGAACAGGATCACGCGTGGTTCGTCGGCTTCGCGCCGGCGAATGACGCGAAGATCGTCGTCGCCGTGATGATCGAGTTCGGCGGGCACGGCACGCGGTCCGCCGCGATCGCCTCGAAGATCATCCAGGCCTACCTCAAGGTGACGCCGATCGCCGAGCAGATGGTGGACGGCTGAGATGAGCACGCGGCGATTTCCGATCGACTGGCCGCTCGTCCTCACTGCGCTCGCGCTCTCGACCTTCGGCATTGCCACCGTCTACTCGGCTGGGCAGACGGACGTGCGCACCTTCGTCGGCGGGCTGTGGAAGTCGCAGCTGATCTGGTTCTTCATCTCGCTCGGCGCCGCGTACACGGTCTCGCGATTCTCGGTCCGCCTCATCGACTGGATGACGTGGCCGATGTATTTCGTCACGATCACGATGCTCGTGCTCCTCGTGTTCATCGGGACGGGCGCGGGCACAGCGGCCAGCTCCAAGAGCTGGCTGGCCATCGGCGGCATCCGCATCGGGCAACCGTCCGAGCTTGCGAAGATCACCGTCGTGCTCGCGCTCGCGAAGGTCCTGTCGACGTTTCGGGAGCCTCCTCGTTCGTTGCTGGAGCTGTGGAAGCCGGGGCTCGTCGTCATGGTGCCGTGGGCGCTCATCATGCTCCAGCCCGATCTCGGGACCGGCATCGTGTTCGTGGGCTTCGCCTTCGCGATGCTGTTCTGGGCTGGCGTCTCCTGGCCGCTGCTCATTCTCATCGCCAGTCCGGTGGTGAGCCTGATTCTGGCCTTCAACACACAGTTGTGGGGCGCGTGGTTCCTGATCCTCATCGCGCTCGTGCTGTGGTACAAGCCCTACATGTACGAGGGCATCTTCCTCGTCGTCGTCAACGTCATCTTCGGCGTCGCGTCGCCCATCATCTGGGAGAAGCTCGCGCCGTACCAGCAGAAGCGACTCCTGGTCTTCATCAACCCCGACATCGATCGCCGGCTGGCTGGCTACCATGTGATCCAGTCACAGATCGCCATCGGGTCGGGTGGCTGGTTCGGCAAGGGCTACACGCAAGGCACCCAGAAGCGACTGGCATTCCTGCCCGCGCAGCACACGGATTTCATTTTCGCCGTGGTCGGCGAGGAACTGGGATTCCTCGGCGTCATCATCGCGTTCTCCCTGTTCCTGTTGCTGTTCCTTCGCGTGACCAAGATCGCGGAACGAGCCAATGATTCGTTCAGTAGCCTGGTGGCGTTCGGGTTGCTCGCGAGCTGGTTCGTGCACGTGCTCGTGAACGTCGGCATGACGCTCAATCTCATGCCCATCACGGGTATTCCGCTCCCGTTCTTCAGCTATGGCGGCAGCTTCATGCTGGCCAGCTGGTTGGCGGTGGGCGTCCTCATCCGGATTTCGGCGGAAGGACGTGGGGGCAGGAACGGCCCGTTCGCGGTATGAGTGCGCCCTCCGTAGCGCACTCACCGCTCAGGGCTTCCAGCTTGCCGCTCCTCGCTTTGGTTGCTCCACGCTTGCCGGTCGGTTCGAGGTAGCGAGCGGGGAGCATGAAGCGTTGAGCGGTGAGCGATGAGGGACGCCATTGGTGAGGGGCACGCATTTTTCTCAGCTCAGGTCCCTCGCTGTTACGCCGTTCCTCCGTCCTCTCCCTTGCCCACGCCCATCATCCCGGGCACATTGTCCCGCTATGGCCTGGTTTCGAAAGGAGAAAAAACCGCGACAGCCGCAGCGAGATCGCCTCGAAATTCCCCCCGATGTGTGGGAGAAGTGCGAGGCCTGCGGTCACACGGACATTCGAGAGAAGTTCATTCGTAACTTCAATGTCTGTCCGAACTGCGATTATCACCGCCGCATCCGCGCCATCGACTATTCCAGTCTCCTCCTCGACGAAGGGTCGACCGAGGAGCTCGAAATGGCGATCCGCTCCAGTGATCCGCTGGGCTTTCCGGAGTACCCCGCGCGCATCAAGAAGGCGACCGCGAACGCCGGAGACGGCGACGCGCTCCTCGCCGTGGCCGGGACGATCGAGGGACTGCCGTCGAGCCTCGGCGTCATGGACTTCGCCTTCATGGGCGGCTCGATGGGTTCCGTGGTCGGGGAGAAGATCGCGCGGCTCGGCCAACGGTCACTCGAGCGCAAGCATCCGCTCATTATCATCTGCGCGTCCGGTGGCGCACGGATGCAGGAGGGGGTGCTGTCGCTGATGCAGATGGCCAAGGTAAGCGCGGTCCTCGCCCAGCTCGCCGAACGGCGTCTGCCGTATATCGCCATCCTCACGAATCCTACCACGGGCGGCGTGAGCGCGAGTTACGCCATGCTGGGCGACGCGATTCTCGCCGAACCGGGCGCGGTGATCGGGTTCGCCGGACCGCGAGTGATCAAGCAGACTCTCGGACAGGATCTGCCGGAGGGATTCCAGACCGCTGAATTCCTGCTCGACCACGGCATGGTCGACCAGGTCGTGCACCGGCGCGACCTCAAGCACACGGTCGGCCAACTGCTGCGCCACATGAGCGGTCGCCCGGCCGCGTCGGGGTGGACGTCGACCTGACGCCGTACCCCGCCGCGCTCGAGTACCTGTTCGCGCGAACGACGGGTACGTACAAGTTCGGCCTCGAGCGGACGCGACATCTGCTCGCCGAGCTGGGCGATCCGCACCTGGCCTTCCCCGTCATTCACATCGCGGGCACGAACGGCAAGGGCAGTTCCGTCGCCACGGCCGAGGCGCTGCTGCGTGGCCGCGGACTGCGGGTCGCACGCTACACCTCGCCGCATCTCGTGGATTTCCGCGAGCGAATCGTCGTGAACGGTGTCCCGATCGCGGCCGAGGAAGTCGTTCGGTTCATCGACGGATGGACGCCTGCCGTCGAACGACTGGGCGCGTCATTCTTCGAAGCGACGACGGCGCTCGCCTTCGATCATTTCGCCAGGGCGCGCATCGACGTCGCGCTCGTCGAGACGGGCCTCGGTGGGCGGCTGGACTCGACGAATGTCGTGACGCCGGTGGCGGCTGGCGTGACGTCCATCGCGCTCGACCACATGGAGTACCTCGGCGACACGCTGGAAGCCATCGCGTCGGAGAAGGCCGGCATCTTCAAGGCCGGCGTGCCGGCCGTGATCGGGGAGCGGGACGCGAGCGTGCGCGGATGGTTGGCGCGGGATGCACGCCGAGCCGGCGCGTCGTCCGTCCGCATCGTGGTCGAGGAGTCGGAGCCCACGGAGATCGCAGTGAGTGCGCTGGGCACGGAGTTTCGGCTCCGCGCGCTCGGAGACGATCGCATCGTCGGAACGCCACTGGTGGGCCGGCACCAGGTGGACAATTTTGCGTTCGCGCTGACCCTCCTCGACGCGGCTGGAGGGCGCTTCCGCGTCCC
>JANLTI010000171.1:0-3888 GCA_031362845.1 Gemmatimonadaceae bacterium | reverse complement strand
CATCGCTTTCTGGAGCGGATCCGACACGGCTCCGACGTTCGCTTCGGCCCAGCGCACGCTGGCCGAGTCGAGACGGATGAGCGCATACGCCTGGTCGCCGCCGTTGGCGAACACCATCGCGGGCACAGGGCCAGGATAGAGTCGTGTCGTTCGCGCGCGCGTGTGCAGCGTGGGGAACGTGGGTGTTGCACCGCCGCTGTCGACGACGAGCACCAGGGTGCGGATTCGCCATGGTGGACGCGTCGAAAGGGTCTGTGCCGGAGCCTGGCTGAGCTCGAGCGTCCATCGGCCCGCGACGGGCATCACGCGCTGCGTGATGATCGGCATGCCGGGACGCAGGATGTACGACCCTCCCCACGCGGAGAGATCACGGCCCGATGCACTGCCGATGGCGCGCAGGAGGTCGCGCCAAGTGGCATTGCCGTACGGATGCTCGGCGAGATACGCGCGCAGTCCGTTACGAAAAGCCGTGTCGCCGACGAGGTGGTTGAGCTGCTTGAGAATGCCCGGCGCCTTGTTGTAGACGATCGCGCCGTAGTTGCTCTTGGCCTGGTCGAGGTTCGCGAGCGACTGGTAGACCGGCGTGGTGCCGCGCGATGCGTCGGTGGCGTAAGCGACGGGCTTGTTGCGAAGAAAGAAAGTGCGCCAGGCGTTGGCGGCGGGGCTCAAGTCGTTCTGCATCACGGCGGCGAAGTACGTCGCGAAGCCCTCCTTGAGCCAGAGGTCGTCGAACCAGCGCATGGTGACGAAGTCGCCGAACCATTGATGCGCCACTTCGTGATAGATCGTCGCCTCGCGACCGAGGAGCTGATTGCGCGTCGGCGGCTCGCGGAAGACGAACGTCTCCTCGTTGTAGAACACCGCGCCGGGGTGCTCCATGCCGCCGAAGGGGAAGGCGGGGGCGAGGAGGAAATCGTATTTCTTGAACGGGAAGGGCTGGGCGGTATAGCGCTCGAGCCAGTCGATGGCGCGGACGTTGGCGGCGATGAGCGAGTCGACTTCGACTTCCTTGGCGCGCGAGGCGCGATACCATATACCTACGGGCTTGCCGCGTATCAGCGCAGTATGCGTCGCCCATGGGCCGGCGGCGAAGGCGATGAGATACGTGCTGATCGGGTCGGACTGCCGGAAGGTGTGCGTGGTGACGACGCCAGCCGACGAGTCGCTCTGTGACAGCGGACCATTCGCGAGCGCCTTCCACACGCGCGGCGTGACGAGCGTGAGTGACACGCGCGCTTTCAGGTCGGGCTGGTCGAAGCAGGGGAAGAGGGCGTTCGCGTCGGACGGGACGAGCAGGGTGTAGAGATAATCCTGGTCGTCGGTGGTGTCGTGATAGCGGATGATGCTGGCGCCAGCGGGCCTGATGAGCGACGAGAAGGCGAGCTCGATGGAATTCTCGCCAGCGCGGAGCAGAGCGGCGGGGATGCGGAGGTGCGCGCCGTCGCCGGCGAAGGTGGTGGCGCGGCCGTTGACGATGGGCGCGCCGAGTCGCGGGCCGCGGAAGTCGATGATCGCGTCGCCGGGGCGGAGGCGGTCGAAGCGGATGGTGACTCGGCCGGTCGCGGTGTCGCGATGCGTCACGTTCAGTGTGAGCTCGTAGCGGACGTTGCGGATGCGGGTCGCGCGGTAGTCGGCGAGCTGGCGGGAGACGCCCGGAGTGGTGAGCGAGTCGGCGGGGGCGACGAAGGCGGCGAGGGCGAGCGCGAGGGCAGGGAGCATGAGGGAAGGTACGACGGCGTGATGCTACCTGCTCGGGCCGAGTGGATCCGGGAGGATCATCACATCCGCGCGAAGGCGAGCAGTGGTGCGATGTCACCCCGGTCGGCCGCACGAAGTGCCGTCATGTACGCAGATCTGCTCTGGCCCTTCGAATGGAGATTCAATCTGCCCCACGTGAAGCGAGGCTGACCGGCTTGATGCAGGTAGAGGTCGGCGAACAGGCGAGCGTGTCTGCCGTTGCCATTCGAGAATGGGTGCACGTAGACGAGCCTGTGATGCATGCGCGCGGCGATCTCGTCCGTGGGGTAGGTGGCATGCGCGTCCCATTCGACGGCGTCCAGCATGATCTCGCGCACCTGTACAGGTACGAGATGCCACCCGATGCCGATCGTCTTGTCCGTCGTGCGGTAGCGGCCCGCCCACGTCCAGGTATCGTCGAACATCTTCAGGTGAAGCTGCCGGACGAAACCGTCGGTGAGCAGGCGCTTGTGGCGCCGCCGGAACGCCCACGACTCCGCCTTGAGAATGTTCGCTCCTTCCCAGCTGTTCAGTGCCTGGATGGTGGTGATGTGATCGGGGATGAGTCCCGTTCGTTCCTCTTCGTCCAAAGGCGTGGCCCAGAGTGGAGACATCATCCCGCACCGGGGCGTTCCCAGAGTTCCTTGGTGGGGTGCTCGCTCAACTCCCTCACCAGGTCCTTGTATTGGTCCTCGAGTTCGCGGGCCGTCAACGACTGCTCTTCCAGACGCATCGTATGCGCGACCTGGTCCACTCGCTGTCGAGCAACGAGACGCGCGCGGCTCTCCACCAGCGCTGACAGTGGGCGTCGCGGAATGAGCACGTGGAACAGCTCGCAGTCCAGCGCATCCGCTGCCCGCCTCAAGCTCTTCAAGGTGACCGCTCCGCCGGCCTCGCTCTTCTCGAGCGCGGACACTGTCGACGGAGTGACTTCCATGCGCTTCGCAAGCTGGAGAGTGGTCATTCCGATTGCGCGGCGAATCTCACGCACCCATCCCCCTCGTGGAATGACATCATCGGGAATCAGCCTGGCGAATGGCTTGAGCGCCTTCTCCATGTGACGCAAGTGAAGCTTTTTCAGGCGATTGGCCATTACGATCCTCGCTGGTTAATCCGGGAACGGCGCACCATTTCCGGGCCGGAAGTGCAATAACTCTTCACGCCTCGACTAACAATATCATCATTTTAATGCGTATAATCCAGTATAAAATTCGATTATAATCGTTAGAAAAGACCCTTAAGTTGAGGATCCTGAGCGTCAGACGCGACGGCGTGCGAATATCCGCCCGGGCAGGGAGCAGGAGCCCGAAGCATTTGCCCCAGCAATATCTGGGTTCTTGGTCAGGCATCAAATGATGTATATTGGATGCAGATCACTCGAAGGAGCCCGATCGTGCGCACGACACTCAACCTCGACGACGCCCTGCTCGCGGAGGCAGGCCGCCTCACCGGACTCAGCGAGCGCACGGCGCTTATTCACGAAGGCCTCCGCGCACTCATCGCACGCGAAAGCGCGCGCCGACTCGCTCGGCTCGGTGGCACCGAGCCGCAGCTTCGACCCATCCCCCGTCGGCGCGCCTCCAGCGAATGATCCTCGCTGACACGTCGGTCTGGATCGAGCATCTGCGACATGGGGAACCGCTACTGCGCGTCGCGCTCGAGCAGGAGCGCGTGCTCGTGCACCCGTTCGTCATCGGCGAACTCGCGTGCGGGAATCTTCGCGAGCGCGAGTCCATCCTCGACTTGCTCGGAAGGCTGCCATTGGCCCCGATCGCAACGGACGGCGAAGCCCACGAGCTGGTGCGTCGCCGAGCGTTGATGGGGCGTGGCATCGGATGGATCGACGTGCATCTGCTTGCGTCGGCGGCGATGGCTAAGCCGGCGCGGCTGTGGACGCATGACAGGCGGTTGGCGGCGGTGGCGGCGGAGATGGAGTTGGGCTGATCGGGGAGGCACGCGCATCGTCGCCGTGATTCCTGTACCCTCCCCTTCATTAGATCCGTCTCACACTCGTCTCTCGGCGCGCTGAACTCTGTCCGCGCGCTCTTTGCAGGGGTACGTTCGTTTACGATCTGTCAGAGCCTGGTCGTAATCTGTGCGCACCAGCTCGATCAGGCTCTGCTCCCACCCGCTGAATCGCCCGCATGTCCC
>JANLTI010000167.1:0-12201 GCA_031362845.1 Gemmatimonadaceae bacterium | reverse complement strand
TCCCGCCCGATGCACCGGTGGACGAACCACCGCTGAACGCCGAGCCGCGGGTGACGGACGACTTGTTGCCCGGATCGGCGATGGCGGGATGTCTGGACGGCGTGACAGGCGCTTTCGCGCCTCCTCCAGCGCCAGCGCCGGGACGCGCGCCACTGCCGCCGCTCGGCGCACCGGACGTGGGGCGGCCACTCCCGCCCGACCGTGGGGCCCGCGCGACGACGAGCGGACTTTCCTCGTCGTCTTCATCACCCTCCACCACCGGCGTGGCGAGACCGCCCTCTTCCTCCTCCTCGTCGGCGTCGTCGGTGCTGTCCCAGAGGTCGTCGCTGTCGTCCTTGTGCGTCGTCCAGCCGCCGTCCTCTTCATCGTCGTCGTCGTACGACGAGGCACCGCCTCCGCCACCGCCACTTCCGTAGCCGAGATCGTCTCCGTCGTCATCGCGATCTGAAAAGCGTAGCGAATCGTTCAACTCGTCACCGCGCGGCATTACCGCCTCCTCAAGAGATGGGACAGTCGGACCCAAGTGCCATCGTGATATCCGGCGCGGCCCGCGCGCCGCCGCTGCACGACGTGTGCCCCGTGGTGCGACGGGGCATCTCATCACGCCTCGTCCACCCGGTCGTGCGTCGTGCGAACACGCGGTCCACGCGCACACAGTGAGCTTGTAAGGCAATGCGCGGACTCCGTCAAGCGGAGTTCCGCGCACGCGTGGCGCACGCTCACCAGCAGCGCACGAATCAGTCGCCCGCCGCGGGCTCCGGCATGGGCTGGCGCGGGCCGGCGAGGTGTCGCGCATCGAGCGGTGCACCAGCGAGTCGAGCGGTCGCCCAGCTGCCCAGGTCGTCGAGGAAGGTGTACATCACCGGCACGACGAAGAGCGTGAGGAGAGTGGAGGTGATCAGCCCGCCGATTACCGCCCGGGCCATGGGGGCCCGCGCTTCCGCGCCCGCTCCGATGGCCAGGGCCAGCGGCATCATGCCGAAGATCATCGCGACGGTGGTCATGACGATGGGGCGCAGCCGGATACGCCCCGCGCTCAGTAACGCGTCGGCGCGCGCGTGCCCCTCGCCGCGCAGCTGGTTCGTGAAGTCGACGAGCAGGATGCCGTTCTTGGTGACGAGCCCCATGAGCATGATGATTCCGATCATCGTCATCACGTTCATGTTGCCACCCGTCAGCAGCAGCGCCAGCGCGACACCGATGAAGCTGAGCGGGAGGGCGATCATGATCGCCAGCGGCTGGAGAAAGGAGCCGAACAGCGACGCGAGGATGAGGTAGATGAACACCACGGCGAGGAGCAGCGCGCTCAGCACGTAGCCCTTGGTCTCTTCCAGATTCTGCACGTCGCCCGTGAACACGGCGTGATAGCCGGGCGGGAGTCCGATGTTCTCGATCGCCTTGCGCACGCGGTCGGCGACGTCGCCCATGGCGTAGCCGGGCAGCACGCCGGTGGAGAGCTGGACCTGCTGCTCGAGCATCCGTCGCTCGATCTGCTGCGGACCCACACCTGCCCGGACTTCGGCGACCTGCGACAGCGGCACCATCGAGGGCAAGCCGCTCCGCGAGTCGGTGTACGAGCTCGCCACCGGGAGCGACGACACATCCTCGGCCGACCCGCGCAGCGAGTCGGCGAAGATGACGACGACGTCGTGCGAGAAGCCCTGGGGATCCTCCCACGTGGTGGCGCGCTGGCCATTGAACAGCGGCTGAAGCGTGGATGCCACGCTCCCGACACCGAGCCCGGCGCGCCACGCTTCCTGCCGGTCGATCCGCACGTCGAGTTGCGGGATGTCGCCATCCTCGCTGGAGTTGGGTTCCGCCACTCCCGGCACCGACTTGAGGGCATCCAGCGTGCGCGCGGCGGCGAGCTTGAGCCGCGACGCTTCCGGCCCCTGGACGTTGACGATGATCGGCTGGCGGAACCCGCCGAAAATGGAACGCTGGCCCATGATGGACGGCCGTACGCCCGGAATCGCGCGCAGCTTGCCGCGCAGGTCGTTCTGGATTTCCGCCAGCGAACGCTTGTGTCCGCGCTCGAGGGCCACGAAGACGCTGCCCTGGTTCGGTGTGCCGCGGAAGCCGCCACCCACGGAGAGATAGGTGAAATCGGTCTCGGGCTGTTTCATGAGAAAGGACGAGATCTCCCGACCCTTGTCGAGCGTGTACTCGAGCCGCGAGCCGGGCGGGGTCCGGTAGCTCACGGTGAACTCATCTCCGTTCACGTCGGGCATCCAGGTGAAGCCCAGGCGCGGGATGATGATGAAGCTCACCACGATGGTCGCCGCGGCAGCGGTGAGGACCATGATCCGGTGGGAGAGCGCCCAGCCCAGCCACCGCGGATAGCGATCGGCGACGCGCTCGAACCAGTCATTGAACGCGAAGGCGATGCGCCGGATGAAGTTGGCCTTCTTCCGCTGCCCTCGCATGTGATCTCCACCGTCGTTCACGGCGTGTTCTACTTCGGGATCCGCCCACTTGCTGGAGAGCATGGGGTCGAGCGTGAAGCTCACGAAGAGCGACACGAGCACGGCAAAGGCGACGGTGACGCCGAACTGGAAGAAGATCTTGCCGATGATCCCGCCCATGAACGCGACGGGAATGAACACGGCGACGACCGCGAAGGTGGTGGACATCACCGCGAGGCCGATCTCGCTCGTTCCCTCGCGCGCGGCGTCATCGTGCGATTTGCCCATTTCCAGGTGCCGCACGATGTTCTCGCGCACCACGATCGCATCGTCGATCAGGAGCCCGATCGCGAGCGACAGGGCGAGCAGCGTCATCGTGTTCAGGGTGAAGTTCAGCACCCACATGATGAAGAAGGCGCTGATGATCGAGATGGGGAGGGTGAGCCCCGTGATGACGGTGGATCGCCACGAGTTGAGGAACAGGTAGACGATCATGATGGTGAGGATCGCGCCGAGCACGATGGACAGTTCCACGTCGGCGAGCGACTCGCGGATGCGGCGCGAGTCGTCGCGGAGGATCGTCAGCGTGATGTCCTGTGGAAGCTGTCGCTCCACCTCGACCACCATGGCCTTCACGGCGTCCGCCACTTCCACCGTGTTGGCACCGGAGATCTTGAGCACCTCGAGCGACACGGCCGGCGCGCTGGAGCTGTCGCGGAAGATCTCGGCTGCGGTGCGCCGGTTCTCGGCCCCGTCGACCACGGTGGCGACGTCGCTGATGCGGATGGGCGTGCCGGAGCGCACGGTGACGGGAATTTCACCGAACGACAGCGGGTCCACGATGCGCCCGGTCACCCGGACGAGGCGCTCGGTCACGCCGCCCTCGATGCGACCCGCGGGCACGTCCTGATTCTCGCGCTGGAGCGCGGCGGTGAGCTGCGACGGCGACAGGCCGTAAGCGCGCATGGCGGCCGGATCCACCTGCACGCGAATCTGCCGCGAATTGCCGCCGACGATGTTCACCCCGCCGACGCCGGAGATGGATTCGAGCCGCGTCTTGATGACATCGCTCGCGAGGTCGGTGATCTCGCGAATGGGCCGCTCGCTCGACGTGAGTGCGATGGCCATGATCGGCGAATCGTTCGGATCGAAGTGCCGGATGACGGGATCCTGGATGTCCTGCGGCAGCGCGCGGCGAATGCCGGCCACCTTTGCCTGCACATCCTGCTGCGCGACGGCGATGTCGACGCCGAGATGAAACTGGAGCCGGACGATCGAAATGCCTTCGGATGACGTCGAGCTGATTTCCTTGACGCCCTGGACCGTGTTGAGCGTCTCCTCGATCGGCTTGGAGATTTCGCGCATCATCACTTCGGGCGACGCCCCGGGATAGCTCGTCTGCGCGATGACGATGGGATACGTGATGTCGGGGTATTCGTCGATCGCCAGCCGGTTGAAGCTGATGACGCCGAGCACCACGAGCGCCACCATCATCATGGTGGCGAACACGGGACGCTTGATCGAGATGTCGGAGAGGAACATCGCTCGTGCCTTCTGCTGAGGTATCGGTGTCGAAAGTCGCGTTCGCGCGGAGTGCCGCTACTGCCGCCGGCCGCGCGGGTCCTGGCCGGCGATGGTCACCTGCATGCCGCGACCGAGAATGCCGACGTTGCCGACGATCACGCGCTCGCCTGCCTGGAGCCCGTCGGTGACCTGCGCAACGCCACGCCGTTCATCCACTGCGCCCAGCTGCACCGGTGCGATGTTGACGGTCTTGCCATCGATGCGATAGACGAACGGCTTGCCGTCTTCCTGCGACTGACGGAGCGCCGCCGTGGGAATGGAGATCACGCCAGTCAGCGTCCGGCTAACGACGCGACCGGTGGCGAAGGTTCCGCCACGAATCGTTCCTCCGGCGTTCGGGACTTGCACGAACACGGTCACGGCGCGCGTCGCGGGATCGATCGTGGGACTCACGCGGGCCACCCGGCCATCGAACTGCCGGCCATCGGCGACGAAGTGCACGACTTGCCCGCTGCGCAACGTGGTCGATTGCCGGGCCGGCACGGCCGCCGCCAGTTCGAGCAGGTCGTTGCGCACGATGGTGAACATCGCGGCGCCACGGCTCAGGTGTTCGCCGGGCTCCACCACCCGCTTGCTCACGATCCCCGGCGACGGAGCCACGACGCGGGTGTCGCGCGCCTGGGTGCCCGTGGCGCTGACGCGCGCATCGGCGGCGGCGACACGCGCGCGCGCCGAGGCGACCGCCTGCTGCGAGTTCTTGAGTACCTGTTGGGCGATGGCGCCGGCCTTGAGCAACTGGACGTTCTGCTCGAGTGTCCACTCCGCGTTCGCGAGGTCCGATTGCGCCGCGGCGCGATCGGCCTCTGCACTCCGGCGTCCGCTCTCCTGTTCCACCGACTCGAAGCGCGCGAGCAGTTGCCCGCGCCCCACCTGCTCGCCTTCCCGCACGTATACACCGAGCAGATCGCCCTCGAGCCGCGCTCGCACGTCGATGGTCTCGATCGGATTGAGATCGCCGGTGAGCGCGACGCCATCCTCGATCGTCGTGGTGACCACGGTCGCAACGTCAGCGGCGGCGAGCGTCACCGAGGGGGCGGAACGTCCGCCCGCTGCACCGGGGCGTGCCGCGCCAGGTCCGCCGGCGCTCGGGGTCCCAGCCGCCGGCGCGTTGGCGGCGGGCGATCCCTTGGCATCGGTGGAACATGCCGCGGCACCGAGCCATGTGCACGCAAGGACGGCTCGGCGAAGTGCGAGCGGAATGTCGGACGAACGACGATCGGAAGTCACGGGACGAACCTATTGCGGGGCCGACGGCGCACGTGCCGCCGACGGTAAGGGGATCGGACGACCGAGCGCACGCGCGAGGTCAGCCGATGCGAGAACGAGATCATACGTGGCGCGCGCCTCGGTACTCTGGGCCGTGAGCAGTGCGAGCTGCGCATCGGAAACCTCGAGCTGCGTGCTCAGGCCGCGCGCGTAGCGCAGCGAGGCGAGCCGAAACGCTTCGTCCGCCTCGGCCGCGTTCTGCTGCCGCGCCGCGAACACGGCACGTGCGCGGCGCAGCTCAGCGCGTGCGCGGGCAGCATCCAGCGACACCGCTTCGCGCTGCTGCTGGAGTTGCAGCTCGGCGAGGCGGGCCTGTGCGCGGGCGAGGTCGACGTTGGATCGCACGCGAAACCCGTCGAACACCGGCACGGAAAAATTGAGACCGGCCTGCCGGTCGGAGAAGAATCCACCATTCTGGCAGCGCTGCGTGGCCGGTGCCCCGGGCGCGCAATTGCCCGGCGAGAGGCTGCCGCGCGTGGTGGGAAACCCCTGACCGGGTGGCGGGAAGGCCTGGTACCCCGTCTGAAAGAAGGCCGTGAGCGTGGGAAAGTAGTCGGCGCGGGCGACGCGCACGCCGAGCTGCCGTGCGGCGAGATTCAATTCGGCGGATCGGATGGACGCGCGCTGCGCCACGGTGATGGTGTCGTCGACGGACGCGAGGAGCGCCGCGGCGAACGCGGGGTCGATCCGGCTGACGAGCGACACCGGTTGTGACACGGGCAGGTTGAGCACGCGCTTGAGTTCGAGGATCGCGAGCTCGCGATCACTTTGCGCCGAGATGGTGAGGGGCTCGATGTTCGCGCGCTCGACCCGGGCGCGGAGCACATCGTACCGCGCCGCCTGGCCGGCCCGCTCGAACTGCTCGACCTGTGTCACGCGACTCGTCGCGAGGGCGAGATTCTGCTGCTGCAGCACCGCGATGCGATCGACGAACAGCGCTTGCAGATACGCGCGTTGCACGAGGAGCGTGATGTTCGCGCGCTGCTCGCGCTCATCGAAGCGGGCCGCCTGCCGCAGCACGTTGCCGGCCCGCGCGGCGGCGAGCAGGCGCCCGCCCTGAAAGAGCGTCTGCGAGAGATTCGCGTTCGCGGTGTACGTGTTCGGCTGGTTGAACACCGCACCCACCGCCTGCCCGCGCGCGCTCTCGTAGACGTGCAGGTAGGCACCCGTGACGCGCAACTGCGGCAGCGCATTGGCCCGCGCGGCGCCGTACTGCGCGTCGGCGACATCCACCTGGGCGGACGCGACGCCGAGTTCGTCACTCTGGCGGAGTGCGATGGCGACAGCGTCGTCGACGGTGAGGCGCACCGTATCCCGCGAGACGTCGACGCTCGCCGACTGTGCCGAGGCCACGGCCGGAAGCGCCATGAGCACGGAGACGAGGGTGAGACGACGGGTCAGGCGCCGGCGGAAATCGGAAGGTCGTGGCATCGCGTGTAATACGTCCCGCCGACCCTGGCTGTTGGAGACGAGGCAGCAGTTCCCCGTGTCGACATCATCGGGGAACGCTCGATGCAACGGCCGGGTTCCTTGCAATCACCCTGACCAGCACGGAGGCACGCGCATGTCGAAAATTCTCATCCTGTTCTACAGCCGTACCGGCAACACGGCCGCGCTCGCCGACGCGATCGCCGACGGTGCCAAGTCGGTCCGGTTCGCCGAGGTGGATGTTCGGCGGGTGGATGATCTCGCGCCCGCCAGCGTGCGCGATGCGATCCCGGACTGGAAGCGCAGTCGCGAGACGCTCGCTGCCAAGTATCAGACGTTCTCCGACGTGAACGCGCTGGCGGAGTACGATGCGATCATCCTTGGCTCACCGACGCGATACGGCATCATGTCGGCGGAGTTGAAGAACGTGCTCGACCAGACCGGTCCGCTCTGGCAGAAGGGAGCACTGGTCAACAAGGTCGGTGCGGCCTTCACGTCTGTGGCGACGCAGCACGGCGGTCACGAGACGACGCTCTGGTCGATCATGACCCCGATGGCCAATCTCGGCATGATCCTCGTGCCACCGGGCTACAGCGATGCGGTGATGTTCGCGGGCGGGAGCCCGTACGGCGCGACGGCGACCACGGGTGGGGGCGCGCCGGGCGCGGCCGATCTCGCCGCGGCGCGGCACCAGGGCAAGCGGGTGGCGGAGGTGACGGCCTGGATCACGCACGCGCGGTCACACACGTAGCCGCTGGGCGGTGGCACATTGGCGCCGTTCCGGTGTGCCACCATGTGACGGGACGGGATGCATGCGATCACCGTCTCCACTTCGCGTTCTTCGCCCGTGCCATGCTCGAGCCGACCTCACCAACGAATCAGTCCGTACCACCCGCGGTGCTGGTGATCGATGACGACGCCTCGATCCGCGTCGCGGTGCGCCGCTTTCTCGAGCGCGAAGGCTACCAGGTGATGGAGCGCGCGAGTGGACGGGACGCGCTCGAGTGCCTGCGTGGCGGGACGTCGGTGGAGTTGATCGTCACCGACCTCAAGATGAAGGAAGGGAGCGGGGGGTGGTTCCTGGCGCAACTCGGGTACGAGTTCCCCGCGCTGCTGTCACGCACGCTGGTGGTGTCGGGTGACGCCGACAGCGCGGCAGCAGCGCATGTGAAGGCACGGTGGCACTGCCCGATCCTGTCCAAGCCGTTCGGCGCGGCGGAACTGGTGGACGCGCTCCACGCGCTGGAGCGCGTGCAGTAGCGCGTGCAATAGCGCGCGCGCGCGGTATGCGCGCGGCGTGCTCGGTATGGTCAGGCGTGCATGTCGTCGATGAACGTGAGCGTCTTCCGGCGCAGCACCACTTTCTTGAGCGCCATGAACACGTCGGGGTCGAGCAGCCGTCCGAGCTCGTTCTGCTCGAGATAGGCGATGGTCTCGCGAGGATCCATGGCGTCGCGGAAGGCGCGCCGCGACGTGAGTGCGTCGAACGCGTCGCACGCGGCGAGAATGCGGCCGCCGATGGAGATCTGCTCGCCGGCGAGACCGCGCGGATAACCGCTGCCGTCCCAATGTTCGTGATGGTCGTGCACGTATCCCACGGCAACGGGTATGTGCTTGAGTGGAGTGAGGATCTCCATGCCCATCGCCACATGCTCCTTCACGTGAGCGAACTCCTCATCGGTGAGCGCGCCCGGCTTGTTGAGGATGTCTTCGCGGATGCCGATCTTGCCGACGTCGTGCAGGCGACCGGCGAGTCGGACGTTCTCCACGATGTCGGCGTCGAGCCCCATTTCCTCGGCAATCGACGCCGCCTGGTCGGCCACGCGGCCCGAGCTGCCGCGGAGGTAGACATCCTTGGCCTCCATGGCGTTGATGAGAGTCTCGGCGACGCCGATGGTGAGCGCGTGCAGCGCCGCCTTCTCCTTCTCGAGCTCTGAGGTGCGGAGTGCCACTTCCTCACGGATGTGCATCTCGACGCGACGTCGCTCGATCTCGAGATGGCGGCGGTGCGTGCAGCGTTCCACCGCAGACTGGAGGTCGACGAGCTCGATCGGCTTGACGAGGTAGTCCATGGCGCCGTGCGACAGGGCGTCCGTGGCGGTGGGCGCGTCGTTCACCGCGCTCAGCATCAGGATCGCCAGGTCGCCATCCAGCTGGAGCGCCTCGGGAACCACCTCCAGCCCGGTCATGCCCGGCATGCGGATGTCGCACACCATGACCATGAAGCGCTGACGCTCGAGCATGACGAGCGCGGCGATGCCCGATTCGGCCACCTCCACCTCGTAGCCACGCGCGCGCAGGAAACGCGCGAGCGCGGTGCGAATCGTCTCTTCGTCGTCCACGATCAGCACGCGCGGCTGCGCCGGCGCGGACGGACGAGGAACGAGGCTCGGCTCGGCTCGACGCGGAATGCGCGACGGCGGGGGTGGAGCGACGGGAGTGGAGGGAGCGGCGTGGTCGGTCAGCATGACGGCTCGCAGGTAGGCTGGCTCCCACGAGTATCGGCCCCGGCCGCGACAAGTTTAGGGCGGACTATCGGGCGGGCCGCGCCGCGGCCGACTGCTATTTCGTGCGCAGGGCCGCCATCGCCGCATCGATGTCGTTGCGGTGCAGCAGATACTCCGGCAGCGCCACGCTCCGCTCCCGCGCTTCCACCGACTTGAGGCGGACGTCGAACTGCTGGGCGTGGGGTTCGTTGCCCGCCATGCGGGCAGCCTTGGCCCCGAGGATGAGGCCGAGCAGGTGGGTGGGCCGCACGCGGAGAATCGAATCGGCCTGCGCGCGGGCGAGCGCTGAGTCGCCACCGACCTCCCCGATGCGACCGAGATCGTAGCGCTGGTCGAGGTTGAGGGGGGCGAGCATCTCATACGCGGCGATGGCCATGGGGAGAAAAGTCGCGACGCTTTCCGTCCGCCCGGCCTCGGCCTCGGTCATGATGCGATCGTACAGCCGTTCAGCGCGCTGGGCAGGAGTCATCTGGCTGATGTCGGGCGCGCGCGGCATGGCGCCCGTGGGTGCGGCGCCGGGAGCGGTGATGGTGGTACTGCCCTGGGCGTTCGCGCCATCGAGCACATCAGTGGTGCCGGTGGGCCGGGTCCCGAATCGCTGGCCCGCGACGAGCGCTATGAGCGCGACGAGCGCGACGGCGGCGACCACCCAGGGCATGGCGTTGCCGACACCGGGCGTCGCACGGGCCGAGGAGCTCCCGGCCGGCGTGCCGCAGCGATGGCAGTAGCGCGCGCCCATGGTCATCGGGGCGGCGCAGCTTCCACAGGTCGCGCCGGCGAGCGCGGTGCCACAACTGGAACAGAAGCGTCCTGTGGCCGAGGCGCCGCAGGACGGACAGACGGTAGGGAGCGAAGGAGTGGTCACGCTGGGCAAGATAACCGGCGCGACAGACCGTGAATCGTGAACCGTGAACCGTGACTGCCCACGCAGTCACCTCTCACCATTCACGATTCACGATTCACAATCAGTTCTGGTGGTTGCCGCCGGGCTGGCTGATCTGCTCCACCGTCTTCTCGACCTTGGCCGGATCGTTTGCCTTGCGGGCGAGGTCGGCCTGCGAGACCATGCCGACGAGCGAGCCCCGATCATCCACGATGGGGATCCGCCGGATCTGCTCTCGACCCATCAACGCCATCACCGAATCGACACTGTCGTCCGGGCGAGCGGTCTTCACCCCGCTCGACATGACGTCGCGTACGGCGACGTCCGTCGTCCGTCCCTCGGCCACGTGACGAATGGCGATGTCCCGGTCGGTGACGACTCCCACGAGTCGCCCCCGGGTCTCCGCGCCGCCGACACGTTCGACGACCGGCACGATGCCCACGTCCTCTTCCTTCATGAGCCGCGCCGCTTCCGACACCGTGGCGTCCGGTGTGACGGTGCACGGATTCTTCGTCATGAGCTCGGAGATCTTCATCGTTCCTCGCGTCGGCAACAGGGTGGGCACGCGCCTCGGGGGAGCCGAGGCGAGCGAAGGCGAGTGGGGCAAGCGATGTGCCGCATGGCGACCCGGTACGAATTGACAGCACGACGGCACCCGACGAGCATTCGCCCGTGCCTCAACCACGTGCCCTCCTCCCCGATCTCAAGCAGGCGTCGGCGAAAGACGTCCTCGAGCTCACCAGGAAGCTGAACGTCCGCTTCCTGCGCCTGCAGTTCACCGACATTCTCGGCGTCAACAAGAACGTCGAGATTCCCGCGTCGCAATTCGAGAAGGCGCTCGCCGGCGACATCATGTTCGACGGCTCGAGCATCGAGGGGTTCGTGCGGATCGAAGAGAGCGACATGCTGCTCGCTCCCGACCTGTCGACGTTCCGGATTTTTCCGTGGGGCGATCCGGAGTCTCGTGTCGCGCGGCTGATCTGCGACGTGAACCTGGCAGACGGCTCGCCATTCTCCGGTGATCCGCGCGGCGCGCTCAAGCGCGTGATCGCCGATGCGGCGTCGATGGGCTACACGATGAACGCCGGGATGGAGGCGGAGTTCTTCATGTTCAAGCGTGGGCCGAACGGGGAGACGACCACGCAGACGCACGACGTGGGCGCCTACTTCGACCTTGCGCCGGTGGACCTCGGCGAAGAGGCGCGCCGTTCGATCGTCGACGACCTGGAGCAGATGGGGTTCGAGGTGGAGGCGGCGCACCACGAGGTGGCGCACGGCCAGCACGAGGTGGATTTCCGCTACGCCGACGCACTCACGACGGCGGACAACATCGCGACGTTCCGGTTCGTCGTGAAGGTCGTGGCGCAGCGCTACGGGCTGGCGGCGTCGTTCATGCCGAAGCCCATCTTCGGGCAGAACGGCAGCGGGATGCACACGCACCAGTCGCTGTTCAAGGGACGGTCGAACGCGTTCTGGGACGAGAAGTCGCAGTGGGAGTTGAGCCTGACGGCGCTGCATTACATCGGCGGACTGCTGCGACATGCGCGCGGCACGACGGCGATCACCAACCCGCTGGTGAACTCGTACAAGCGGCTGGTACCAGGCTACGAAGCGCCGGTGAACGTCGCGTGGAGCATGCGCAATCGCTCGCCGATGATCCGCATTCCCGAGCGCCGCGGGCTGGGCACGCGCGTGGAACATCGCGTGCCCGATCCGGCGGCGAATCCGTACCTGGCGCTAGCCGTGATGCTCGCCGCTGGGCTCGACGGGATTCGCATCAAGGCGGATTACCGGGAGCCGGTGAACGAGAACATCTGGGAGATGAGCCATCGCGAGAAGCGGCGGTTGCGCATCGACGACCTGCCGCACGACCTGAACGAGGCGTGCGACGAGCTGGAGAAAAACGACGTCGTGAAGGCCGCGTTGGGGGAGCACATCACGACGCACTTCCTGGCGGCGAAGCGGCAGGAATGGCGGGATTACCTCACGCAGGTGTCGCAGTGGGAGCTGGATAACTACCTGGCGAAGTACTGAGGGGCGGGGCGGGCCGGGGGGCGTCGGCCGGGGCCCGTTACGGGCGGGGCGGGGGGGGGGGGGCGCGGGGCCCGGGGGGGGGCCGCGGGGTCAC
>JANLTI010000151.1:0-11183 GCA_031362845.1 Gemmatimonadaceae bacterium | reverse complement strand
TGCCCGCGCCGCGGCCGACCTGGGAGTGGGCGGTGTGCTGCTGTTCGGCATTCCGGAGCGGAAGGATGCCGACGGCTCGGCGGCGTGGGACGATGAGGGACCGGTGCAGCAGGCCGTGCGGGCGCTCAAGCGCGAGCTGCCTGGACTCGTCGTCATCACCGACGTGTGCATGTGCGAGTACACGTCGCATGGTCACTGCGGGGTCTTCGTGAATGGCGAGGTGGACAACGACGCGACGCTCGAGCTGCTGGCGCGGGAGGCGGTGTCGCACGCGCGGGCGGGCGCGGACATCGTGGCACCGAGCGACATGATGGACGGGCGCGTGGGCGCCATTCGACGCGCGCTGGACGCGAACGGATTTCAGGGCACGGCCATCATGGCGTACTCGGCGAAGTTCGCGGGCGCGTTCTATGGCCCGTTTCGCGAGGCGGCCGAGAGCACGCCGGAGTCCGGCGATCGCCGTGGCTACCAGATGGATGCCGCCAACGCGGACGAGGCGATGCGCGAGGTCTGGCTCGACATCGAGGAGGGCGCCGATCTCGTGATGGTGAAGCCGGCGGGTCCCTTTCTGGACATCGTCGCCCGCGTGAAAACCGAGACGGGATACCCGCTGGCCGCGTACCAGGTGAGTGGCGAGTTCGCTATGATTCAGGCGGCGGCCGACCGCGGGTGGATCGCACGCGATCAGGTGATGATGGAGAGCCTGCTCGGCATTCGTCGCGCCGGTGCCGACGTGATCATCACCTATTTCGCGATGGATGCGGCGCGGTTGCTCGCACGCGGCCCGACGTCGTCCTGAGCGCAGCGCCTGCCCTGAGCGCAGTCGAAGGGAAGGACCCGCACGTGGAGTTGGGCACCCGACGGTGCAGGTCCTTCGCCTTCGGCGCAGGACGACACACAGTGATTCCTCGATCCTCGGTCATTGATGAAGTACCGCACCTTTCCCAATACCGACGTTCGTGTGAGCGAAGTCGGCTTCGGCACCTGGACGGTGTCCACCGGCTGGTGGGGTGACACGTCCGACGCCGACGCGGTCGCGATGATGCGACGCGCGCTCGACGAGCATGGGGTCACCTTTTTCGATGCGGCAGACGCGTACGGCAACGGCCGGTCCGAGCGACAGGTCGCCGAGGCCTTTCGCGGGCGACGAAGCGAGATCGTGATCGGCACGAAGATCGGCTACGACATCTACGACGAGGCGGCGCAGCAGAATCGCCGAGGGCAGCAGGAGCTGCCGATGCGCACCGATCCGCAGTTCATGCGGCTGGCCGTGGAGCGATGTCTGGAGCGGCTCGACACCGACTACATCGACGTGCTCCAGCTCCACAACGCGAAGATGGAGCACGTGCGCGACCCCGAGGTCTGGGCCACGCTGCGCGACTTGCAGCGTGAGGGAAAGATCCGGACGTGGGGCGCGGCGTTCGGGCCGGCGATCGGCTGGCTGTACGAATCCGTGGAGCTGATGGAGCGCGAGCCGGACATCAACACCATCCAGATGATCTGGAACGTCCTCGAGCAGCATCCCGGTTCAGCCATGGTGGAGGCCGCGCGACGTCACGCACCGAATTGCTGCTTCAACGTGCGCGTCACGCACGCGAGCGGAATGCTCGAGGGGAAGTACACCGCGGACACGGTGTTTCCCGAGAACGACCATCGCCGCCATCGTCCGCGAAGCTGGCTCGTGAATGGCGTGGAGAAGGTGAAGTCGCTCGACTTTCTCACGACGCGGATGACGCTGGGCCAGGCGGCGCTGGCGTGGCTGCTCGCCGAGCCGCTGGTGGTAACGGCATTACCGAACGTCTACGATGATGCGCAGGTCGCCGAGTTCGCCGCGGCGAGCGACCTCCCGCGGTTGCCGATGGAGGCGATGGAGCGCATCCACACACTCGACGCGGTCAACTTCGGCGTCGACAACGAAGCACCGATGAAGTACAAGGGAGCGATGACGCGCGACCATGGCGCGAACGCCGACCTGCAGGACGCCCGCAATCCCATCTCACGGCCGGCCGTGCCGGCGAACCGAGGCGCGTAGATGCTGAACCTGTGGCACGACCTTCCCGTGGGCGCGAACCCACCCGAGTCGGTCACCGCGGTCATCGAGATTCCCTCGGGGAGCCGGAACAAGTACGAGCTGGACAAGGTGAGCGGCATGCTCAAGCTCGACCGCGTCCTGTTCAGCGCCGTCCACTACCCGGGCGACTACGGCTTCATCCCGCGCACGCTGCACGAGGACAATGATCCGCTCGACGTGCTCGTCATCGTGAAGGAGCAGACCTTTCCCGGCTGCCAGATCGACGTCCGGCCCATCGGGGTGCTCAAGATGCTCGACCGCGGTGAACCCGACGACAAGATCCTGAGCGTACCGCTGCACGACCCGTATCATCAGGAGTACTTCGACATCGCCGACATCCCGCAGCACATGCTGAAGGAGGTCGAACACTTCTTCCGCACCTACAAGGATCTCGAGGGAAAGCGGGTGGAGATCATCGGGTGGGGCAAGAGCGAGGAAGCCATGCGAATCATCGCCGAGTCGGTGGACCGGTATCAGGCGACGTACGGCGCCAAGCACGAACTGAAGGCCGTGGAGGGCTAGCCACGGCGCTCATTCCGCCGGACGCACGGCCCCATGGTCCGCGCGATCCCTGCCGCGACGGAGGAACAGCCCGTCGTACAGCAGCGCGGCGGACACGGCGCCGAGGATGGGGCCGATCCAGTAGATCGCCTGCGCTTCAAGGACACCGCTCACGATAGCCGGCCCGAACGAGCGGGCGGGGTTCATCGAGCCGCCCGTGAGGGGGCCGATGGCCAGGATGCCGGCCGTGAGGGTGAGCCCGATGGCGAAGCCGCCCACTTTCGGCGCCGCCGGATCCACCGCCGTGCCGAAGACGACAAAGGTCAGGAGAAAGGTCGCGAGAAACTCGCACAGGATCGCCTGGCCCGACGAGATCTCGAGCGCGATGGACTGGCCGCCAAGCCGCGTCGCTACGGCGATCTCCGGCGGGAACACCGCCTTGAGCGCATACGCGGCGACGGCGGCGCCGAGCAGCTGCGCGACGATGTACGTCATCGCCATCATCGGCTCGATGCGCCTGGCGGCGAGGAACCCGAGCGTCACCGCCGGGTTGAGGTGCCCGGAAATTCGCATCGTCGCCGTGATCATGATGCCAAGGATCAGGCCGTGCGCGATGGCGGCGACGAGCAGGCCGTTGGTGTTCTGCGACATCGCCGACGACATGATCGAGGCGCCGCCCACGAACACCAGCGCGAAGATCCCGATGAACTCGGCGACGAAGTGGCGCCAGCTGTCGCGCATGAGCATGGTCCTGGAGACGAGGAGGCGTGCGCGGTCCGGTCAAGGTTAACCGCACGCCGCACGCGCCGTCAGAGCCGGATCACACCCCGTCGTGACGCTTGAGGACCACGGCCGCGTTGATGCCCCCGAAGCCGAAGCTGTTGCTCAGCGCGAATTCCACGTCGGCGTCTCGCCCCGCGTGCGGGATGTAGTCCAGGTCGCACCCATCGGCCGCCGCGTCATGATTGATCGTGGGTGGCAGCCACTTTCTCGACAGCGCGAGCGACGTGATCGCCAGCTCGATGGCGCCAGATGCGCCGAGCGCGTGGCCGTAGTAGCCCTTGGTGCTGCTCACCTGGAGCGCACCCGCGTGCTCGCCGAACGTCTGCGAGATCGCGAACGATTCGGTGGGGTCGTTGAGCGGCGTCGAGCTGCCGTGCGCGTTGACGTACCCGATGTCGTGCGGAGCGATGTTCGCATCGCCGAGGGCGAGGCGCATCGATCGCGCCGCCTGCGACCCGTCGGGACGCGGTGCCGTCATGTGATGCGCGTCGTTCGACATGCCGAAGCCGACGATTTCCGCGTAGATGTGCGCCCCCCGCGCCGTGGCGCGCTCCAGCTCCTCGAGCACGAGGACCGCCGCGCCCTCGCCCATCACGAATCCGTCGCGATCCCTGTCGAACGGGCGCGAGGCGGCCTCCGGCGCGTCGTTGCGCGTGGACATGGCGCGGATGATCGAGAAGGCGCCGAAGCAGAGCGGGGCGAGCGGCGCCTCGGCCGCGCCGGCGAACATCACGTCGGCATAGCCATCGCGGATGGCCCGGAACGCCTCTCCGATCGCGATCGTCCCCGACGCGCAGCTCATGCCGTTGGTGCTGTTCGGCCCCTGGATGCCAAGCTCGATTGCGATGTTGCAGCTCGCCGCTCCGCCGAACACGTTGAGCGCCAGCGTGGGGTCCACGGCCTTCACGCCCTGCTGCAGGAAGACCCCGAGCTGCTCCTCGGCGAAGCTCAGTCCACCGAGCGCTGTACCCATCATCGCGCCCGTCCGCTCGCGATCCTCGGTGGCGAGATCCAGTCCGGCATCCTCCATCGCCTGTATCGCGCATGCGACGGAAAAGGCGCCGAATCGCTCGAGCCGCTTGACCTTCTTCCGTTCGAGAAAGTCGGCGGCGTCGAAGTCGTTCACCTCCGCCGCGTTGTGGCTGCGCCAGCGAGAGGGGTCGAACCTCGTGAGCGTGCGCACGGCGGAGCGCTGGGCACGCAGCCCCTCCCACAGGCGATCGCGCCCGATCCCGATCGGCGTTACCGCCCCAATGCCCGTCACTGCCACCCGACGCCGATCAGCCACCACGTACCTCCCGATGTGATCTCAAAGATACCCGTCAGCTCGTCACACGTTCAGCCGCCGCCGCCAATCCGAGCAGCGTGCGGCTGGCGATCCCATGCACGAACACCGGGCCGATCACGAGTGTGGCGGCTGCGGAACCGACAATGGGGATGCGTGGACCGTCCCAGACGTGAAGAATCCGGACGTGGGTACCGTCGGCGACCTCGCGAAAGCTCCACTCCACCTCCATCCCCCGCGTCACGCCGCCGATGTGTGTGAAGCGAATGGTCGGCGCTTCCGTTCCCCCGGCGCCATGCACGCGCATCGAGGAGCGCCACCACGTGGGCCAATACACTACACCGAACGGGCGCACCGCACTCATGTCCACCACGCCACCGCCATCGCGCCGTCGCTCCAGGAATCGCACGTACCGATAGTGCGGCAGCAACGCCGGCCAGCGCTCCACGTCCGAGGCGAGCGCGAAGATCCGGGCGAGCGGAGCGCGGACGATGCGCTCGTCCACCGTCGTCATGCGGAGCCCCACCGGCATGGGACCAAGCTCGAGCGGGACGGGAAGGTTGGTGCTCATCGGCGCGGACTCCAGGTGGCGGTGAGACGAAAGCCGGGATGACGTCGGACGTGGGCCGTGTGGCCTGTGGCAAGGTGCGCATGGCGTGCCAGCTCCGCGCCGGTGAAGCCGCGCAGCACCGACGTCACTCCGTCATGGCGGCTCACGGAATGAAATCGCAACGGCCAGGAGACGAGCCAGAAGCCGGCCGCCGCCAGCCAGCTGCGTCGCAGGTCGCTCACGATCACTGCGCGACGCGCGACGCGCGACAGTTCGCGGAGGATCATGGGGATCTCGGCATCCTCGAAGTGATGCAGGACTTGCGAGCAGGTCACGACGTCGACGCTCGCGTCGGCGAATGGAAGGCGGCGCGCGTCGGCGCACACGCTGCCATCCAGCACGTCCCGGCTCACGCGCGCGAGCACTTCCGCCCCGTCCACGCCGTAGGCCACCAGGGAAACGCCGCGGCGCGCGGCCGCACGCTTCGCCCGCGCGGGAATGTCGGCAAGGCCGGTACCCACGTCGAGCAGGCTCATCTCGCCGCCGCGCGGCGGGCTGCATCGCTCCAGTTCACGCAACACCGCGCGCGATCCGCCAAGCAGGGTGTTCGAACACCGGACGTCGCGGAGCGAGCGCTGGCGGAGCACCGCGTCCGTCGCGGGATCGTCGAGGTGCTCGAACCCCCGGCGGCGGCGCGGGACGAGCACCCCGTCGTCAGCGTTCCAGCCGAGCGTAGCCGCCCCGATAATAGAGCAGCGGGCGCGCGTCGCGCACGATCGCCCGCTCGACGCGACCGATGAACAGCGTATGGTCGCCCGCTTCGTGCTGCGCCACGCGCTCGCACTCCATGTGTGCCAACGCATCGTCGAGCATCACCACACCGTTTTCGCCTCGCTCGTAGCCGAGCCCGTCGAACCGATGCGCCGAGTCCACGCCGGCGAAGCGACGCGACAGCGACTCCTGCTCCGACGCGAGGATGTTCACACCGAACCGTTCCGCGCTGCACAGCGCGGTGTACATCGAGGCCGCATGGTCGATGCAGACCGAGACGAGCGGCGGCTCGAGGCTCACTGACGCGAAGGCACTGACCGTCATCCCCATGTCGCGCCCCTCCGCGTCGACCACCGTGATGACCGTGATGCCGGAGGCGAAGCGACCGAGCACGCTGCGAAAGGTGTCGAGATCGATCGTCATGCGCCGGGACTGGTGGAGGGTCGGGCCTGCCGGAACAGTTCGAGCAGATAGCGAGGGTGGAGCACCTCGCGCGCCGGCACGAAGTCGCCGGTCACGCCGACCAGCAGGTCGGCCATGTCCTTTCGCGAGGCGAGCGTTCGGGCGAAGTAGTTGATGGCCGGTGCGAAGCCGACGGCGGAGCTGATGAGCCGTTCGACCATCCACTTGCCTCGGAACTCGGCGCGCCGGGCGCGTTCGTACGCCGCCAGCGCGGCATCCATGCCTGTCGACGTTGCGGCGCCGAGCGCCTGGACGGCGAATGGCGCGAGCAGCTCGCCACCGCGCAGGGCGGCGTAGATTCCCTCTCCGGTGAACGGGTCGAAGAAATCTGCCGCGTCACCGACGAGCGCGGCGCCGGGCGCCCACGCCCGCCTCGCATGCGACGCGAACGGTCCGGTGGCGAGCACCGGCGACACGCGCCGTGCATCGCGGACGCGGGGGGCGAGTTGCGGCCGTTCGCGCAGCCAGCGTTCGAAGAAGGCCGTGCGATCGGCGCTGACGAGCCGCGCGAAGCGCGCCGGCACCACCATCGCCACGTTGGTGAGGCCCTCGTCCACCGCAGCGAGCCCGACGTAACCCACGCCGCGCTCGACGTGCATCTCGCCCCACGCCGTCACCTCGCCGAAGTTCTCGTAGTGCGCGACGAGGGCGAGTCGCTTTGGCCAGCGTCGCGCGCGGGTGAGATCCAGGCGCCGGCCCACGACCGAGCGGAGTCCATCCGCGCCGACCACCAGGGTGGCGCGCAACTCACGGCTGCCACCGGCGGGGTCGAGCACACGCACGCCGGTCACGCGGCCGGTGTCGTCGCGCACGACGTCACTCACGCGCAGCCCTTCGCGCACCTCGGCGCCGGCGGCGCGCGCGCAGTCGAGCAGGATGGGGTCGAGCTTCGTGCGGCGGAGCGCGAGGCCGCGGTCGCGGAAGGCGCGATAGCCGTGCGAGGCGACGAAGTCGCCGCGAATGAGCGCGCCGTTCGGCGCGCGCACCGTCATGCCCGCCAGATGTGATGCGCCCGCGCGCTCCACGGCATCGAGGGCACCCATCGCGCTCAGCAGACGCGACGCTTGCGGACTCAGGTACTCCGCGCAGGGCTTGGGACGCGGAAAGACGGCACGGTCGAGCACCAGCACCCGTGCGCCGGCGCGGGCCACGGCGAATGCCGTGGAGGCGCCCGCGGGCCCTCCACCGACGACGATGACGTCGAATGCCGTCTCAAGTCGCGCGTTGCTCACGAGTCGAAGGCTAACATCGCCGCCACCGTTGCGCCCGCGCATCGCGCCGGGGATTGAGCGACCACACCGTTCCCGCTACCTTCAGCGACCACCATGCTGGTCCTGCCTCCGCTGTCCCCTGGGTTGTCGCATGCTCGCTACGGTCGACGCACTTCTCCCCCTCAGTCTCCTGGAAGCCGTCCGCGACGTGGACACTCCCGAGGGGGTGCTCGAGGCCGAATTCGTCGACGAGCTTCGCAACAAGCGCTTCGGGCTGAGCGACACCGTCTACACACAGATCAAGCGATACACCGAGGCGGTGCGGAAGAGCCAGCGCACCGCGCAGGACGAAGCGGTGGCGCTTGCGCGGCTGATCGGTCGTCGTCCCGACGCCGAAGCCGTGCTGCGCGCCGCGGGGCGCTACCTGGCGCACGAGGCGTATCACACCGTGCCCGCCGCAACGCGCACGATGGTGCACGTGATGCCGTCGTTCGTCGCGCGCCCGATGGCGCTGCGACGCGTGCGGCGGCTGTCGCAGCGGTACCTGAACGCCACGGTGCGGCGCGTCGGCACGTACATCCTGCTCGAGGTACCGCGGTCGGTGACGCTCGGCGTCGCGCCGGCGAGTGCGGGGTGCACGTTCTACGAGGCGACGCTTCGCGAGTTGATGCGGCTGCTCATCGGCGCCACGGGCGCCGTGGAGCACACCCGCTGTGCGGGTCGCGGCGAAGGCGCGTGCGAGTGGCGCGCCGATTGGCGCGGCGCGAGCGCCTGAGCCGGCCGGCGCGCACCTCATGCTGAGCGAGGCGACGCTGCCTGCATTGCGGCGCGCGATACACGACGCCGGCGTGGATGGCTGGCTCCTGTTCGACTTTCAGGGGTGCAATCCAATCGCCGGCGGACTGCTGGGACTGCACGGCATGGTGACGCGGCGGATCTTCGTGTGGGTGCCGCGCGACGGTGTGCCGGTGGCGCTTGGACACGCGATCGAGCCGGGCCCATGGCGCACGTGGCCTGCGGCGTGGCAGCACGAGACGTACAGCTCGTGGCGCGATCTCGAGGCCGCGGTGGGTCGCATGGTGCAGGGCAGGCGCATCGCGATGGAATATTCCGCCGGTGATGCCGTGCCGTATCTGGACCGTGTGCCGGCTGGCGTGATCGAGATGGTGCGGGCCGCCGGAGCGCTGGAGATCGTGTCATCCGCCGCCCTCGTGACGCACTTCGTCGCTTCGTGGTCGGAGGCGCACATCGCGTCGCACCGGCGTGCCGCCGCGATCATTCGCCAGATCGCGCTCGATGCCTTTGCCCTCGCGGGACAGCGCGCCCGGACACCGGGCCCGATTGCCGAGCACGAGGTGATGGCGTGGATCCTCGAGCGGTTCGCCGAAGCGGGGCTGGGCACGGATCACGGGCCCAACGTCTCCGCGGGCGCCAATGCCGCGAATCCGCATTACGAGCCGTCGGCGAAGCGTCCGCGTCCCATCGTCGTGGGCGACGTGCTCTTGATCGACCTCTGGGCGCGCGAGCCGGGTTCGGCGCAGGACCCGGAAACGCCAGGCGTGTGGGCGGACCAGACCTGGATGGCCACGATCGGTCCACCGACCGCGCGGGCGCAGGAGGTCTGGTCGGCCATTCGCGATGCGCGGGATGCGGCCATCGCGAAGGTCGTCCAGGATGTCGCGGCGGGCACGCCGTTGCGCGGCGGCGACGTGGACGATGTGGCGCGCGCCGTGATCGAGGCGCGCGGTCTGGGCCGATTCTTCACGCATCGCACTGGCCATTCGATCGACTCGCGCTCGCTGCACGGTGCGGGACCGCACCTGGACAATCTCGAAACGCGCGACGAACGCCTGCTCGTTCCCGGCGTGGCCTTTTCCATCGAGCCCGGCGTGTATGTCCCGGGCGAGATCGGCATGCGCACCGAAGTGAATGCGTACCTCGTGGACGGACGCGCGATCATCACGCCGGACGACTATCAGCGCGAATTGATCGTCGCGTGATGAACCACGTGGCTCGCGCCTTGCCCTCCTGCCGGCTTCACACCGACCGGCCGACCATTTCCGTGAACGACGCTCCAGTGCGCGCCGCCGCGCCCTCTTTCCTCCGCAGACGTTCCCTCGTGCTCGCCGTGCCGCTGCTCCTCGCGAGTGGTGCCTGTGGCGGAGACGGAGGCGGGTCGGCGTTCGCCAGAAAGTCTCGCACGTCCGCCGGTGCCATCGATCCTGTGCTCACGGGGCCCGTCGTGATCGCACGGTCTGCCAGCGCGTACACGGTCGTCACCGTCGCGACGCCAGGCCGCGTGAACGGCACCGTGACCCTCGCGTCGTCGATCGCGCCGGCGGAGCCCATCGACACGGGCGCCGACAGTCTCGTCTGCGGCAAGACCGTTCCCGACAGCTCGCTTCAGGTCAAGGGCAGCGGACTCGGCAACGTCGTCGTCTGGCTCGATGGCATTCGAGCCGGCAAGGCGTTTCCGGAAGACAAGCGGATCGAGCTCGAGAGCGATCGCTGTCTGCTTACCCCGAGGGTGCAGGCGACGGTGGCGGGGAGTGCGGTGAACGTGATCGGCCACGACGACTTCCGACAGCACCTGCGCTTTCTCGCGGCGGGAGATTCCGCCGCCCGCGCGGCCATCCTGCTCGGCAAGGACGAACAGGTGATTCCTACGGAGCTGCCCGCGAAGTCGTCCGGGCTCGTGACCGTGCTCGACGCCGACCACGCGTGGCCGCGCGCGTACCTGGCCGTGTTCGACCATCCCTACTTCGTCGTCACGAAGGCCGACGGCACGTTCACGATCGATGGCGTGCCGGCCGGCAAGTACAGGCTCGTCGCGTGGCACGAACGGACCGGCCGCACCGAGCAGTCAGTCGAGGTGACGGCGAACGGCTCGGCGACGGTGACGGTCAGCCTCCGCGGGAAGTAGGCGGCCGCACACTGCTCGTCGCGCGCCGCTGCTCAGTCCCGCAGCTCGGCACGATACAGGCGAGCGTAGACGCCGTCGGCGAGCACGAGCTGCTCGTGCGTGCCGGATTCCACGATGCGGCCGTGCTCCAGCACCAGCACGCGGTCCGCTCGACGGACGGTGCGAAGCCGGTGCGCGATGATGAGCGTGCTACGACCACGCAGCAGCTCTTCCATCGCGATCTCCACCAACCGCTCGCTCTCGTTGTCCAGGCTGCTCGTCGCTTCGTCGAGGACGACGAGCGCTGGATTCTTCAGGAACACGCGCGCGAGTGCGATACGCTGGCGCTGGCCGCCCGACAGCTTCACGCCGCGCTCACCGACCAGGGTGTCCAGTCCGTCGGGGAGTCGTTCGATGAACTCGATGGCGTGTGCGGCGCGCGCCGCGGCGATGACGTCGGGCTCGCTCGCGCTCGGACGCGCGTAGGCGATGTTGTCGCGCACCGTTCCGCTGATCAACGCCGGCTCCTGCGGCACCAGCCCGATGGAGCCGCGAAGATCGGCGAACGAGAGCTGCCGGATGTCGACGCCGTCGAGCGTGATGCGACCACTGGTCACGTCCCAGAATCGCGGGATGAGCGAGGCCAC
>JANLTI010000043.1:0-9256 GCA_031362845.1 Gemmatimonadaceae bacterium | reverse complement strand
GCCCTGTCGGGAGAACGCGTGCTCGAAACTCAGGTACACGAAGACGCTCCGCATGCCTCGGCTGGGGCCGACACCGAACGGAAATGCCAAACCGGGGACGATCTGCAACCCCGAAGGCAGGTCGATCGCCCCGCGGAATCCGGGAGAGATGAGCGTCTCGGTGCTCGCCGCTGTCCGGCCCGAGCCAATCACCTCTTCGGATCGGTTCCACACCGCTTCGACCATCAGGTTGAGCTTCGGGTGCGCCAGCCAGATGACGCTTTGTCCAATGGAGTAGTCCGTCGTCGTCGCGCGGACTCCCAGTGCGCCGCGCGCCCGCGGAGTGTACGTCCCGCCGACGTTGGAATGCGTGACGAGCGAGGCGGGTAGCTCCACGCTCAACGGAAGGTTGACCTGGATGCCCGGTGCGCCGGCGCCCTGACCTCGCTCGCTGGATCCGACGGGAAAGAGGACCGACACGCGAGGGGCGAACGCCATGGGGACGCTGTCCATGCGTCCCACCTGGTACCGGTAGTTGAGCGCAACATCGCCCACGCCGGGCTTGCTACCAGTGGCCTGGTCGGTGCGCGCGACGGGAACGGTGTAGCTCAGTTGATGGCGCTGCCCGCGGATCGGCCACTCCTGCGTGAAGGTGTACAGCCATGCCCCACCGCGCTCGGCACGGGCGAAGGCGCTGATGTGCTGGACCACGCCGAGCGGCTGGTTGTAGGCCTCTTCGACGAGGAAGCTGTTGTCGCGAATGGGCGCGGGGCTCTGCGAGTTGGCAGTCGCGGCAACGAGGAGCGAGCAGAGCAGAAGGGCTGGGCGAACCATGGGCACTCCGGAGGCCGTGCCGAGTCCGGTGTATTCGTAGACCCGTGAAATTAGTTTAACATCAACTAAACCTTACGCAAGGGGGAGCCTGATCTTCCTTGTTCTCTCGCCATGGTTCGAGGTGCAGTTGGGAGTTTGCACGGCCGAGCTGACAGCTTCACGCTGTGAGTTGCCAGAATTGATCGTTGGCCGGTGCGCGGATACAGCGCACGGCAGATGGGCGCGGTCGTGACAAACTGCGGTGACGCAGTACTCACTTCTCAGGCTGACAGCTCGCAGCTGTCAGCTCGGCCGTGGACGTGCAGCTCAGCTCTCCATGGCTCTCCCGGCAGTCGGGAGTTTGCACTGCCGAGCTGATAGCTCCAAGCTGTGAGCCGACAGTATTGATCGTTGACCGGTGCGCGGATACAGTGCGCGGCAGATGGGCGCGGTCGTGACGAACTGCGGTGACGCCGTACTCACTTCTCAGGCTGACAGCTCGCAGCTGTCAGCTCGGCCGTGGACGGTCAACTGATAGCTGTCAGCTTGAGCTGTCAGCTCGGCCGTGAGCCGTCAGTTCTCCCGCGAGTTCATCTCGCTGACGAGTATCAGCCGCCTACATCTTCATCCCTTTCATCATGGCATCATGCATCTGCATCAGGCGCATCATCCGGGCGTGATGCGCCGGCACGGCGTCCTTCAGCTGTTGCGCGCTCTGTTCGGGAAGACGCACGAGATCCTGGCGCACGGAGTCGACCGTCGCCGTCCATGCCGCGTTGGCGGGCATGTTCATCGTGCGCATCTGCGTGTTCATCTGGGCGAGCATGTTGGCCGCCATCTGGCGGTGCATCGGGAGCATGGCCTTCATCTGCTCGGGGCTCGCCTTCATCATGGCGTCCATCTGCTTCTGCATGTCGGCCATGGTCATGCCGCCCATGGTACTCGAGTCGCCACCGGCCATGCCCTTCATGCCTCCCATGCCCTGCATCGGCATCCCCGACATTCCACCAGCGGTCGCGGAATCTCCCGATGCGGCGCGCATAGCGGCGCCGGCAGTATCCACGGCAGTCTCCTTCTTTGCGCACGCCCCGAGGGCAACCACGAGGACAGCGAGCACGATGCTGCTTCTGTATGAACCGGCGCACGAGCGCGGCCGCGACGCGGCCATCGATATTCTGCGAGTCAGATGCATGATTTCATCTCCTTGAAGATTGAACGGCAGACACGCCAGCGAGATGCCGGTGGCTCAGCCACAGAATGACCATCGGCAGTACCAACCACTGCACGAGTGGCACCACTCCGATCCCACCGATCGTGGGCATGATTGACGAGTAGGTCCAACGACTCAGTCGATACACGCTGATGTACTCAAGGGCGATCGTGACCCCGACGCCGCAGCCGAGATAGCCCGCGATCATTCGAGGGGTGGCAGTGTTGATCCATCGACGCGTGCCGATCGCCGCGACTGCCCCGTACGAACCGATCGTGATTCCCGCGTCGCCGAACGAAGAGCGAAGGCATGCCAGCACAGTGATGCTGTGCGGCGCCGCCGCGTGCAAGGCGTAGAACGGCGGGACGAGAACCTCCCACGCGAAATTGACGAGCAGACTGAACAGGGCGAGCGCCACCCAGGGCTGATATCGCGGCCATGTGATGTCGCTCGCCTGCTCCCGTACGTCGCCGCTCGTCTCGTACGTCACGCGCTTACGCTCATGCATTCAACACGACCTCGGTCGTTTAGCGGGTAGTGCGCACATCTGACGTTCACGGCTCCTTGCTGCAGTCGGGAGTTTGCACGGCCGAGCTGACAGCTTCAAGCTGTGAGCTGTCAGAATTGATCGTTGGCCGGTGCGCGGACACAGTGCGCGGCAGGTGGGCGCGGTCGTGACGAACTGCGGTGACGCAGTACTCACTTCTGACGCTGACAGCTAGCAGCTGTCAGCTCGGCCGTGGACGGTCAACTGATAGCTGTCAGCTTGAGTTGTCAGCTCGGCCGTTGACGTTGCCTCGCCAGCCCCCGTTCCTTCCATAAGGAATAAATCGCCGGTATCACCACGAGCGTGAGGACAGTGCTCGTCACCATCCCGCCCACCATCGGCGCGGCGATCCGCTTCAGCACGTCGGCCCCGACATCCTGACTCCAGAGAATCGGCAGCAATCCGGCAATGATGGCGACGACGGTCATCATCTTCGGACGTACGCGCTCCACCGCGCCGTACTCCACCGCGGCGTCGATGTCCGCCCGTGATCCCACCGCACCGCGTGCCGCACGGTCGCGAAAGGCGTGATCGAGATAGATCAGCATGATCACCCCGGTCTCCGCGGCAACGCCCGCCAGCGCGATGAAGCCGATCGCCACGGCGACGCTCATGTTGTAGTCGAGCAGCCACATGAGCCACACCCCGCCCACGAGCGCGAATGGCAGCGACAGCATCACGATCGCTGTCTCCGTCACGCTCCGGAAGTTGAAGTAGAGCAGGCCGAAGATGATGAGCAGAGTGATCGGCACCACAACCCGCAATCGCTTCGTCGCCCGCTCAAGCGATTCGAACTGACCAGACCACTCGATTCGATAGCCGGGTGGCAGCTGCACACTGCGCGCGACGACCTGCTTCGCCTCACCCACGTAACTCCCGATGTCCCGGCCCCGCACGTCCACGTACACCACGTTGTTGAGTGACGCGTTCTCGGACTTGATGAGCGTGGAGCCCTTCACCACTGTCACCCGCGCGAGTTCGCCGAGTGCGACCTGCGCACCCGCTGGTGTGGCGATCAGCACTTCGCGCACGCGGTCCGGATCGTCGCGCAGCTCTCGCGGATAGCGAACCAGCACGTTGAACCGCTCGCGTCCCTCGATCACCTGCCCCGCATCCATCCCGCCCACGGCAGTCGCGAGCGCCATCTGTACGTCGTCGCTCGTCATGCCGTACCGCGCGGCGGCCGCGCGATCGATTGTCACGTCGAGGTACCGACCGCCCACCGCACGCTCGGCAAACACCGATCCGGTGCCGGCGACCGACGGCAGCACGCCTTCGACCTCCTTCCCGATGCGGTCCAGCGTCGCCAGATCGGGCCCGTAGATCTTGAGCCCGACCGGTGTCTTGATGCCCGTCGCGAGCATGTCGAGCCGGTTCTTGATCGGCATCGACCACATGTTCGCGACACCCGGCGTGTTCACCGTGTTGTTCGCTTCGGTGACGATGGAGTCATACGTCACCCCCGGGCGCCAATCCTCCCGGTCCTTCAGGATCGCGATCGTCTCGATCATCGACATCGGCGCCATGTCGGTGGCGCTCTCGGCGCGCCCGATCTTGCCCATCACCGTCTGCACTTCCGGGATGCGCGCCAGGGCTGCATCGCGCTGCTGCAGAACCTGCTTCGCCTGCGCCGAGCTCACCCCGGGAAAGAGCGAGGGCATGTCCATGATCGAGCCTTCGTTGAGCGGCGGCATGAACTCGCTGCCGATGCGCGACCAGGGCAGCCACGTCGCGAGCAGGATGACGCCCGCGACGGCGATGGTCGGCCACCGATGGCGCAGCACGAACTCGATCACGGGGCGGTACGCCCGCACCAGCACGCGGTTCACCGGATTGGCCGATTCGGGCTTCACCCCCTTTCGCACGAACAGTCCCATCGCGACCGGAACCAGCGTCACCGACAGAAGCGCCGCCGAGCCCATCGCGAGCGTCTTCGTCCAGGCGAGCGGCTTGAACAGGCGGCCCTCCTGATCCTGAAGGGCGAACACGGGAAGGAACGACGCGGTGATGATGAGCAGCGAGATGAACAACGATGGTCCCACCTCCTGCGCCGATTCGATCACCAGTGTCCAGTGATCCTTGCCAAGCTTCTCCGCCTCGTTGCGCTCCATGTGCTTGTGGAGGTTCTCCACCATCACGATCGCGGCGTCGATCATCGCACCGATGGCGATCGCGATGCCACCGAGGCTCATGATGTTGGCGCTGAGCCCGAGCGTGCGCATGGCGAGGAGCGCCATCAGCACACCGATCGGCAGCGTCACGATGGCCACGAGCGCGCTCGGCGCGTGAAGAAGGAAGATCACCGTGACCAGGGCGACGATGATCGACTCCTCGATCAGCTTGGTCTTGAGCGTGCGGATGGCACGGTCGATCAGTCCGGAGCGATCGTACCCTTCCACGAAGCGCACGCCGCGTGGCAACGCGCCTTCCAGTTCGGTCATTTTCCGCTTCACACCGTCGATCACGTCGCGTGGGTTGGCGCCGTAGCGCATCACTACCCAGCCGGTGACCACCTCACCCTTTCCGTTCAGATCTGCGATGCCGCGCCGGATTGCCGGTCCCACCTGCACCTCGGCGACATCTCCCACGGCTATCGGTGAGCCTCCCGGTCCCATGCCGATGGAGACGCCTGCGATGTCGTCGAGCGACGTGAACCTGCCGCGTGCTCGAACCACGTACTCGGTCCCCCCCGCTTCGAGCACGCGACCACCAACGTCGGCGTTCGACGCGCGGACGGCATCGCTCACCTTCTGGATCGGGATGCCATACGCGAGCAGCTTCGCCGGGTCGACCTGTACCTGATACTCCTTCTCGAACCCGCCGAACGACGCGATCTCCGCCACGCCCGGCACCGCCGTGAGTGCGGGCCGCACGGTGAAGTCCTGTAGCGCACGCAGCTCGGCGAGATTGAGCGTGCCGCTCGTATCGGCGAGCACGTACTGCATGATCCACCCGACTCCAGTCGCGTCGGGCCCCAGTGTCGTGGTCGCGCCTGGCGGGAGCTTGCCGGCAATGCCGTTGAGATACTCGAGCACGCGCGAACGAGCCCAGTACAAATCGGTGCCGTCCTCGAACACGACGTACACCGCGGACAGTCCAAACTGGCTCATCCCGCGCACGAACTTCGTGTTCGGGACCTTGAGCAGTTCGGTCTCCAGCGGATACGTGACCTGATCCTCCACCAGCTGCGGCGCCTGGCCCGGCCACTCGGTCATGACGATGACCTGTGCGTCGGACAGATCGGGAATTGCGTCGACCGACGTGTTGAGCATGGCCCACACGCCACCCATGATGAGCGCGATGGTGCCGATGCCAACGGCGAGCGGATGCGTGGCCGACCACGCGATGATTCGCTTGAGCATGGCCGATTACCTCGGCGCCTTCGGAAGCGTGCGCGTACCGGCGGCGCCCGGCATGCCACGGGTCTCCGCGCCCTTCGTATCCAACCCCTTCAGCTCCGTTCCCTTCCTGTCACCTCCGCTCATGTCCATTCCGGCCATGTCGCCACCGGCATTGGTGCGTCCGCCACCCATGCCGATCATGCTCTTCATGACCTCGGCAAGATTGGACTCCGAGTCGAGAAGGAACTGCGCCGACGTGACGACGCGCTGTCCCGGCTCGAGACCCGCGAGGATCTCGACGTAGTCTCCCGCGCTTGCGCCCGTCTCGACGTCCAGCGGCCTGAGCGCACCCTTGCCTTGATCGACGAACACCACCGCCCGTTCGCCGGTCTGCACCACGGCCGCGCGCGGAACGGTGAGCGCCGAGCGCGTCGGCGAGGAGAGCCGCACGGTGGCGTACATGCCGGGCCTGAGCTGGCCCTCGGAGTTGGCGACGGACACGCGAGCGCGCACCGAGCGCGTCTGCTCGGTAATGGTCGGATAGATGAAGGACACGCGACCCTTGTACGTCCGGCCCGGATAGGTCGCGAATTCGACGTCGGCGCCCGTACCGGCTCGCACATTGGCCGCCTCGGTCTCGCGCACCTGCACGTCGACCCATATCTCGCTCAGATCGGCGAGCGTGTAGAGCTCCATGCCCGCCTGCACCGCCTGACCGACGACGACCTTCTTCTCCGTGACGACACCGCTCACGGGCGAGTACAGCGTGACGGTGCGACGTGCGCGTCCCGTGCGCAGTACCTCGTCGATCTGCGTTTCGGATACATCCCACAGGCGCAGTCGCCGTCGCGCGGCAGCAAGCAACTCACCGGACGAGGACGGCACACCCGGGACAGCGCTCTGTCCCACGGTTCGATCGAGTCGTCGCGCGAGCAGCAGTTCTTCCTGCGCGGCGAGAAGATCCGGCGAGTACACATCGGCGAGCGGCTGGCCGCGACGTACCGCCTGGCCCGTGGTATTCACGTACAGCCGCTCGACGAAGCCGTTGACCTTCGGCGTGACCGACGCCATGCGCGATTCATCCATCATCACGGTTCCCACGGTTCGCACGCTGGTCGACAACGTTCGCTGTTCCACCGTTCCGAACGTGACGCCAAACGTGGTGAGCTGGCTGGCGGTCAGGCGCACAGCACCGTCGGGGCTCATGCCCGCCATTCCCGCCATCGAGTCGGGCGCTGCCTTCGAAGAACTCGAGCGCGTGCGTCGAACCAGGATGGCCACGACCACGAGTGCGACGACGATCGCAATGCCGGCGATCCACTGCGTGCGCCGCGTCATGGGAGCACCTCCGCACCGACCAGCTCTTCCAGCTCCGCCACCTTCTTCGCGAAGTCGCTCTGCGCGCGGTAGTACGCGGTCTCGTAGCCGAGCACGGTGCCCTGAAGATCCAGCAGCGCGAGCAGGCCCGTGCGTCCCGTGCGGTAGCCCGTGAGCGACGACGATGCCGCAGCGCGCGCCTGCGGAAGAATCGCCTTCACGTACAACGCGAGCTGGGTGCGGGTGAGCTCGATCTCGCTCACGAGTGTGGCCACGCGCGCGCGCACGGCTCGCACTTCGGCGCGATGTTCGGCGTCGAGTGCCGAGCGATCTGCCGTCGCTTCGGCGACTGCCTGATCCTGGCGGGACGATTTCTGCAGGCGGAGCGGAATGGACACCTGCGCCGTGAGCAGGTCGGGAAACGCCACGCGATGGTTGTACTGCAGCGAGACGTCGAAGTCCGGCTTGTACTCGCGGCGCGCGAGCTCGACTCGTGCCGCCTGCGCGGCAAGTCGTGTCTCGAGTTCGCGAAGCACCGGACTGGAGCGCGCGGCGAGCTCCTGGAGATCGTGAAGCGGAGGGAGCGGCGAGTCGGCGGCTCGCGCGCCGATGGATTGCGACGTGAAGCGGATGCTCTCGGCGTCTGTGGCGACCGAGGCCCGTGCGAGGCGTGCGGGCACCGTCGCGTGACTCAGGGGGGAGTCGGTCGGCCGGTCGAGCGTTGCATTCAACGCCGCGAGCGACGCCACTCGCGCCTCCATCAGCGCTGACACCGTTTCGGTGAGTCGCGCGGCTTCGACCCGCGCTTTCAGGACGTCCTGCTGGGTGCCCGTTCCAGTACCGTACTGCGATTCGGTGAGCCGCACGACGTCGGCGAGTAGCACCCGGCTTCGTTCCGCGATCTCGAGCGCATGATCGAGATAGGCGATCTCGAACCACGCCTCCTTCACCGCGCGCACCACGCCGCGCTGTGCACCGTCGATCGCTGAGCCGAGTGCATCGGCCTCGAGCGTGGCGGCGCGCGCGCGGAGTGCGCGCTTGCCGGGATAGGGAAACGACTGCTGCACTCCCACCATGAGCATGGTGAAGTCGTCGTCGGTGAGGCTCGGTTTCACGACGGGGATCGCGATCAGCGCCGCCATGAGATTCGGATCGGCGCGTGCGCCCGCCGGCCTGACCCTGGCGCGCGCGGCGGACACGCGCTGCCGCGCGGCGTCAATCGTGGGACTTCGCCTCAGCGCCTCCGCCACCAGCAGGTCGAGTGTGTCCTCACCCGTGGATTGCGACCGCGCCGGGAGCACGCCGGCGAAGAGCAGGACGACGCCGAGCAGCGACGGAGCGAGGACTCGCTCCCGAGCGATGCCGAGCAGACGCGTGCACAGCACGCGTTGAATGGCTGGGGACATGAATTCCCGATGAGATCCGTTCCGGAACGCGCTGACCGTGGTGGCGGTCTCGAGTGACGCGGTCCGTGCGAGCGCGCGTGCAGATTACAGCGCGCGGCAGTGCCACACCTCTCCCGTACAGGGGAGGTGCGCGAACGGTGTCAGGCTCGGGGAGGTGGAAGCTCTGGTGCGGGGCTCGACGATGCCGGCATCAGTACAGTCCACGCGGCGTTCTCGCTCAATCCCGTCGCAAGGGCCGGCAACAGCGTCGCGATGGCGGCGGAACCGAGCACCGTGACGCAGGCCATGGACGCCAGGCACTGACCGGTCGCCGGTCCGGAGCACGGACCCTGCTCGGCGGGCGGCGCATCCACTCCCTCGCGCATTCCGGGCATGTCGCGCATGGAGCGCGCGTCGCTGCCGGAGGGCGCGTTCGCTACGGCGGTAGACATCATCGCCATGCCGGGTCGCACGCACACCGCGCCGCTGGACACCAAGCCCAGGTGTCCCGCAAATACGGCCATCAACAGGGCCCCTGAGCGACGCAGTCGTGTCAGCACACCCGAACAGTACTCAAATAGCGGACCGGAAGTTCAACGTGCTCCTTTGGCGGGGATCGGCGCGGCCTGATTGGCGGAATCGAGGCGCATGCGGAGTATCCGGA
>JANLTI010000022.1:0-3912 GCA_031362845.1 Gemmatimonadaceae bacterium | reverse complement strand
GCGCGCACGACGCGACGAGCAGGGAGAGGATGGCAACGCGGGACAGGTGCAGGCTCATTCGATGGTGGCGCACTCGCATGCTCCTCAGAACTCCAGCGTCGAGAGGAACGCGTAACCGCGACGGACGCTGTCGAGCGGTGTACCGGTGGGATAGGTCTCCTGTTCGACGAACAGGAACTTCCGATCGATGTCGTCGATGCTGGCCAGCAGGCGACGGAAATCGATCACGCCCTTGCCGAGGTCGGTGTCGTGCGTCGCACCGAGCTGCGGGACATCCTTGATGTGAAACGACCAGTACCGATTGCCGAAGCGCCGGATGTAATCGAGCGGGTCCCGGCCGGCCATGGCGAGGTTGCCGGTATCGAGCTGCATGCGGACGAACGAGGGATCGGTGCGCTCGATCAGCAGATCGTACGGCACCTTGCCGTCGACGAGCGTGAAGTCGCCGGCATGGTTATGGAACCCGACCCAGATGTCTCTCGTCCGCGCGCGTCGTCCCGCGTCGTTCAGGCGATCCGCCCAGCGCCGGTAGTCGTCGAGCGTGGGCGTGCCCGTGATCGGCAGGCTGGCGACGATGAGATGCTGATGGCCGAGCGTCTGTGCATCGTCGAGCTGTCGGTCGAGATCATCGAGCGCGGTCCCGCTCACATGGGTCGACGGCGCGCGCAACCCGTTGCGTTGGAGGACTTCGCGCACGCGGGCCGGAGCCATGCCGAAGTTGTTCATCGAGCCGAGCAGCTCCACATCGCGATAGCCGGCGGCGGCGATGTCGGCGAGCGTGCGTTCGAGGTCGCGGCGCGCGTCGTCGCGGAGACTGTAGAGCTGAAGGCCGACTCGGCCGAGCCGGCGCGATCGGGTGACGGCGGGCTGGCCGACTGACGCGCAGCCGATCTGTGCGGCGGCGGCGACGCCCAACGTCGAGAGAAAGCTGCGGCGATCCATGTTTACCCCGGGCTGAGGAACGGTGCGGGAGAGAACTTCAACGCTGGACGTGATTCCCGCAACGTGTCCGTTGCCGCGGCAGGATCACCGCGCGCGCGCTCCCGCCACCGCGCGCAACGCCATCACGAATCGCTCCCGTACCGGCGACCGCTCGCCACTCTTCCACGCGGCCGCCAGCGTCATGTGAACCGAGAGGTCGCGCATGGTGCGGTAGGCGGCGCCATGCTGTTGCGCCGTCGTCAGCGAGCGCGGCACGAATCCCAGCCCAACGCCCGCGCCGACGAGGCTCACGAGTGTGTGCCAGCCGGCTGCTTCCTGCACGATGCGGGGAGAGAATCCGGCCGATCGGCAGCGCGCCACGAGATCGTCGTACATGGCCGGTGCCACCGCGCGCGGGAACATCACGAACGATTCGGTGGCGAGCCCGCCGAGCGTGAAGCGGACGCGTCCCGCGAGCCGATGCGATCTGGGTACCGCAAGCACGACCGGTTCGGTGTAGATGGTTTCGACCCGAAGCCAGCGGTCCGCGTCGAGCGGTGGACCGTGCAGGATGCCGAGGTCGATGCGCCCGTCGCGAAAGGCATCGGCCTGACGGACGGGATCCAGCTCGAACAGCGAGAGCCCCACACTCGGCAGATGCTGGCGAAAGAAGCCGAGCACGTCGGGCAGGATGCCGGAGTGCGTCGCGGCCTCGACGAACCCCACGCGGAGCCGGCCGGTCTCGCCCCCCGCCGCGCGTTGCGCGCTGCGCTGCGCACGTTCCGCCTGCGCGAGCGTGAGGCGCGCTTCGGGCAGGAAGGCGCTTCCCGCCGCCGTGAGCTCCACCCCGCGCGGCACTCGCTCGAACAGTGGCGTCCCGATCTCCCGCTCGAGATCACGGATCTGTCGGCTCAGCGGAGGCTGCGCGATGCGCAGTCGTGTCGCAGCACGACCGAAATGGAGCTCTTCGGCCACGGCCACGAAGTACCGGAGATGCCTGAGTTCCATCTCAGCGCTTGCGGGGCCGGCGGCGTGCGCGCACCGGCGCGTCGGCGGCGACTGGCGGAGTGGCCACGCGCTGATCGGAGGGCAGCGCGCCGAACTGCGTCGCCACGTACGCGCCAATCAGGTTGGCGTGCTGCAGCAGCGTCTCGTCGTCCGCGACACCGCCACTGCCACTGCCCGAGAGCAGTCCCGACAGCAGCACGGCGAGGAATGCATCTCCGGCACCCACCGTGTCGCGCACCTCCACCGGGTACCCCGGCTGTTCGCTCCACCGGCCCTCGCGCCAGAGCGCGGCGCCCGCGCTGCCGCGCGTCACGCAGACTACCGGGCAGGCGAAGGTCGCCACCAGGCCAGCGACCATCTCGCGCGTGCTGCCCGCGAGTCCGAACCACTCCGCGATATGTGCCAGTTCATTCTCCGACAACTTCACGACGTCGGCTCGGCGCAGCGACCGTTGCACGATCTCGCGATCGTCGTACCGAGGGCGCAGGTTCAGGTCGAGCACCATGAGCGCCTTTGATTCCCACAGGCGCTCGATCGTGCGTCGCGTCGTGACATGTCGCTGCGCCAGCGTGCCGAACACGATTGCGCGTGCCGCGGCGGCGCGCGCGAGCAATGCCGGCGTCGGCGCGATCTCGTCCCATGCGGCCGGCTCGAGGATGTCGTAGGTGGGTTCGCCCGCCTCGTTCACGACGACGCGCACGAAGCCGGTGGGCAGCGCCGGATCCACCTGGATGAGGTCCACGCCCACGCCGTAGCGGATCGCGCGACGAAGGACTTCGTCGCCGAGCCGGTCGTCGCCCACTCGGCTCACCATGGAGACCGACGTGCCGGCCGCGCGCAGGTGACAGGCGACGTTGAACGGTGCGCCTCCCAGGAAGAGTCCTTCCGGGAGGGCATCCCACAACACTTCACCGACGCACAGTACCTCTGATTCCGACATGCAATCGCGTCATTCAGGAAGCGACGCGGCCTCTCGGGCCGGCGTCGTATTGCGCCAGACCCGAAAGGTATCGCCGAAGCGAACGAGCGTTACCGGCTGTCCGGTCCGTCAGAGAGCGACGGGACGAGTGCGAGGCGGCGACGGCGGAGCAGCACCGCCTCCTCGGCGGGTGTGACAAGACGGATCACACCCGGCGGATGGTAGATCGTCGGCCAGTCCGGCGACTCCGTCACGTTCGGGTCGACGTGACGTGCGCCGGCGTGCGACCCGTGCTCAGCGCGCGGCGCGGGCACGGAGCTCTCCCTGACGGGTGCCGAGCGACCAGAGGCCGACCAATGGCACAGCGGCATCAGGATCGTTCTGCTGGTAGAACACCATCGTGAGCGTGCCCCGTGGTGTCTGCGCCTGGAGCAGGAGATCGGAGTCGGCGACCTCGACGGTCATTGGGCGCTCCGCCCATCCGCCGCGGAGACGGTAGGACGCGACGAGCTTGCCCGCTGAATCGGCGACGGTCACCTGCGCGGGAATGCCATTCTGCGAGCCATCGAACTGGTAGATGGCGAGTGTGCGCTGGCGCGGCGCATCGATGATGTCTGCCGAGCGGGTGGCGAGTCGCGCAGTGGCCGACGCGACGGCGGATTGGGCCGCGGCGGTCTCGACGGCGGCGATGGTGAGCACGGCGGCCGCGATGGGAGCGACGAGCGAACGAAGGATGTGCATGGTGACTCCGGCATGAAGGAGGCGAGCGTGGAGCGATGGCAGTGATCGAGAGTTATCGGCGTCAGGGGGTAGGGTCCAAGACATCATTAGTCCGGGTTGATACCCAATGGGTATCGCAAGTATTTCTTGGCGGCGTGAGGCGGGGCACCGCAGTGACGTACGGCGAGAGGCGTACGGCGACGTGCGGCGAGAGGCGTACGGCGACGTGCGGCGAGAGGCGTACGGCGCGTTGTGAGGCGGGGCGAGTACGGCGAGCGGCGGGAATTCGGAACACTGCGGTAGGGTGACTGCTCTTCATCCAACCGCCCCTTCCCTATTCCACG
>JANLTI010000170.1:0-16664 GCA_031362845.1 Gemmatimonadaceae bacterium | reverse complement strand
CCCCACGGCTCCACGATGTTGCCGCGGCTCTTGGACATCTTCTTTCCCTCGGCGTCCAGCACGAGGTTGTTCACCACGACATTGCGATAGGGAGACGCGGTGCCTGCCTCGTTGCGCGGCAGTGCGTCTCCGAGCCCCGTAGCGATGGCGAGCAGGGAGTAGAACCAACCGCGCGTCTGGTCCAGCCCCTCGGCGATGTAGTCGGCCGGGAAGTGCGCCGCGAGCTCGTCGGCGTGCTCGAACGGGAAGTGCCACTGCGCGAACGACATCGACCCCGAATCGAACCAGGCATCCACGACCTCGGGAGTGCGGCGCATCGTGCCGGAGCATCCCGCCACCGTGCATGGCCACGCGTATCCGTCCACGTGCGGCCGATGCGGGTCGAAGTCGGCCGGAAGCGGTGCGCCGGTGCGACGTGCGAGCTGGTCGTAACTGCCTACGGCGTCAAGATGATCGGCATCGGCGTCGCACAGCCACAACGGCAGCGGCGTGCCCCAGTACCGCTCGCGCGACACCGCCCAGTCGATGTTGTTCTCGAGCCATTCCCCGAAGCGTCCCGCGCCAACCTCCGGCGGATGCCAATCGATGCGCGCATTGCGCGCGAGCATCTCGTCCTTGTACGACGAGGTGCGCACGAACCACGAAGTGCGCGCGTAGTAGAGCAGCGGTGTGCCGCAGCGCCAGCAGTGCGGGTACGAGTGCGTGATGGTGCCCGCCTTCCACAACAGCCCACGCCGCTTCAACTCCTCGATCAGCGCGGCATCGGCGTCCTTGACGAACGTTCCGCCCACGACGGGCAGGTCTGCCGGAAAGTGGCCGCGCGCGTCCACCGGTTGCAGGAACGGCAGGTTGTGACGCCGCCCCGCCGCGTAGTCGTCCGCGCCGAACGCGGGCGACATGTGCACCACGCCGGAGCCGTCGTCCGCGCTCACGAATCGTTCGCCCACGATGATCTCGTGATTCGTACCATCCGGGTATGGCAGCCAATCGAGTGGGCGCCTGTACCTCGCGCCCACGAGCTCCGCGCCGGTCACCACACCGACCTGCGTCCATCGCGCGGTGTAATCGTCGCCGAGGACAGCGGGCGCACGCGATTCGGCCAGGATGATGGTGCGCGTGTCGGCGCTGCCCGTCTTGACGAGCTCCACGTAGGCGAGCTCGGGATGCACGGCCAGCGCAGCGTTCGACACGAGAGTCCATGGCGTGGTGGTCCACACGAGAATCCGGCGTGCCGTGCGCCCGGGCATGCCCGCCGCATCGTCCACCACCTCGCCCCCGATAGAGCCGAGATCGAGCGCGAGATACACGCTCGGATCATCGACATCCTCGTAGCCCTGGGCCACCTCATGGCTCGAGAGGACGGTGCCGCAACGCGGGCAGTACGGCAGAATCTTGTGGCCGCGATAGAGCAGCTGCTTCTCGAATAGCGTCGCGAGCGCCCACCATACACTCTCGACGTAGTCCGGCGTGTAGGTGATGTACGGATGCTCGTAGTCGAGCCAGTACGCCATCCGCTCGCTCAGCTTCTGCCAATCCTCGCGATACGTGAAGACGCTTTCGCGGCAGAGTCGGTTGAACTCCGCGACGCCGAGCTTTTCGATGTCCTCCTTGCCACGGATGCCGAGGCGCTTCTCCACCTCGATCTCCACAGGGAGCCCGTGTGTGTCCCACCCCGCCTTCCGGTCGACGAAGAATCCGGACATGGCGCGATGACGGCAGAACAAATCCTTCACGGTCCGGGCGAACACATGATGGATGCCCGGCTTGCCATTCGCCGTCGGCGGACCCTCGAAGAACACGTACGGTTCCCCGCCGGCTCGTGCAGCGAGCGTGCGGGCGAACAGCCGTTCGTCGGTCCACTGCTGCAGGAGCTCGAGCTCCATCGCGTTCGCGCCGAGATCGGCCGGCACCGGCCGGTAGCGGGGCAACGTGTCCGTCGCCGTCATGAGCGCTCGAGCACACCGCGCACGAGCGCGGTGAGTCGCGGTTCGGCGCGACCCGCCGTCGCGATGATCGTCGCCACGTCGGCCGGCTGTAGCGCGTCGGGCAGGCACTGGTCGGTGATGATCGACAGCCCCAGCACGCGCATGCCCGCGTGCACTGCTACGATGACCTCCGGTACGGTGCTCATCCCCACCACATCCGCGCCGAGCGCCCGCAACATGCGATACTCCGCCCGCGTCTCCAGGTTGGGCCCCGCCACCGCGACGTACACGCCCTCACGCAGCTCGATCCGCAGCTCCGCCGCGACGGCACGGGCCAGCACGCGCAGCGCCGCGTCGTACGGCTCGGACATGTCCGGGAACCGGGCGCCGAGCCGATCGTCGTTCGGGCCAACGAGCGGATTGTCGCCGAGGAGATTGATGTGGTCGGCGATGAGCATCAGGTCTCCCGGTTGCCACAGCGGATTCATCCCGCCACACGCATTGGACACGATCAGCGTCGGCGCGCCCAGCGCGTGCAGCACGCGGACGGGGAAGGTCACCTGCTGGAGCGAGTATCCCTCGTACCGATGAAACCGCCCCTGCATCGCGATCACCGTGCGCCCACCCAACGTGCCGCACAGCAGCCGACCCGCGTGGCTCTCCACCGTGGACAGCGGAAAGCCGGGAATGTCGCGATAATCGATCGTCGCCTCGGCGACGATCTCCCTCGCGAGTCCGCCGAGTCCGGTGCCCAGGATGATCGCCACATCGGGCGTGCGCGCGAACCGTGCACGCACCGCGTCGCGCGCGGCACTCACCGCCTCGAGCGTATGGGCGCTCGCGTCGGTGGTCGGCGCGGGCGTCGTGAGCGTCGTCATCCCTGCTCTACCTTCCCGGCCGCCGACGTCGGCTTGAATCCATCCCTCGCGCGCCCCGCGGCCGCACTGCCCGGCACCGCCGGCAGGACTTCCTGCTCCGCCGCCGTGATCTCGGCGAGCTGCCGCTCCGCCATCTGTCGCAGCTGGGCGAGATGCGCCCGACGCGCACGGTCGAGATCCTGGAGGTGCGATTCGAGCCGCCGCACTTCCGCGCGCGCCGACTCGAGCTGCTCCTCGCCCGCAGCGCGCGCCTCCCGCACAATGAGCGATGCCTCGCGCTCCGACGATTCGCGAATCTCGTTGCGCAGCTGCTGCGCGCTGACGAGCGCGTCGTTCAGCGCCTTGTCGCGCTCACGAAAGGCGCGAAGCTGCTCGTGGAATCCCTTCGCCTTGCCGTCGAGGTCCACCACGGACCGGGTCAACCGCTCGAGCTCTTCGGCGACCTGCTCCCGGAACTGCTCCACGCGCTTCGGATCGTATCCGCGCATCGCCTTCCCGAAGTCGAAACGCCGAACGTCGAGCGGTGTGAGATGAAAGGTTTCGTCCATCAGGCGGGCCTCGCTCCGAACAGTACCGTGCCGAGGCGCACCAGGGTGGCGCCCTCTTCCACCGCGATCTCGTAGTCTCCCGACATCCCCATGCTGAGCTCCGTCGCCGGATGCCCCGCGTCGCGCAACATCGACCGGCAGGCGCGCGCGTCGGAGAAAACGCGTCTGAGAGTTGACACATCGGCATCGAACGGCGCCATCGTCATCACGCCACGCACCACCAATCCCGTCAGCCCCCGCAACCGTTCGCTCTCACGCTCGAGCGACCCGGCGCCATACCCACCCTTCGTGTCCTCCCCCGACACGTTCACCTGCACGAGCACGTCGAGCGGGGTACCGCGTGCCGTGCCGTACGCCGACAGCGCATCGGCGAGGCGCGGGCTGTCCATCGAGTGCACGAGATGGAATCCGTCGAGCTGCTTCACCTTGTTTCGCTGGAGATGGCCGATCAGATGCCAATGGAGCGGCACCTCGACCTGTGCCATTTTCGCGACGGCCTCCTGCACCCGGTTTTCTCCCGCGTCACGCACACCGGCCTGCCACGCCGCGATGGGCGCCTCCGGGCCGTACGTCTTCGTCACCGCAACGACGGTGACCGCCTGTCCGTGCCCGCCCCGCTGTCGCGCTCGCTCGATGGTCTCCCGCACCGTCGCCAGGCGCGCTGGCAGGTCCCCAAATGGCATAACACGCGAATTTACCGAAGGTTGCACTTCACTTCAAGCGAGTCGCGTGTCGCACGGTCGGCGGTCCACGCCTGCCCCAGCCGCGGGCACGCGAGCAGCGTCAGCATCGTGCCGGCAATGTCGTCCACCCGCGGAGGATCCCGTCGGGGGAACGCCGGCGCGACACGCGCGGCCGCCGCGGTGAGCGCGGCGTCCACGCTCGCCACGCGCACCGACCCGTCGCCCTCCGCGTGAGCACGATACAGCACCCCCTCCAGCCGCCAGTCACCCCCGAGCATCGCGCGCTCGACGGCCGTCAGCGCGGGCGACGCGACGACGGGGCGACCCGCTCGGCGCGCGGCCGACGCGAGTCGCGCGGCGATTGGCGAACCGCCGCCGCGCCCGCCCGCCCCGCGCTCCACGCGCCAACGCAGGCCACTCCGGCGTGTCAGCTCCGCCTGATACCACTCGGCCGGCAGCAGCGACACCGTCACGAGCGTGATATCGCGTCGCTGTCGCTCCACCTGCTGCGCATACCAGAGCGGATACGTGTCGTTGTCACCCGCGACGAACAGGACGGCGCGCGACGGCGCATCAGCGAGCAGTGCGGATGCGACGCGGTGCGCCGCCGATGCGCGCGGCTCGTGCGATCGGTCCACGGCGCGCCAGTTGCCAACCAGTGGCAACGCGACGATGCACAGGGCCACGGGCGCGGGCCACCGCCGCGCCCGTGACAGCGCGAATGCGCCGTAGCCGGCCAGGCAGCCCCACGCCCAGAAGCCGACGACGAAGAAGTAGTCGCGCTCTCTCGCTTCGTGCGGCACGCTGTCCGGCACCACGCCCCACCCCAGCGACGTACCCGCCTTGAGATTCAGGTACGCGGCGACGCCGATAGTGCCGCAGAGCAGCAGCACGAGCAGCGCGTCGGCGAGGCGTACCGCGTCGCGCCGGAGTGCGCGAGTGCCGTACGCGCCCAGCACCACGAACGTCAGCGTGGCCAGCACGCGCAGGGGACTGGTGAATATCCCGCGCCCCCACCCCAGGGCGATCTGCCAGTCGGCGTACTGCGCTATGTTCGCCAGCTGAAGCCACACCGGCGCCTGTCGAGGCAGCAGCGAGGCGACGCTGTACTGGCGCCGCGCCACCACATCCAGGAACGCGGCGAGCGTCGCCGGATTTCCCTGGTTGAGCGGCGGATCGTGCGCGGCCCGTACGAGCATCACCACGAGCGCGCTCGACGCCAGCGCCACGAGCGCCAGCAGCCCGAAGGCAGCGCGCCACGGCCGAAGGATGCGATCGCCTCCTGTCGTCCATGGCGACATCCCCGCCCCGAGCATGACGCCCGCTCCAACGACCACGAACGCGGGCGACACGCGGCCGATGCCCGCCGCTGTCAGGAGCACGCCGCCGAGCACCAGCGCGCGCTGGAGACTCCAGGCGCCCTCCCGCCCGCGCGCCGCGAGCGCGATCGCGGCCGGGACGGACACGAGCACGCTGAGATGAACCGCGGGTGCGAGCGCAATCAGGTACACCACGCAGGCCAGCCAGCGCCGCGCCGCCGCTCCCGCGAGCACGCCGGCTCGCGCCGCGCACGCGAGCAGGAGTACCACGTGCAGCAACGACAGGGCGTAGACCTCCGTCTCGGTCGCATTCGCCCACGCCGTCGCCATCAGGCCAGCGGAGAGCGCACCGGCGGTGGCGCCCCACACCGCGCCGGGTCTCGTGCGCGTCTCCTGGGCCACCAATCCCGTCATGATCGCGCCGGCGAGCGCCGTGCTCACCGCGGACAGCAGATTCATCGCGCGCGCCGCGTCTGCCACGGGCGACAGCGCGAGGATCCACGTGCGACCGAGCGACACGTACAGCGGCGTGCCCGGCGGATGCGGTATCCCAAGGCCGTGCGCCGCAGCGATGAACTCCCCCGCATCCCAGAACGTGACGCCCGGCGCCAGCGTCAGCAGGTAGCAGGCGAGCAGCACGGATCCCACACCGGCGGTGACGGTGCGGATGCTCAGGCGGGAGCCCCTGCCGAGGCGATTGCGTCCCGGGTTGGCGTCCGCCCCGCCAAGAGCTCACGCAATTCGCCCGTCGACAGGTCACGCCAGAGCTTTCCGCGCTCCGCGACGGAGACGGTCGATCGCTCCTCACTCACGACGATGACGAGGGCGTCGCTTTCGTCGCTCAACCCCAGCGCGGCGCGATGTCGGGTGCCAAGCGCCCGATCGGCGAGAGGCTTCTGGGAGAGTGGCAGGATGCATCCCGCCGCGATGATGAGGTCACCCCGGATCGCCACGGCACCATCATGCAGCGGCGAGTACGGCGTGAAGATCGTGAGCAACAGGTCGGCCGAGACCTTGGCCTCCAGCGGCGATCCCGATTCGGCCCACGCGTCCAGCGGCACGTCGCGCTCGATCGCGATGATCGCGCCGATGCCCGACCGGCTGAGACGCTCCACCGCGACCTCGATTTCCTCCGCCACCTCGCGCTCTTCCATCTGCCGGAACACGCGCGCGAACCGCGCGCGCCCGAGATGCGCCAGCGCCGCGCGCAGCTCCGGCGCGAAGATCACGAGCAGGGCAATCACGCCGTACTCGAAGACGAAGCCGAGCAGGAACGTGATCCACACGAGCTGGAACGTTACCGACAGCGCGTACACCCCGAGCAGGATGGCCAGCCCCACGACGACGTGCAGGGTCCGCCGCCCATGGAACAGTCGGAGGACGCGGTAGAACGCGTAGCCGATGAGCACGGCCTGCACGACGTCGCGCCATTCCGGGTGCAACCACCGCGACGGATCCGTTTGGATCACGACTCCTGTCCCGCGGCCCGGATCGCGGCGGCGACGTCGAGCGCCTGTCGCGTGCCGGCGACATCGTGCACGCGGAGCACGTGCGCGCCACGCTCGAACGCGACGACCGACGCACCGATGCTGCCGAAATCGCGATGGGCCGCATCGCGCTCCCCTGTGAGCTCCCCGATGAATCGCTTGCGCGACGCGCCGACGACGACCGGATATCCCCACGCCGCAAGTCGTTCCAGACACGCGAGCGCGCGCAGGGAATGCTCGGTGCGCTTCGCGAACCCGATGCCCGGATCGACGGCGAGCGCTTCACGCGCTACGCCGGCGCGGCGCGCAACGCCGACACTGTTCGCCAGCTCCTCGAGCATGTCATCCAGGAAGTCGCCGTCGTACGTCGCATGCTCGAACGTCGACATGTCACCCGCGGTGCCGCGCGAATGCATCACCACCACCCCCGCTCCGGCAGCCGCGCACAGCGGCGCCATCGCGGCGTCGATCCGCAAGCCTGAGACATCGTTCACGATGTGCGCGCCCGCGGCGAGTGCCGCTTCGGCGACCGACGCTTTCATCGTGTCCACCGACAGGACGACGTTCGGACGTTCCGCCGCGAGGGCCGTGATCACGGGCAGGATTCGTCGAAGCTCGTCGCTGGCGCTCACCGGCGTGGCCCCCTGCGGGCGCGTGGATTCGCCTCCCACGTCGAGAATGTCGGCGCCTTCGGCCAGGAGTCTGGCGGCATGCGTGAGCGCGGCACCGACCGAGAGATATCTCCCGCCGTCGCTGAAGCTGTCGGGCGTCACGTTGACGATGCCCATCACCAGCGGCCGCTCCAGGCTCAGCTCTTGGCCACGAATCTTCCAGACGGTGGGAGCGGACATGGCGGGAAGATAACGAGCGCGTTCGCCGGCCGTCGCCCGTGATCGTTCCAATGACGAACGGGCGGTCGCGCCATTGCGCGCCCGCCCGTTCGCATCATTACGTCGACTGCGTCGGCCTACAAACGCATCGTCAGGCCGGCGACGGCTCCGGTCCGCCGAGCAGCGGCGGATTGCGCCGCGGCTGCGCCACTGGCACCGCCGCAGGCATCGCGGCTGGCGCCGGAGGCAGTCCGCTCGGTCTGGGCGGCAACGCCTCACCACGTGCGATGGTCCGGATGTCTTCGGCCGTCAACGTCTCACGCTCCAGCAGCGCCGAAGCGATGATGTGCAGGAGGTCGAGGTTCTCGCTCAGCACCGCCTTCGCCCGATCGTACGCCTTGGTGATCACACGCTTCACTTCCGCGTCCACGAGCTGCGCCGTCTGCTCGCTCACCTCACGCCGGCTCTGGATGTCCCGCCCCAGGAACAGCTCCTGTTCGTTGTCGCCCACGAGGATCGGTCCGATGGCGTCCGACAATCCCCACTGCGTCACGTAGCGACGCGCGATGCTCGTCGCCTTCTGGATGTCGCTCGCCGCGCCAGTCGTCACGCGATCGTAGCCGAACACCAGCTCTTCCGCCGTTCGTCCACCGTAGGTCATCACCAGCATTGCCTCGAGCTGCATGCGGGTGATGGAGACGCGGTCGTCCTCCGGCAGCGTGAACGCCAGGCCGAGTGCGCGGCCACGCGGCACGATCGTGACTTTGTGCAGCGGATCATTGCCCACGATCTTCATGGCGCAAAGCGCATGGCCGGCCTCGTGATACGCCGTCAGCCGCCGCTCCTCGTCCTTCATCACCATCGACTTGCGCTCGGCCCCGAGCATCACCTTGTCCTTGGCGTCCTCGAGATCGGCCATGTACAGCTTGTCGTGCTCGCGTCGCACGGCGAGCAGCGCCGCTTCGTTCACGAGGTTCGCGAGGTCTGCGCCGGCCATGCCCGGCGTCCCGCGCGCGAGCGTCGTGATGTTCACGTCTTCGCCCACCGGCTTGTTGCGCAGGTGCACCTTGAGAATGCCCTCGCGACCGCGGAGGTCCGGCGCATCGACGACGATCTGGCGATCGAACCGGCCGGGCCGCAGGAGCGCTGGATCGAGGACGTCGGGACGGTTCGTCGCCGCGATCAGGATGACGCCGTCGTTCGACTCGAAGCCGTCCATCTCCACGAGCAGCTGGTTGAGTGTCTGCTCGCGCTCGTCGTGTCCACCGCCCAGACCGGCGCCGCGATGCCGGCCCACGGCATCGATCTCATCGATGAAGATGATGCACGGCGCCTGCGCCTTTCCCTGCTCGAACAGGTCGCGCACGCGCGAGGCGCCGACGCCGACGAACATCTCGACGAAGTCGGAGCCCGACATCGAGAAGAATGGACGATTGGCCTCGCCCGCCACGGCTCGCGCGAGCAGCGTCTTGCCGGTACCCGGCGGGCCCACGAGCAGGCAGCCCTTGGGCAGCCGGCCGCCAAGCTTCGTGTATTTCTGCGGATCCTTCAGGAACTCGATGATCTCCTGAAGCTCCTGCTTCGCCTCGTCCGCACCCGCGACGTCGGCGAACGTCACCTTCGGCGTGTCACCCGTGAGCAGCTTCGCCTTCGACTTCCCGAACGAGAACGCCTTGTTGCCCCCCGCCTGCATCTGGCGGAAGAGAAAGAGATAGAACCCGATCAGCAGGAGCCAGGGCAGGAAGTTGATCACCCAGCTCATCAGGCTCGGCTTCGCGTCCTGCGACGTGATCTGCACGCCCTTCTGCATCAGGAGCTCCACTTCCGCGGGCGAATCCTTCGCCAGGAGCTGCGTCGTGAACTTGCGCGCCGGCTTGTTGTTCACCGACACCGGTTCGCGGAAGCTGCCCGTCACGTTCTTTCCGGCCTGCACCGTGACTTCGGAGATGTTCCCCTTCTCGAGCTGCTGGCGGTACTGATCGAAGCGGATCTCGGGCGCGGACTCGGCGCGGTTCCCTGACAGCTGGATCAGCGCGATGGGGATGAGCAGGATGAGGATCCAGAACGAGAGCGTCTTCGACAGGCGTCCCCAGTTCGTCGGTCCCTTGTTGTTCTTGTCGTTCTTGGTTGGCGGCATAGGTCCGGGCATTTACAGCAGGCTCGCGATGTATGGCAGGTGTCGGAAGCTTTCGGCGTGATCCAGCCCGTATCCGACGAGGAATTCGTGCGGTGCGTCGTACCCGATGAACCGGGTCTCGTACTTGAGCTCTTCGGCAATGTGCTTGTGCAGCAGGGCGCAGATGTGCAGTGATCGCGGATTCCGTGCCCGAAGCAGCTCCATCAGGCGGTTCAGCGTGCGCCCCGTGTCCACGATGTCCTCCACCAGCAGAATATGCTTTCCTTCCAGCTTCGTCTCGGGGTCATACACCAGGCGGACATTTCCGCTGGACACCGTGCTGTCACCGTAACTCGACGCCACGAGGAAATCGACGTGGAGCGGACGGTTGATCTCGCGCACGAGGTCGCTCAGGAAAATGAAGCTTCCCTTCAGGAGCCCGAGCACCAGCAGTTCACCGTCGGGATACGCTGCGGTGATCTCCGCGCCGAGTTCCCGCACACGTCGCGCGATCTCCGGCGCGTCGTACACGATGCGCCGCAAGGCCCGGCCTTCGAGACGAGGATCAGCGATCGATGCGTTCACAGACATAGTGACGTACCGGCCTCCCGGACCGTTCGGATGCCGCGTTGCTGCGGCGCACTCCTGGAATCCAGACCACGTCGTCTCCCGCGACCACCACGGGCCAGCCCGGACGATCCAGGCCACGAACACCGGCCTCCGTCAGGTATCGCTTCACGCGACGCCGAGGCCGCCCGCCCTCCGGGGCCAGCCGATCCCCCGCCACCCACCGGCGCACAACATGATGAGGCGCGGATGCGAACGCCGCCCGCCACACGCTTCCCGTCTCGTCCACCGCCGCGTCCCGCACTCGGTCGTCCTCGACGACCCGGAACCGGAACGATCCCCACTGCACTTCCCCGTGATCCGGAAGCGCCAGTTCATTCGGTACACGCGCGGGACGACGTCGCAGCACGTACGCGTCGCGCGTCGCCTCCACACACCAGCCCCCGGACAGCTGCACCCACCCCGCCGGCGCACCCGTCGTAATAAACGACGCAAGCCGGTGTGTTCCCCGCCGGTCCAGTGCAAGGCCGACGCGCCCAGCAATCTCGCCCCACAGCATGGTGAGCGAACTCCGATCATGGCCGGACAGTTCCGCACGGGCAATCGTGATCGACGCCGTCTCGTGAGACACGATGAATGCGCGCGCATCCACGAACGACGCGAGCTCCGCGCGCAACGCGGCCGCCCGGCGCGCGGCCGCGAGGAGCGCGCGCTCGAGTGAGGCGTCGACGCGCCGCATGGCGGGCAGCAGGTCGTGTCGCACGCGGTTCCGCAGAAACTCCCGCGACAGATTGGTGGGATCCTCCCGCCACGCCACTCCGGCGTCTCGCGCATACCGCTCGAGGGTCGTCCGCCGGATCCCGAGGAATGGCCGACGTACGTCGCTCGGCGCGTAGAGGGCGGCCAGCCCCCGCGCGCCACTGCCGCGCATGACGCGCATGAGAACGGTCTCGATCTGGTCGTCCTCTGTATGCGCCGTCACCACCCGCGCCCCGAGCGTATCCGCCGATGCGCGCAGGAAGCGGTAACGCGCTCGACGCCAGTGGGCTTCGCGACTCGTCGCGAGCGCGGGCGTCGCCGACAGCACACCCGTCACCACGGGCAGGCCGAGCGCCCGAGCCGCCCGCGCAACATGGGCGACGGCCTCCGTGGCCGCCTCGCCCGTTCCGTGATCGAACGTCGCGACCGCGGCGATGCGCGAATGCGCGACGCGGTCCATGGCGTGCAGCAATACCATGGAGTCCAGCCCGCCGGATACGGCGAGCAACAAGGGCGCGCGGTGTTCACGCGCCACGTGGCGAGCGGCCTGGAGTACGGCTCGACGAGGGTCGTGGAGCATTGCAATGAAGTATAGCCGTGATGCGGGCACGGCGGCGGCGTCCCTCTGGCTCGCAATTCGACGCCCCACTATCTTGCCACGGCGACCACCGGTTCTCACGGCTACAGGAGCGATCCGCTTGGAAACTCATGGCCCGCTGGGCATTCTCTGGGCTGGACTCGGATTGTGCGGCTTCTATATCGCGCTCATCTGGATCAATACCCTCCTGGGATTCGTGCTGACCCCACTGTTTCTCGTGCCGCTTACCTGGTTGCAGGACAGAGTGCGCGGCAAGGCCCGCGCGCGTGGCTGATCTCACGCCGCTGCACGCACCACGGCTTTCGGAAAGGGACGCGTGCCGAGGGCACGCGTCCCTTCCGCTTTTTCATCGCTGGCGTCGCCTGCTCACGTGCGCCCTGCTCACGTCTGTCTGCTCCGCCGCCGCCAGCGCTCAGCCCGCGCCCAGACCATGGCTCGACTGGCGTACGGTGGAGACCGAACACTTCACCTTTCATTATCCAGTCGAGTATCGCGCGTGGACGATCTCGCTGGCCCGACGCATTGAGGGAGTGCGCGATCAGGTGCAGCGGCTGGTCGGATTCTCACCCGATCGGCGCGTGCACGTCGTGGTCGACGATCCGGCGAACGACGCGAACGGGTATGCGTTCACGCCGCTCGATGCGCCCACCATCGTCCTGTGGCCGACGCCGCCCGATCCGCGTGAGGAGATCGGCAACGCGCGAGTCTGGCAGGAACTGCTCGCGACACACGAGTACGCGCACATCGCGCACCTCGCACGGCCCTCGCGCAATCGGTTCAAGCGATTCATCTGGTCGCTCTCGCCCATTCCATTAGGCCCGATCGCGACGAAGGCACCACGCTGGGTGCTGGAAGGCTACGCGACGTACGTCGAAGGACGCGTGAGCGGCAGCGGCCGACCGAACAACGCGTGGCGCGCGGCGCTGTTGCGCCAGTTCGCGCTCGAGGGACGACTGCCGAGCTACGGACAACTCAACAGCACCGGCGGAACCTGGGAGTCGGGGAGTTTCGCGTACCTCGCCGGCTCCGCGTACCTCGAATGGCTCGTTCGGCGACAGGGCGATTCGAGTCTCGTCGCGCTCTGGCGACGCATGACCGCAGTGACGGATCGATCGTTCGAGCAGGCGTTCAGCGGCGTGTACGGAGCGACGCCGGCAGAACTGTACGGACGATTCAGCGCCGAGCTCACCGGCAATGCCTTGGCCGTCGAGCGCGCGCTGGGGAGCGACACCACGCGAAACGGCACGCTCGTCCAGCGGCTGATTCGCAACACGGGTGATCCGGCCGTGTCGCCAGATGGGCAACACGTCGCGCTGACGATTCGACGCCTCGATGCCCCCAGCCAACTCGTCGTGTGGCGGACGACGGAGGAACCGGACACCGCGGCGGCACGCGTGCGCGCTGCCCGCGCGAAGCGCGATCCGGAGGATGTGCCCGACCGCCCACTGCTGCCGACGCCGCGGACGCCCGTCATCACGCTCGTGGCACGGGACGGCGCGCCATACGAGACGCCACGCTGGTTCGCTGACTCCAAGCGGTTGCTCGTCTCGCGCTCGACACCGGCGCCGGACGGCACGCTGCGCCCCGATCTCTATGTGTGGAACGCCGAGAACGGTGATTTGCGGCGCGTCACGCGGCGCGCGGCACTCCGCGATGCCGACCCCTCGGCCGACGGGCAATGGGCGGCCGCCACGCGCTGCGCGCAGGGCTGGTGCGATCTCGTGCGAGTCGATCTCGCTACCGGCGCCGTGCGCGTGCTGAAACCGGGAAGTGTCACGCGAAATTATTACCGTCCGCGGGTGTCGCCCATCACTGGGGAGATCGTCGTCGCGGAGCAGTACGGCGACCGGTGGCGCATCGCCCGCGTCTCGCCGGTCAGTAGTGACCTGCGATACGCTGATCCCGACGATGGCGTGACGCGCTATGACGCCACCTTCGCGCGTGATGGACGTACCATCATCACCACTTCCGAGCGCGGCGGTGTCGCCAATCTCGAGCGGCTCGGCGAGGATGCGGCCGCGACAGTTTCGCTCACCAGCGTCACCGGTGCGGCGGTGGCCGCCGAGGTCGCGCCCGACGGCGCAGTCTGGTTTCTGTCGCTGCAGGGCAAGGGCTACGATCTGCGCCGGATCCCGCCCGACAGCGCGCGGCGTGCGCGAGACCCGCTCGCGGGTTCGCTTGCTCGCGCGCTCGCGGACAGCACCTCTCCCGTGCTGCCTCCGCGCGTTGCGTCGGCCACGGAGGACTCGTCCCGCCGGCCCGCGCTCGGCGCCGTTCCCCTGGAACGAGCGTACGGCGCGGGTCCGGCGCGCGTTCGTTTCGTACCGGGATCGATCACCGGGTTCGGTGGCAGCACCACGCAGCTCGCCATCGTTCGCAGCGATCCGGTGGGTCGCCTGGGAATCGCGCTCCTCGGATCGGCCGGGAGTGCCGCGTTGCCGGAGGGTGGCTCGCTCACCATCACATCCCGCCGCCTGCGCACCGACGTCAGCGTCACCGGGTGGCTGTCCCACGAGGCGCCATCGCGTGAGCTCGACGCCGCAACGGAACTCGGGCTCGACCTGTCTCGAGCCGGCGGCGCGCTGCGCGCGGAGCGAATGCGCACCGGTGATGGCTACGATTTATTCGGCGCCGTGGCGCTGCTCGCGGAACGCCAGCGCCCGTCTGGAAAGCTTCGCGCGGAACGCAGCGCAGCGCTCGTCGCCGTGCGCACCGTCGTGCGGCAGCGCGATGACGACGTGCGCTTCGAGGAGCAGTTCTCGGTCATGGGCGAGGCCGGACGCACCCGCGGCGGCGCATATCTCCGTCAACGCACCGCCGCCGCCTTCGGCACCGGCGCGGGACGACGCGAGCTGACCAACGTGCGCGTCGCGTTCGGAACGGTGGGCGGTGGCGAGGGCCGCGTCGCCGAGCGATTCGTCATCGGCGGGTTCGATTCGCCACTCGTCGATTCGCTGTACGACGCACGACGAGTGGGGGCGGCCGCGTACCCACTCGGCAGTGCGGCCGGCTCCACGTTCACGGCGTATCGCGTGGGCGTACCGCTGTACTCCGTCGAGTTCTTCTACGCCGGCGCGAGCACGGACTTCTACCGAAATCCCTTGCGCAGCTACGGCGCCGAGGTCAGCCAGCGGCTGCCGGCCATCGCCGCGCTCGGAACTCCGGACGTGTTCGCCCGCACTGGCGTGGCACGCGCGGTGGACGAGCCGGTGAAGGGAAAGTGGGCATACTACGTCACCCTCTCCCTGAAACCTTAACGTCAGCGCGCCGCGCCGGCGCTAATGCGCGGCGAGGCGAGTCGTGATCTGCGCCAGGTGATGCTGGAGATGCAGCACGTAGTCGCGCATCAGGTAGTCCAGCGTGGCCGGCTCATCGGCCGGCGCCGGATGCATGGCGATCTCATGGAGGTTGTGGCGCCGCTGCTCCCGGAGACGCACTTCCACCGGAATGGCGGCCATGACGCGCGCGAGGTGGCGGTTGTACTCGCGCCACAACGCCACGAGCTCGATCCAAGGCGCCGTTTGATAATGCTGGGCGCACACCCAGTCGTCCTGCGCGTATCCGGCAAAGACCAGATCCTGCCATTGCGCGCGCACGAATCGCTGATGATTCACCGCGGCCGAGTCAATGAGGTGCCCGAGCACCTCCTTCGCCGACCAGCCGCCTTTGTCGGGACGTCGCTCGACGACGTCCGGCGACGCGCCTAGTAGCCGGGGCGCCTCGCGCTCGATGATGGTGCGCAACTCGGAGATATAGAAGTGAGGATCGGTCATTCAGGTACCTGGTAGCCAACCTCGGTGAGGAAGCCCTCGAACGTGCCTACAACGAGTGCATCCAGGAGGGCTGCGGCGTCGGTGATCCGGCTCACCGCGTTGGACTCCGCGGAGGGTCGGGGATTCGCGGGGCGAGTGGGGCATGACCACTGGCAAAGTATCGGGCAGATGGCGACGTTTGGCGCCGCGCATCCTATATTAGCGCCGTATCGGATTGCTCACGCACGCTCTGGCACCGACTCGCCGCGTCTGCACCCGGCTTACGACCGTCCGGCCCTTCCCCGGACGCCCCACAGGAGGATGGAGATGACGCTTCACCGTGCCTCACGGTACACCCTCGCGCTTGCCTTGCTCGCGGTTCCGCCCGCGGCCGGCGCACAGGCGTTCGCGCTCAACGAGATCGGTTCGTGCGCGCTCGCGCGCGGCTTCGCCGCCACGGCGTCGCCATGCGACGACGGCTCGAGCATCTACTGGAACCCCGGCGCCATGCCGCGCCACCGCGGCTGGTCCGTCTCCGCGGGCGCGGCCATCATCCAGCTCGACGGCAGCTTCATTCAGGACACGACCTTCGCCGAGTACGAGGGCGATGCGCCGGTCGCCGCCGTTCCGCACGTGTTCATCAACTATCGGGGTGCCGGCAAGCTGGCCTACGGGCTCGGCGTCTACGTGCCGTACGGCCTGACCTCGCAGTGGAAGGACAACTTTCCGGGCCGCTTCGCCGCCAAGAAGGCCTCGCTCCAGACCATCTACGTGCAGCCCAACATCAGCTACCAGATCTCGCCGAACTGGTCGGTCGGGGGCGGACCGGTGTTCGCTCACTCGAAGGTGGAGCTCGTTCAGGCCGTCGACCTGTCGCAGCAGCGCACGAGCGCGACCGGGCCCACGTTCGGCCAGCTCGGCATTCCTCTGCGTACCGAGTTTGCCCGCGCCACACTCGAGGGCTCGGCAAACTCCTTCGGGGTGGACCTTGGCGTGCACGGCCGGCTCACGCCGACATGGGAGATGGGCGTACGCTTTCTCTCCCAGGTGTCGTTCAATTATGACGACGCCGACGCCACGTTTGAGCAGAAGCCCACGGGACTGGTCTTCGCAGCGAACAATCCCTTGGGCGGGACCGCTGGTACGTCTGTAGATGCGTTCCCTCCGCTCGCCGGGCAGTTCACCGGCAGCGGCGCGCTCAC
>JANLTI010000220.1:0-6001 GCA_031362845.1 Gemmatimonadaceae bacterium | reverse complement strand
GTACAGCTACTTCGGGCAGCACGTCGATGTGCGCGTGAAGCCACCGCGCCCCGATCTCGTCGCCAAGGCCGTCGCGCCGGACTACGCGCTGGGGCCGCACACCGCCTCGCTCGGGCTGGCTTCGGCGAAGGGCTCCACACTTCCGGCGCCGATGACGAACGGGATGTTCGTCGGCCAGCACGGGTCGTGGAATCGCAAGCCGCGCAGCGGCTACAAGGTGATCTTCGTGCCGTTCGTCGCGGGCAAGCCACGCGGTGCTCCGCTCGACGTTCTCACGGGCTTCCTGACCGACGCGGGCGACGCGAGGGGCCGGCCGGTCGGCGTCGCGATCGACGGACGCGGCGCGCTGCTCGTCGCGGACGACGTCGGCAACGTGATATGGCGCGTCTCGGCGCGCTGAGCTATCGCGACGCGTCGGAGATCGAGACCGTCGTGTTGAATTTCTTTCCGAGATCCGTCAGGTACGTGTCGATCGTGGCGTGATGACCGAACACGTACGCCGACATGAACCGGTAGACCGGGTTGTAAACCTCTCCGTCTTCCGTGATGCGCAGGATCGCCCCGGATGCGTTCGGCGTCAGCTCGAACGTCCACGTGCCGCCGAACGGGAGAGACGGATCGGCGATCCGGGTGACGAGCCGTCGTGACGCGACTTCTTCGTCGACGACGTAGAGAATGGCGCCGTCGCCACCGGTCTCGCGGTAGCTCCGTGCCCCGGTGGGCGCCGCGACCCGCTCGACACTGGTGACTTTCGATCGCCAGGTCGGAAACGCCTCGACGCTGGTGATCGCCGCGTACAGCGACTCGGGAGAGGTGACGGGATACGTGGCCTGTCGCGACGCGCGATGCTTGACGGGCAGGCTCCATCCCACCACGACGACAAGCAGCACGATGGCGACGAGCGCTCCCAGTACGATGAGGACGATCTTCATGAGTCGCTCCTGACCTGGAATGTCGCGTGTGCGATGGCGAGCTCCCATGCGTTCGCCGGAGCCGCCACGCGCCAACATACTTCGTCCCCGGATCATTCGTCAAAGCGAACGACGGCCCTGGTGCGTCTCTCCTGCACGGTGCGCCCGTTCGGGAAGCCGACCTCGATCAACCGTATTTCCCAACCTGCTGTCTCAGGGGCACACATGGAAATGCAGCGCCCCACTCCCCTGCCGCGAGCCCTCCAGCTCGATGATCAGCGGGCGCTCATCGAGCGCGCGCGGGAGGGAGATGGCATGGCGCAGCGTGCGCTCTACGAGGCGCACGTGGACAGGATCTACCGACTGACATTCAGGTTGACGGGACGCGAGCACCTGGCTCGCGAGCTGACCCAGGACACCTTCGTTCGTGCTTTTGCGGCGCTCGACGGGTTCCGGCAGGATGCCACGTTCGGCACCTGGCTCCACACGATCGCGGTGTCGGTCACGCTGAACGAAATGAAACGGCGCAAGCGCCAGCACTCGCGTGAAGCGCCATTCGAGGAAGCGCTGACGATCTCGCGAACGGCGCCCATCTCCGATCCGGTGTTGCGCGACCGGCTGGCCGAAGCGGTGGCCGCGCTGCCGGAGGGATGTCGAGTGGTGTTCTTGATGCACGATGCGGACGGATTCACCCACGAGCAGATCGCGGCGTCGCTGGGTGTGACGACAGGAACGACCAAGGCGCAGCTCTCGAGAGCGCGTGAACGGCTCAGGACGGCGCTGGCGGATTTTTCCGAGGAATGGAAATCATGAGTGACGAGAAGGACGACACGTTGCACGAGTTGGACTTCGGCGAGGATGCGGGTACGACACCGCTGTCGGATCCGGCCTTCGACGCCTGGCTACAGCGCGCGGCGCCCTCGCTCAATGCGGCGGGCACGACACCGCGTGCCGAGATGTGGCAGGCAATCGCACGGGCGCAGGTGGGATCGGACCGGGCCGCGACGCGGAATGTCGACGGCGTGCGTTGGCTTCGCCGGCACTGGATGGTGCCCGTTGCCCTCGCCGCCTCGCTCGTGCTGGGCATCGCGCTCGATCGCGTCGCGCTTCGCCAGCGCGAACCGGAACGGACGAATGTCGCCGCAACGTCTGGTGCTCCGGCAGCCAGCACCTCGCCGGCCGATCGGCGAGGCCCGCCGATTCGCCCGGCTGCGCGGGATGCGTCGTCGCGACTCTATCGTCTCGCCGCGCAGCAGACGCTGGTGCAGGCCGAGGCGCTGCTCACGGTGTATCGCGCTGGCGAGGAAGTGGTGGCCACGCCGGAGTCCGCACGGCAACTGGGAACCTGGGGACGCCAGGTGCTCAGCAGCACGCGTCTGCTGCTCGATTCGCCAGCCGGCAGCGACGCGGAGTTGCGCGCGCTGCTCGGTGACCTCGAGCTCATGCTCGTGCAGATCATCCAGCTCTCGGGCGCCCCACTCGATGCGAGCGAGCGCGCCCTGATCGATCGCGCCATGCGCGAACGCGATCTTCTTCCACGTATCCGAACCGCGGTGCCCGACGGCATCGCCGGCGCCGCGACCGGCGAATGAGGCACATGTCCATGTCCATGCTCCGCCTTCTCTGCATCGGCGCGATCGCGCTTCCCCTCGCGGCGGCCGCTCGATACAGCGACGACACATCCGCCGCTCGCCAGGCGCTCGTGCTGCGCGAATCGTTCGCCGACACGCCGCCAGCCCCCTGGGTCGATGACGACCCCGCCGATTCGCTTTACCGTGTGGCGCGCCAGGCCCTGAACGATGAATCGTACCGGCGCGCCGCCGCGCTCTTCGCGCAGATCGAGGCGAGATACCCGCGGTCGGTCTACACACCGGACGCCCCCTACTGGCGTGCCTTCTCGCTCTACAAGGCGGGGCGCGAGGACGACCTGCGCGAGGCGCTCAAGGTGCTGGACGCGCAAGCACGCAAGTTTCCACAGGCGCGTACGCTGGGCGACGGCCGCTCGCTCGCCGTCCGGATCCGTGGCGCTCTCGCGCAGCGCGGCGACGCCGACGCTGCGGAAGCGGTGACCAGCGCGGCGTCGCAACGCGTCAACTGCGCCGGCGCTGATCGCGACGGCAGGAACGACATCCGCACCGAGGCGCTCAATGCGCTGCTGCAGATGGACGCGGAGAGCGCGGTGCCGATCATCAAGGAGGTCTTGAAGAAGCGCGACAGCTGCTCCGCGGCGCTCCGTGCGAAGGCTGTCTTCCTCCTTTCGCAGAAGCCGGCAGCGGAAACGGAAGCGCTGCTCGTGGACGCGGTGCGAAACGACCCTGACCGCGAGGTGCGAGAACAGGCTGTGTTCTGGCTGGGCCAGGTGCGCACCGAGCGCGCCGCACAGGCGCTCGAGACGATCGCGCTCTCATCACCCGACGAGGGGCTCCGCGCCAAGGCGGTGTTCGCACTCGGCGAGCAGAACATGAGTCGCGGCGCAGCGCTGGTCCGGCGCCTTGCGGAGGATGCGGGCACACCACGCTCCATTCGCGAGCAGGCCATCTTCCAGCTCGGACAGCGTCGGTCCGCGGAGAATGCCGAGTTCCTGCGTGCATTGTTCGGCCGGCTCGGTCGGAGCGACGACGAGGGGCTACGCAAGCACGTCCTCTTCTCGCTCTCCCAGATGCACGGGTTCGGCAACGATCGCTGGCTGCTTGGCATCGCCCTCGACCCCGCCCAGAGCGTCGACGTGCGCAAGCATGCGCTGTGGACCGCGGGCCAGGCCGACATTCCCGCTCGCGAACTGATCGCGCTCTACGACCGGCTCTCCGACGCCCAGATGAAGGAGCAGCTCATCTGGGTGCTGTCCGATACGAGGGATCGCGCGGCATCGGACAAGCTCGTCGACATCGCGCAGAAGGATCGCGATCCCGAGATGCGCAAGAAGGCCATCTTCTGGCTTGGCCAGAAGAACGACCCACGCGTGCGCCAGATCCTGCTCGACATTCTCAACAAGGGATGATCATCATGCCACACAGTCATTGGCTACCGATCGTGCTGGCGCTCGTGACTGCGCCGCATCTCGCGGCGCAGTCCACTCTCGCCGACCGTGTCGCCAAGGCGCCTGACGGCGAGGTCCGCATGGAGTTCGCGTCACGCCCCGGTGTGTGCGGGAATGGGCGCGACATGGTGGCATTCGGCCGAGCGATGTTCGCGAGGAACTTCGAGTCGAACGGAACGTGGCAGTCCGACAATTGTCGGACGGGGCCAGTGCGCGTGACGCTTCGCGTCGCCAGCGGGCGCGTCACGCAGTACGAGACGCGGGTCGGCGGTGCCTGGCCCGCGTCGGGTGGACGCGTCACCGACCTCGGAGTCGTGGCACCGGGCGAGGCCTCGGCCTACTTCTTCTCGCTCGTGCCGCGGCTGGAATCGTCGTCCGGCAAGGACCGGCTGCTGCTCCCCGCCGTACTGGCAAACGAGCCGAATGTCGTCGCGCCGCTGCTGGCGCTGGCTCGCGACCGGGCACGCACCGCGCGCACACGCCGCTCCGCTATCGTCTGGCTGGGCCACACCGGCGACGCGCGCACCGTGCCTGCGCTGGCTGTGCTGGCGCGCGAGAGTGCGGACGACCCGGATGATGCACGCGGAAAGAAGAGCATCGCCGAGGCAGCGCTCGGCGCACTCGGCACCCTGAGGGATGGGGTCGGTGTCGATGCGCTGATCGATATTGCGCGAACCGGCGCACCCTCGACACGCCACTCCGCCGTGTTCTGGCTTGGGCAATCCGGCGATCCTCGAGCGATCCGCACGCTGCACAGCGTGATCGAGAACGTGAACGAGGAGAGCAGGGTGCGCGAGCACGCGATCTTCTCGCTGTCGCACGGAGAGGATGTGGCGGACACTGAGTTCGCCTACCTTCGCTCGATGTATCAGCGGCTGGAGGGCGAGAAACTCAAGGAGGCGGTGCTGTTCGGCATGAGCGAGGATCGTGCTGCAGGAGGTCAATGGCTGCTGGAGCGCGCGCGAGACACTCGCGAGTCGATGCGACTCCGCAAGTCGGCACTGTTCTGGGCTGGGCAACGCGAGGCAACTCCGACGGCCGATCTCGCCGGCGTGTACCGCGCGGTGAACGATGCTGCACTTCGTGAGCACGCGATCTTCGTGCTCTCGCAGCGAGAGGACGAAGAAGCACTCAACGTCCTGATCGGCATCGCAAAGTCCGACAGCGACACGCGCATGCGCGGAAAGGCGCTGTTCTGGCTGGCGCAGAAGGACGATCCACGCGTGAAGAAACTGATCGGCGATCTGGTGCTACGATGAGCCTCTGGGGGCTGAGCATCGCGGCGGGAATCGCGTGCGCCTGCTTCGCGACGAGGGCGCACGCACAGCCCCTGACCTCACGAATTGCCGGTCTGGCCGACGGCTCCGTCACCTTCCACTTCACGGGACGACCGGGAGTCTGCGGCGACGGCGATAGCTTCGTGCGATTGGGGAGATCGTTTATCGGCCGAATGTACGGCGACATGCACGCTCGGCCGTGCGACCACGGACCGATTCAGGTGCGTGTCACTCGCCTCGCTGGCGAGGTGGAGCGAATCGAGACCTGGGCTGGGCCGCTGCGTCAGCGCGAGGGGCGTGAACTCGGGCAGGTGTCCGCCATGGAGGCTGCCAGCTACCTGCTGCACCTCGCTGCCACGGCGCGGACGTCGGTGAGCAGCAGGGCCATTCTGCCCGCCGTGCTCGCTGACAGCGTCGTGTCGTGGCCCGCGCTCCTTCGCATCGCGAGAGATGCAACGTCCCGATCGCGCGGCACGCGGCAGGAAGCGGTGCAGTGGCTGGCGCGCTTCGCCGCGAGTGCCATGGCCGGGCGTCCGAACCAGCTAAGCGACGAGGCCGAAGACGCCGACGATGCGAGCGGCGACGCGGGATTGAAGTCGCACGCCGTGTTCGTGTTGTCGCAATTGCCGCGGCACGAAGGAGTGCCCGCCCTGCTGGACGTCGCGCGGCAGAACCCCGATCCACGCACGCGCGGGCACGCGCTGTTCTGGCTTGGCCAGAGCGGTGATCCACGCGCGCTGGATTTCATCGAGTCGATGCTGCGACGGTGATCGGGC